>DAOTYC010000018.1:0-33111 GCA_034435095.1 Anaerolineae bacterium | reverse complement strand
CGGCCGTCGTTGTCCTGGATGAACAAGGCAGGTATGCCATCAGCCTGCTGGGTGGGCATCAAGGCGGTGCAAACGCGCTGGCCCGCCGCGTGGCGGATCTGCTCGGTGGCGAGCCAGTGCTCACCACGTCGAGCGACGTACAGGGTTTACCGGCCCTTGACCTGCTGGGACAGGCCGAAGGTTGGCGACTGGAACGCGCGGAGCAGATGACTGAGGTCATGGCCGCGTTGGTCAATGGCGAGCTGGTGGGTGTTTTCCAGGACGCTGGACAGGAGGATTGGTGGCCCGAGCCCGCACCAGTCAATCTTGTGAGATTCAGCTCGTTCGATGAGCTGGCGGAGGCGGCGCCCGCGGCGGCCTTGCTCATCACCTGTCGGCTGCCACCGACTGCCATCCTACAGGCCGTGCCGCGCTCGGCAGTGTACCATCCGCCGTGTTTGGCGGTGGGGGTCGGCTGTAACCGGGGTACGTCAGCGTCAGAAATAGAGGGCGCTGTGATACAGACGCTCAATGACGCCGGCCTGTCCGAGTGGAGCGTCTGCCGATTGGCGACCATTGAGGACAAGTGGGATGAAGTTGGACTGCTGACCCTGGCCCACAAGCGCGGCTGGGCGATGCGCGCCTTCAGCCGGGAGGACATGGCGGCGACGCCAAATGTACCCAATCCGTCGGCGACGGCGATGGAGCTGTTCGGCGTGCCGGGCGTCGCCGAACCAGCGGCCATGTTGGCGGCCAGGAGTTCGTCGCTGCTCGTGGAGAAGCGCAAGTTCGCCAATGTGACAGTGGCCGTGGCGTTGCTGCAGGGCAGGCCCGACTCGCGTAGCGCATGAGGGCAGAGACATGTCTGGCGGCATCACAGTGGTAGGCATCGGCCCTGGCGGGATGGAGCACATCACCCCGGCTGCGCGGGCGGCCATCGAACGCGCCGATGTCATCCTGGGCTACAAGACTTATCTGCGGCTCATCGCCGAACTGGCGCCCAATA
Source organism: Anaerolineae bacterium (assembly GCA_034435095.1). Classification (GTDB taxonomy): domain Bacteria; phylum Chloroflexota; class Anaerolineae; order DAOTYC01; family DAOTYC01; genus DAOTYC01. The sequence continues at coordinate 32,126 of DAOTYC010000018.1, read as the reverse complement.
CGCCCCGTGAAGCCAGCGGCATGCGCCAGGAGGTCGCACGGGTCAAGCGGGCCATTGAGCTGGCGCAGCAGGGCAGGCGGGTGACACTGGTCTCTGGCGGGGACCCCGGCATCTACGGCATGGCCGGACTGGTATATGAGGTGCTGCGCGAACGTGGGGCGACGGTTGCTGTGGAAATCGTGCCCGGTGTGGCCGCGTTGAACGCGGCTGCCGCGCTGCTGGGCGCGCCCTTGATGCACGATTTCGCTGCCATCAGCCTGAGCGACCTGCTCACGCCGCTGGAAGACATCCTGCGGCGCGTCGAGATGGCCGCCCGCGCCGATTTCGTGCTGTGCCTATACAACCCGAGGGGGCAGGGCCGGACTGAACCCTTCCGCCGCACCTGCGAAGTTCTGGCCCGTTGCCGTGCACCCGAGACGCCGGTGGGCATAGTGCGTTCAGCTTACCGCGAGGGCCAACAGGTCGTTGTCGTCTCTCTCGGTGAACTATGCGCAGACGAGGGTGTGGTATTGCAAGTAGACATGGCCACCCTGGTCGTTGTCGGCAACAGTCGGACTTTCGTGTACGAGGGCCGAATGATTACGCCGCGCGGCTACGGCGGCCGCTACGACTTGAGCGATAGTCCATGAGCATGATGTAAGGAGAGCTTACATGTTGCCCCACGAGATCGAAGAGGAAAGCTTTCGCATCATCCGTTCTGAACTGGGAGCGCACCACTTTTCGCCCGCAGAAGAGGCCATTGTGGTGCGCATGATCCACGCGACTGGCGATTTCGACTTCCGTGACATCACCCGGTTCCACCCGCGAGCCGTCGCCTCCGGTGTAGAGGCTCTGCGCCGCGGCTGCGTCATTGTGACCGATGTCCGTATGGTCGAAGTCGGCATTGCCGCCGAATGGTTGGAGCGGCTCGGTGGGCGCGTCGTGTGCGATATCGGCCATGCTGAGGTCCGCGAACAAGCCAAAGCCATGAGGACAACCCGCTCCACCCTGGCGATGCGCCGCAACGCCCCCAATATGGCGGGAGGCATCGTTGCCATCGGCAATGCGCCCACGGCTTTGCTGGAAGTCATCCGCCTGGTGCGCGAAGACGGCCTGCGGCCAGCTTTGGTTGTCGGCGTGCCGGTCGGCTTCGTCAACGCCGCCGAGTCGAAGGAAGAGCTGCTGAGTTTAGACGTACCTTATATTACGACAGTCGGGCGCAAGGGGGGCTCGACAGTCGCTGTAGCCGCGATCAACGCACTGCTCAGGTTAGCCGTCACGGAGTGATGAGGTGACACAAGGCCTGCTATCTCACAAAAGAACCGGCCGTACCCGGCGCGATGGCGACAGGGCGAACGAAGATAGCCATACCCAGATGGCCGATGACCCCGCGCAGCAGGGCCGGCAGCGCGGCAGGCCGCTGCGGTACGGCTATACCACCGGAGCGTGTGCGGCGGCCGCTGCCCGCGCGGCAACCCGCGCACTGCTCACCGGGCAGGTCGTCCACGAGGTGACCATCAATTTGCCGGCCCAACGTGGCGTGCGTTTCCGTGTGAGCACCTGCGAGCTGGGGGCCGGGCAGGTCACCTGTGGTGTCATCAAGGATGCGGGCGACGACCCGGATGTCACACACGGGGCCGAGATTCGTGCGACGGTGCAATGGCAGGACGCGCCTGGCGTGACCATTGCCGGCGGTGAGGGCGTGGGCATCGTGACCAGGCCGGGGCTGTCACTGCCTGTTGGTGAACCGGCCATCAACGCCGGCCCACGCGAGATGATCCGTCACGCCGTGCTGGAGGAATTGGAGGGCAGCAGAGAGACCGCAATCCACCAGCGCGGCCTCAAAGTGACCATCAGTGTACCAGGTGGCGAGACCATCGCCGCCCAGACGGCCAACCCTCGCCTCGGCATCGTCGGTGGGATTTCCATTCTGGGGACGACCGGCGTCGTCAAGCCCTATTCTCAGGCGGCCTACCGCGCCACAATCTACCTGGAACTGAAAGTGGCGGCACACAGCGGCCTCCGCCAGGCGGTGCTGTGCACCGGCCGGCGCAGCGAGGACTATGCGCGGCGCGTATATCCGCACTGGCCTGAACTATGCTTCGTCCAGGTCGGCGACCATGTCGGCTATGCGTTGCGACAGGCGCGGCGGCTGGGTTTCTGGCAGGTGACTGTCGCCGGCATGATCGGCAAGTTATCGAAGCTGGCCCAGGGCCGCATGTATACCCACGTGTCGGAAGGTGGGGTTGATCTGGACTATCTGGCGCACGTAGCCGCCGGATTGGGGGTGGACAACGAACTGGTCGAGGGCATCCGTTCGGCCAACACCGCGCATCACGCGCAGGTCATGTTGCGCCAGGCCGGCGTCGGCGGCCTGGAACAGGAAATTGCACGCGAGTGTGCCGAAAGGGTGCACCAATTTGTGGAAGGAGCCCTGGATGTGGAGATTCTCCTGTTCAGCATAAAGGGCGACCTGCTCGCTACCAAGAAACTACCCGGTCATTGTGGTATTGTACCATCTAATGAAAATGACCAGCTCCGTCATTCTGAGGCGCGCCCCATCTGCCATTCTGAGGCGCCCCTCATCCGTCATTCTGAGGCGCGAAGCGACGAAGAATCTCAACGCCCGCCAGCGCGAGATGCTTCGCCTGCGGCTCAGCATGACGGCAGCGCTCCCACCCGCCATTCTATGAATTGTCCGCACTCACCGCGCGTGTTGGTCGTGGGCGTAGGCGGCGATGGGCCGGCCGGCCTGCCCACCGCTGTCCTGGAACGCATCGCGCAGGCCGATCAGTTGTGGGCCCGTGAGTCGCTGCTGGCCCTGTGGCCCGACCACCCCGCGGAGAAAGTGGTGATCGGCGCCGGCGTCGGCGACATGGCCGAACGACTTCGGGAACGCGGCGAGCGGCGGGTCGTGGTCCTGGCCTCCGGCGACCCAGGATTCTACGGCATGGTCGGGACTTTGCTGCGCTACCTGCCGCCCGAGGAGCTGGAGGTCATCCCCCAGGCGACTTCGCTGCAATGGGCCTTCGCCCGCGCAGCCATCCCCTGGAACGATGCAATCTTCACCAGCGCGCACGCCCGCCCGCTGGCCGAAGTGGTTGCTTGGGCCAAACGTGCGCCCAAGCTGGGCATCCTGACCGATCCGGCCAACACCCCGGCCGCTATCGCCCGCACCCTGCTCGACGCGGGAGTAGAGGACTGTCGGGCCATTGTCGCCGAGAACCTGGGACGGCTCGATGAGCGGACCGTCGAAAGCCGTCTGGCAAAGCTGCCAGAAATGGAATTTGCCCCGCTCAATGTCCTGCTGTTGATACGCGAGGCTGACTGGCGGCCGCAGCCCGCTTTTGCGCCACGGCCCGACCAGGCCTATGTCCATCGGCGCGGCCTGATCACCAAGGCAGATGTGCGCGCCCTCAGCCTGGCCCGCCTGGCCCTGCGCGAGACCGACGTCGCCTGGGACATCGGCGCGGGCAGTGGGGCAATGAGCGTCGAAATGGCCGAACTGGCCTGGCGCGGCCGGGTCTTCGCCGTCGAACACGAGCCGGAGAATGTGAATTACATCCGCGAGAACGCGCGACGCTTCGGCGCGCTGAACGTCGAGGTTGTCGAGGGACGTGCGCCGGGCGCGTTGAGCGAACTGCCACGGCCCAACGCGGCATTCATCGGCGGTAGCGGCGGCCAGATGCGAGCTATCCTGGAGCATTTGCGGGCCGTCGCCCGGCCAGGCTGTCGCATAGTGGTCAACCTGGCGACGCTGGAAAATCTGCACGAAACGCTGACCGCCATGCGCTCGTTCGGCTGGTCGCCACAGGTGGCGCAGGTCAACCTGGCATACGGCAGCGACATCGCTGGCCTGACCAGGCTGGCGCCCTTGAATCCCGTGTTTATCGTCTCCGTCGAGTTAACTGCTTAGGCTGATGGTGGGATGGAACCATCCACAGGTACGGGGGACATGGCGAAAGACTGGGGCACGCTCTACGGCGTAGGTGTCGGGCCGGGCGACCCGGAACTGTTGACGCTCAAGGCCGTCCGCATCGTGCAATCTGCAGCGGTTATCGCTGCGCCAGTGACCAGGCCCGGCGGCGACAGCTACGCGCTGAGCACCGTCGGCGGCCTGCTGCGGCCTGACCAGCGGGTGATGAAACTCCTGTTCCCGATGGTCAGGGACGAGGACGCCAAAAGAGCGTACCGCGTTCAGGCGGCGGAGGCCGTCTGGCAAGAACTTCGGCATGGCGCGGATGTCGCCTTCCTGACTGAAGGCGACCCGCTGTTCCACAGCACGTTCATCTATGTTCTGAATGAGCTCCCCGCCGCTGCGCCCGTCGAGGTCGTGCCCGGCGTGACCTCGATCACAGCGGCGGCGGCGCAGGCGTGCCTCCCCCTGGCCAGCTCAGGCCAGCGGCTGGCAGCCGTAGCTGCCGTCTACGAGGATGAAGCCAACATCCGCCGCATCCTTCAGGAATTTGACACGGTGGCATTCCTGAAATTTCGCGCCGTGCTCGACCGATTGCTGGATATCCTGGACGATATGGGCCTGACTGAGCACGCTGTGCTGGTGGAACGGGCTTCCCACGCCGACGGACGGGTCGTGCGCGATGTGCGGGCGCTGCGCGGCGAAGAGGTAGACTACCTGTCACTGCTCATCGTGCAGGGCAAACGACCGAAACATTAAGCTGCGTTTGTTGGAGCGATTTGACTTGAACAATGAGGATGATTCAAAATACATTCATAGCTGAAGTCTAATTGAGAAGCGGGGCAGAAACGCATCATTTGTTTGTGTAAACTGAGGAGGAACAGCGATGGCTAGAAGAAAACCAACATCAGGGAAATGCTACTTCTGCGGGCAAGAGATAGCCAGCAGCGGCATGTCAAGACACCTGGCAGCCTGCCAAAAACGACAGGAGGCCATCCAGGCAGCCGAGCAAAAAACCGCAAAATCTCTCAAAGAGCAAACTCTGTTTCATCTGGCAGTGCGGGATGCCTGGTGTAGCGATTATTGGCTTCATCTGGAGGTAAATGGCTCAGCTCGACTGCAAGCCCTGGATGATTACCTGCGGGCAATCTGGCTGGAATGTTGTGGTCATCTGAGCCAGTTTTCGATAGGTGGCTGGAGAGGGGAAGAAATCCCGATGTCCAGGCGGATTGACCAGGTATTTGAGCCGGGCGTCGAATTGGAGCACATCTACGATTTTGGGACTTCATCCCATACCATGGTCAAGTTTGTGGCTATGCGCCAGGGCAAGCCATTGACCAGACACCCGATTTTCCTGATGGCCCGCAACAACCCCCCAGAAGTGACATGCATGGAGTGCGGCGAACGGGCCAGTTGGCTATGCCTCGAGTGTGTGGAGGAGGATAAGTCCGGTTTTCTGTGCGACCAACACGCCAAAGAACACCCTCACGATGAGTATAGCTCACTTTTACCTGTGGTGAATTCGCCCAGACTGGGCATGTGCGGCTATGATGGGCCGGCCGAGCCGCCCTATTGAACACGCGATCCGGCCCCCAGCAAACGCTTTGACAAGTTCTGGCCGCTGTGCTATGATAATCGTCAGGCAGGGCGAATAGCTCAGTTGGTCAGAGCGCCTCGCTTACACCGAGGAGGTCACAGGTTCGAGTCCTGTTTCGCCCATTGCGCCGGGCGACGTGGAGAGGGGCTGCCCTCTCCACGTTTTTGTTTGACAATCTTTCTGCAACCTCTATAATCAGCCTGGTAGACATGAGATTTCGGCCCAGAAAGGCGACAAGTCGTGAAGCGAGAGTATCCTGACGCCCCGGTCGCCGCGGTAGGCGTGGTCGTGCTGAAAGACGATGAGGTGCTTTTGGTCCGACGGGGCAACGAACCGCGTCGGGGAGGATGGAGCCTGCCCGGCGGGGCTGTAGAGCTGGGCGAGACCGTGCGCCAGGCAGCCGAGCGAGAAATCAGAGAGGAGTGCGGCATCGAAGTTCGGGCGACCGAAGTCATTGAAGTACTGGACGCCATTTCGCCAGACGACGATGGACGCATACGCTTTCATTACATCCTGACCGAGCTACTGGCTGAGTATATCAGCGGGACTCCATCCGCTCACAGCGACGCTCTCGAAGTTCGCTGGTTCAGACTGGAGGAGTTGGATGGGATTGACATCTTGCCCGTCTCGGTCCGCATCATCCGCCAGGCTGTCGGCCTGAGACGGCGCATGACTTCAGGAGAAGTCGGCGCGAAGGGAAGAGCATGGCAGAGCGAGTTTTGGTCGTAGAGGATGAGCCCAAAATCACCCGCTTCTTGCGCCAGGGCCTGACCTACGAAGGTTACGAAGTGGACGTGGCCTACGATGGTGAGGAAGCATTAGCCAAACTGCGGCAGAGTGAGCCGGACATCGTGATCCTGGACATCATGCTGCCCAGCATTGACGGGCTGGAGGTTTGCCGACGGCTGCGCACGTTCAGCAAAGTGCCGGTCATCATGCTGACCGCCCGAGAGGCCATATCGGACCGGGTAGCCGGGCTGGACAGCGGGGCGGACGATTACCTGGTCAAGCCGTTCGCGCTCGACGAGTTGTTGGCGCGCATCAGAGCTTTGCTCCGTCGGCAGAAGGCCCTGTTGGACAAAGACCAGGTCCTGAGCTTCGCCGACCTGCAGGTAAATCCTGCCACGCGCCAGGTCTGGCGCGGCAAACGCGAAATCCAACTGACAGCCAAAGAATACGACCTGTTGGAGCTCTTCATGCGCCACCCCCAACAGGTCCTGACCCGCGACCAGATTTACGAGCAGATTTGGGGGTATGACTTCGGCGGCGAGTCAAACATCATCGAGGTCTATATCCGCTACCTCCGTGCCAAACTCGAAGCGAACGGCGAGCCCCGCCTGATTCAGACGGTGCGCGGAGTGGGCTATAGCCTGCGCGAGGAATGACGCACTACCCCGCTTCAGTGTGAAATTATATCTTTGAGGCCCTCCAGGGTAAACTGGCTGCTCTTCACGTACTCGACAATTCGCCTCTCGCGTTCCCAGACCTTCTCGGCCCGCTCCACCACCTGAGCGGCAATTTCCATGGGGACGACAAGCAAGCCATTGGCATCGCCATGCAACAGGTCGCCCGGCTGCACCGTCATGCCACAGATGTTCACCGTGACGCCGACCTCAATAAACCTGGGCACACCGTGTGACACGACCGTGCCCGCCGCAAAGACCTGGAACCCCGGCGCACGTTCGGCAATGCCGTCAACGTCTCTCACGCCGCCGTCGGTGACCAAACCAACAGCGCCCAGCTTCTGAAAAATCGTGCTCAACACATCGCCAGCGTGGCAACTGCGCAGCCGCTGCGGGCCCACGTCCTGGAGCACCACCACCGCTGGTTTGGGTGCGGCCTCGATAGCCCTGAAGAAATCGAACTGCACATTCTTGCCCTTGGGCAACGGCGTCGTACTGTCAACGGTGCACGTGACGGCATAGCCGACCATCGGCTTCAGAGCCGGATACTGGCAACGCAGTTCCATAGAAGCGTAACCAGTTGTGGGGTCGCGCACCTGGAAGAACTCGATGGCGTTGGCGACAGTGGGCGAGTCAATCCTGGACAATGCTTCGATCAATTGGTCAGACAAATAAGCTCTCCTGATGAACTCATATTGATCCACCTGGCGGCAGACCGAGCAGATGATAGCAGAACGGGATGGATGTGTCAAACGCGCCTGAACCCCTCCAAACAAAACATTAAACAAAGTTTAACCTGCGTTTAACATGTTCTTAATTGACTTGTGCTACACTGATGGTATCAGAATTAACCAGTGTTTTATGTAACGCGAGATGGAATGGAGACGGCACCGTGCGACTCTATTTGGTGCGGGTCAGCGCAACATCAATGGACGATGTGAAATTCGGCGACAGGGTAACCAGAGGACAAAGACTCGGAATGGACCTGGACCGGCAGACCGAAGTCCTGTCGCCGGCGGACGGAGTAGTTCGCCATATCAGTTTAGAACTCAACGGACAAGTCAGGCTCATCCACATTTTGAGCCGGGAAGACGAGGAAGTGCGGCTCGCGCGGTCGGCGTCATAATCGTTCAAATCGTTGAGTGCACCCACAACAATTGCCGCACGTCCCCACGTCATTCTAAGCTCCCCCACGGCACGTGAACGCGCCGCTCATTGGGGAAGAAGCACCGCCCCCTCCCGTCATGCTGAGCCGAAGGCGAAGCATCTCGCGCTGGCAGGCGTTGAGATTCCCTTCGCTACGCTCAGGGCTTCGGCTCAGCATGACGCAGTTGAGGCTTTTGCTAACTCTCCTGAAATCCCCCCTCACGCTCTCTGCCTCCGACATTTGAAGCAGACGGACGACCATGATATAATCTCACAAGTTGCAGACAACCCCCATCCTTAAAAGGAGCGCGCAAACAATGCCGACAGCCGACCGACGGAGCAGTGAAGAATGGGTGGCCATCCTGCGCGGCTCTGAGCAAGCGGCGGCAATTGATGAATTGCGGGCGCTGCTGTTGCGTGGCTTGAGCTACGCTCTGGCAGGACGCGCCAATGTACGCGAGGCCGACATTCAGGATTTCGCGCAGGAGGCCCTGCTGAAGATCTTGGACAACCTGGACTCTTTTCGGGGGCAGAGTCATTTTCTCACCTGGGCGCAAAAGATCGCCGTCCACGTCGCTTTCACTGAACTGCGACGGCGACGCTGGCAGGACATTTCCCTGGAAGAAGTGACGGAGAACACCGAAAACGCAGATTTCATCCCCGCGGCGTTCGCCGACCGTCGGAACGGCCCGGAAAAACAGGCGGTCCAAAACGACCTGTTGCTTACGTTGCACCGCATCATCTCGCAAGAACTGACAGACAAACAGCGAGAAGTGTTGGTGGCCGTCCAGATTCACGAGATGCCGCCGGAAGAGGTAGCCCGTCGGATGAACACCAACCGTAATGCGCTCTACAAACTGATCCATGACGCACGACAGCGGCTCAGAGACCGCATCATGGCCGAGGGCCTGTCGCCCGAAGATTTTCTGGCGGCTTTTGAATAGTCCGGCCATTCTGTCACCCGTCGGGGGGCGGGGTAAGAGAGGGGCGCGCCGGGCGCGTCTGTATTGGTAGGGGTACCTGTTAGTGCGCACACTCAACAACACCATCCCCAGACGCCCCACCATACACCGCCAGATTTGCAGATTTTTAAGGAAGCGACGAATGAAGACACTTGACCATGAGACCTTGAAGAAGCTGGTCTACACCATGATGCACGCCCAAGAACAGGAAATGACTTGTGACGACTGCCTGGAAGAGCTGGACCGCTTTGCCGAAGCTCAACTTGTCGGCAAGGAATTGGATGAGGCGTTGGCGTCGGTGCAACAGCATCTGTCCCAGTGTGCATTTTGTCGAGAGGAATTTGAGGCGCTGATGAACGCCCTGCGGAGCCTCAGCTAGTCTTCCGACTACGCGCTCATTCCGACGCCCGCAACAGACGCGCCACAAGCCGGGCACTTTCCGTCTGGAGTGGCCCGCTTGCTTATGACCCGATAGCCGACACGCTGCACCAACATTTGTTTGCAGCGATGGCACAGCGTATTGCTCTCCCCGTGCAGATTCCCGGTGTAGACATAGTGCAGTCCGGCCTGCTCGCCCAATTCAACAGCCTGTTCGAGGGTCTTCACCGGCGTAGGCGGCGCATCGGTCATCTTATACATCGGGAAGAAGCGGCTGACATGCCATGGCGTTTCCGGGCCCAACTCGTTCGCTATGAATTCCGCGATGTCGCGCAGCTCAGACGGCTCGTCGTTAATCCCCGGAATGATCAGGGTGGTGACCTCCACCCAAACTTGCTGGCGTTTCATCTTTTTCAGCGAGTCTAGAACAGGCTGAAGCCGCCCGCCGATGCGGCGACGATAGGTCTCGTCGCGGAAAGCCTTCAGGTCAACATTCGCGGCATCCAGGTAAGGGTAAAACAGATCGAGCATCTCCCCGGTCATGAACCCATTGGTGACAAAGATGTTCGCAATGTTGGCCCGACGTGCTAACTGCGCAATGTCATAGGCATACTCGAAAAAGACGGTCGGCTCGGTATATGTGTAAGCGATGCTGCGGCTGCCCACACGCACGGCATCGGCCACGATTTGTTCCGGCGCAGCTTCGTGCCCCGCAATCAGGTCGCGTTCACGCGGCATCTGGGAGATTTCATAATTCTGACACCACTCACAGCGAAAATTGCACCCCGGCGTCGCAATCGAGTAGGCAGTCGAGCCGGGATAGAAGTGGTATAAGGGTTTTTTCTCGACCGGATCAACGTTGCCGCTGATGATGCGGCCATAGACCAGTGTTTGTAGCACGCCCTGGACATTGCGCCTGACCTGGCAGATGCCTTTGCGGCCTGGGGCGATCTCGCAGCGATGGGCACACAGATTGCAACGTACCCTGCCCTCTTCGAGCCTGTCATAGAGCAGCGCCTCTCTCATCGTTCACTCCTCGGGCAACGAACTTGTAGATGAACTATGGATACGACATTGAGACTTGACCCCTGCAACTGCAGCACGCCAGGCCATCCGCGAACAAGAAATGTGTTGTCCAGTCCTGGCCCGCAGCCGACAGACAAGCATCGGCCACTTTGCGACGCGATGGCCGGCCCTGCGGCCGGCCCCCGACTAGCGTGTCTCATGGCAGCGCGTTGCAGTTACAGCTCGTTCCTGGCTTCCATCTCCTTCACTGCGTTGGCGATGATGTGCGCCGCCATGTCGGTGCTCATCTTGCCAGTGTTCAGGATGAGGTGGTAGAGCAACGGGTCATCGCCTTTGATCCCAAAGAACTCGTTCAGGTACTGGTTGGTCGCATGGTCACGGTCTATCATAAGCTGATAGGCCTGGGAGAAGGTGAGTTTCTCGCGGGCCTCCACACGCCGGACGCGCGCCCCCTCTGGTGCAGTGAGCCGGACATGCAACACGCCCGGCATGTCTCTCAGCACCGCCTGCGCGCCGCGCCCCAAAATCACGACGTTGCCCCGCTGATAAGCAGCCCGAATGGTGCTGCGAACGAACAGCACGCATTGGGACTCATCCAGTTTCTCTGCTGTAAGCACGGCCACGTCAGATGTATCCACCTGGCCGGTTTCGTGTTCAAAGGCTGTTCTGGGGCCTCTGCCGAAAAGCCGCTCCCAGAACCCCTTCACCTTATAGCTGTCTTCGGAGAAATCAACGATGTCTTTGGCCGACAGACCGACCTGACCGGCGACCTCCGCCATCAGCCCTTTGTCGAAAAAGCTGTAGCCCAAAATTTCGCAGACTTTCTTGGCGACCTCCATGCCTCCACAACCGTATTGCCGGGAAATAGTTACAACAGCCATCTCACACCTCCTGTCTGTTGTGCGGTCTCCCCCAACGGCGGCAGACCCTGAAAAACACAAAACGCCACCTCGCTTGACCGGGTGACGTCGCCACCGCGCCTGATGTCTGCTGAAGATTCGCTTCTCTCCCGGTACGACGTGGCTTCTCCACCCGGTCCGGGCAACAGCTCCCTTCCGTGCGAGCTCCGTTACTATTCTTATTATATCACATTTTCCGGCATAAGACAAGGATTCATAAGATGGTCTGGGTCGAGTTGTTTCGTCGCGCCACGGAGCAGACGTGCACGATTTCCTCGCCGGCCGCTTTCAGGGCGGGAACGAGCACATCTGGGTGGACGCCTTTCAGTCGAATGGTGAAATAGACTTTGCTGGGGTCTTTGCCCAGAAACGAGGCCGAGGAGCAGATGTTGCCCCCCAGGCTGGCAATGACTGCCGAAAAACGGGCCAGCTCGCCTGGCACGTCGGCGATCTGCAGGGTGATGCGCCATTCGGCGTCGCCGTGGCCCAGAATTTCCACGAACGCCTTGAAGATGTCGGTCTCGGTAATGAGGCCCACCAGCTCGCCGTCGCGCATGACCGGCAGGCAACCGATGTCGTTCTCGACCATCGTTCGGGCGGCCTCTTCAATGGGCGTGTCTTCAGTCACGGTGATGGCCGGGGTGGTCATCACTTCGCGGATTTGCAGGTTGACCAGCAGATAGTTCATCTCGAAGACAGTCAGTGTTGTGGCCGAAGAGGGCGAGGCGTGCAGCAGGTCCTTTTGCGTGACGATGCCCAGCAATTTGCCTTTCTTGTCCACGACCGGCAGGTGGCGGACGCCTTTCTCGCGGATGATTTTGAAGGCGTCAACAAACGAAGTCTCAGGCGTGACGGTAACCGGGTTAAGGGTCATGCGGTCCTGTACTAGCATTGCAACCTCCTTACAGATTGTGTCGAGCGGACGCCTCTGAGTGAGGTGATTGCCGCCCGTCCCTACAGGTTGTCGGCGCGGCCCAGATAGGCGGCCCGGACACGCGCATCGTTCGCCAATTGAGCGGGCGTCCCTTCGGCGATGACCTGGCCCGATTCAATGACATAGGCCCGGTCGGCGACCGACAGAGCGGCCCTGGCGTTCTGCTCGACCATCAGAATGGTCATGCCGCCGTCGCGCAGTTGGGTGCAGACACGGAAAATCTCTCTGGCCAGCAGCGGAGCCAGGCCCAACGACGGCTCGTCCATCAAGAGCAGCCTGGGCCGGGCCATCCACGCCCGCCCCAGGGCAAGCATCTGTTGCTCGCCGCCGGAGAGCGTGCCAGAGCGTTGTTTTTTGCGGTCCTTCAGCCGCGGGAATATCTCGAATACAAACTCCAGGTCCTTCTCCACAGCCTTGCCGTCCCGCCGATAGCGGTGATATGCCCCCAGGATGAGGTTGTCCATGACGGTCATGGCGGCAAATACCTGACGACGTTCCGGCACCTGGCTGATGCCCAGTCGGACGATTTGCTCTGGACGCAGATTGGTCACCGTCTGACCATCGAAGATGACCTGTCCACTGCGAGCCGGAGTGACGCCGGAGATGGTGTTGAGCAAGGTGGTCTTACCAGCCCCGTTGGGGCCGATGACGGCGACAATTTCGCCGCGATGTACGTCAAGCGATACATCTCTGAGCACCTGTATGCGGCCGTAGAAGGTATTCACCCGGTCCAATCTGAGCATCGGCTACTTCATCTCCTCTCCCAGGTAAGCGGCGATGACCAGCCGGTCGTTGCGGATTTGCTCCGGCGTTCCTTCGGCGATTTTCTGGCCGTATTCGATGACCACGATGCGGTCGGCGATGCCCATGACGAAGCGGATGTCGTGCTCCACCAACAGCACGGTGACGCCATCAGCGCGGATGGCGCGCACCAGCCGGTCGAGCTCCTCTTTCTCGGCGTGGCTCAGGCCCGAGCCCGGCTCGTCGAGTAAAAGCAATTTCGGCTCAGTCGCCAGCGCGCGGGCGATTTCCAGCAGCCGTTGCTGGCCGAAAGAGAGATTGGCGGCATAGTCCGCGGCCCGCCCGGCCAGCCCCACCCGCTCGAGCTGTTCGAAGGCTCTCTCACGGATGAGTCGCTCTTCACGGCGCGCGCGAGGCAGCCTGAACGCCGCGCTCACCAGGCCATACCCGCTCTTAATGTGACGCCCCACCATGACGTTCTCCAAAACGGTCATGTGGCCGAATATTTGCACCGTCTGAAAGGTGCGCGACAGGCCCAACTGAGCGACCTGATAAGGTTGCAGGCCATTCACGCGGTGGCCCTGAAAAAGGATGTCGCCGCTGGTTGGCTGCAATGCGCCGGAGATCAGGTTGAACAGGGTGGTCTTACCGGCGCCGTTCGGTCCCATGAGAACCATAATCTCGCCCGGCGAAACGCGGAAGCTGACATCGAGCACGGCCATCAGCCCGCCGAAGCCTTTTCTCAAGTTGTTCACTTCAAGCAGCGGCGAGTCCGCCAAAATTGCCTCCCCATGTTTGGCGAATGGACGAAACCAACGGCCAGATTCCCATGTCCAAACCACGCGCCAGAAAAGCCCAGGCCTGCCCTCAGCAGGCTGACCGACCGCCCACACGGCAGGTTTTTCAGCCTGCTTTAGCCGGCTTTGGCTTTCAGACGGTCGGCCCTGCTCCTTCACTGCCCGCGCGCCGGTGGCCCGCCAAGCGCACTCCTGATCACACGCACGCCGCCGACGGCCAGGCCATCGGGCATAAAGATCATGATGACAACGATGAGAAGTCCGAACGCAATTACTTCCTGTTCGCCACCCGACCCGCCCAGTACGACATGGATACGGGTGCGAATAAGTTCTTTGAGCGCCAGGGTGACGGCGACGCCGAGCGGTGCGCCCCAGATGCTGGCGATGCCGCCCAGCACCGACATCAATACCAGTTCCATCGAACCGCCGAAATCGAACGGCCCCGGTGAAACTGCCCCTTGAAAATGTGCGTACAAGCTGCCGGCCAGGCTGGCATACATGGTGCTGAGGGCGAAGACCTGAATCTTGTAGCGGTACGTGTCAACGCCCATGGCGTTGGCCGCGGTCTCGCTGTCGCGGATGGCCCGCAGCGCGCGCCCCACCCGCGAATGGACGATATTGAGCGACAAGACGAGGACCGTCAGGGCCACAGCCCACACCAGGAAATAGTATCGCTCCACGGGCCACAGGGCAAAACCGCCTATGGACAGCCGACCCACGTCGGGGATGCCGTCCGAACCGCCGGTGATGTTGATCTCAGCCGCCGAAAAGCCAAAATTTTCGCGCAAGATGATGTAGATCATGATGCCCAGGCCGAGTGTAGCCATAGCCAGGTAATGTCCGCGCAGCCTGAGAATGGGCCGGCCCACCAGATACGCAAATGCGCCGACGAAGGCCATGCTGCCAAACATCACCAGCCAGGGCCACCACCAGTTCGTGGTCAGACCAACGGGCAGGCCGATGGTCCGCGCCTTGACCGTGAGGATGGCGGAGGCATACGCGCCCATGCCGTAAAAAGCCGCCTGTCCCAACGAAGCCTGTCCAGCATAACCCATCAACAGGTTAAGTCCGACCACGACAATGGTCAGGATGCCGATGCGGACCATCGTGTCCATTGTCAGGATGCCGCTGGTCAGGGCCGAGAAACGAATGCCCAGCGGACGGGCAATCTCAATCCAGCCGAGCAAGGCGATCAACGCGGCCAGGGCGATGAACCCCCAGGTGTTGACGCTGATCATCCGGCCTTCGTTCACCATTGCGCGCAGCCCAGGCGCCGCTGCTGCGGGCTCAATCCCCTGGTCCAATCTAGTGCTCCTCTTCGACGCCTGTCGCGCCGCTGCCCGCAACGCCGTGCGACCTGACGATCAAGATGACAATCAACACCACAAAAGCGAAGATGTCCTTGAAACCTGCTTTGGTGACGCCCGCGCCGAGGTTCTCCAGAACGCCGAGCAGGATCCCGCCGATGACTGCGCCGGGCGAACTCACCAGGCCGCCCATGATGGCCGCCACGAATCCCTTCAGGCCGGGCCGCAGGCCCATATCATATATGGGGGTCGTAGCCGGGGCGAGGACAACGCCGGCTACCGCGCCGAGCACGGCAGCCAGCAGGAAAGCCAACAGCGACATCCGACTGGGGCTGATCCCCACCAGTTGGGCAGCGCGCCGGTTGACGGCGCAGGCGCGCAGTGCCTTGCCGGTTATGGTTCGCTCAAAGAAATAGGCCAGGGCCGCCAGGACCGCCGCGGTAGTCCCCCAAATCCACAGGCTCTGAGACTTGATCATCACGCCGACGAAGCGAGCACCTTTGGGCAGCTCCGCGCTCCCCCACACCCAGGAAATGTGACCGTCCGCCGTCAGTTGGCCGAAACGCAGCAGCGCATCTTTCTGATCCAGAGTGGTGAAGGCAGGAAGCTGGTATGGCGAAGTGCCCCAAATGAGTAGCGCTGCGCCCCACATCATCGTATAGACGCCGACGGTGATGATAATCAGGGTCAGAGGGGCGGAATGCCGCGCCGGGGCAATCGCCAGGCGTTCAATCGCCACGCCCACCAGGCCGACCGTGACAATAGACAGCAGCGCGGCCAGAGCCATTCTCCAGTTCGCTGGAATCGAGGAGAGAGCGGGCAGGTTGAAGTAACTCACACTGGTCATGGCGCCGAGCATCACAAAGCCACCCTGGCTGAAATTGATGATGCCCGTTACGTTGAACACAGTGACGAAACCTAACGCCACCAGAGCGTAGATGGCCCCGCCGCGGAGGCCATCTACGATAAGCTGAAGGTATTGGGGCCAGGTCAGCCCTTTCGAGCTACCCAGCAGAAGGAAAAGGCCGAAAAGCAACGCGACCGCAAGGCCAGTGATCAGGCTGCCGCCGGTCCTGGTGCGGAGAAATTTTGGAATGGCGTCGCCCATGACTATTCCAGTTTCCATTCCTCCTCAGGGTAGTAGGCCCATTCGCCGTTGGTCACCTTGACCAGCACCAAAGCGTCATAGGTCAGCCCCATGTGGTCCTCTGGCGACATGTTGAACATCCCGCCGGTACCAGGCCAGTTCTTGATGTTGTTCTCGAGGTAATCGCGGATCAGAGCGCGTCGCTCTTTCAGGCTCAAGCCATCCTTCAGGCTGCGCATCGCATCAACCAGCATGTAAGCTGCATCCCAGGCGTGGCCGCCGAAGGTGCTGATCGGCTCGCCGTTGGTGAATTCGGTATAGGCCGCCGTATATTCCAATAACACAGGCTTCTGCGGGTCGTCATCCGGCAATTTATCGGCGATCATCAGGCGACCGCAGGGGAAGACCACCCCCTCCGCTGCCTCACCGGCCAGTTTGATGTAGTCCTTGTTGCACACCCCATGGCCCTGCACCACCGGCAGGTTGGGCAGGGTCTCGCGGGCCGCGACCGTCACCAGCGACGCGCCGGGCGGCACAGCGCCGACGATGAGCACTTCACAGCCGCTGGCCTGCACCCCACTCATCTGCGGGAACTCGGTGTCGCTCCGCTCAAACGCATCGGAATAGACCACCTCGATGCCTTTGGCCTGTACCGCTTTCGTGGTCTGGTTCAAACAGTCCTGGCCGTAGCCGGTGTTTTCATAGAGGTCACAGACGGTCTTGACGCCCAGTTTGTCCAGATAGACAGCCTGCCATTCGCCGGAGTGTTGGTTTTCCTGAGCGACCTTGAAAATCCATTTGCGGGTCTCGCCAGTCTGTGGGTCCTGGACAATCGACCGGGCAGAGGCCATTGAAATCATGGGGACTTCGTTTTCAGTCGCGATGGGCATGGCCGCCATGGCGTTGCCGCTGGCCGTGCCGCAGATGAGCGCGTCCACTTCGTTTTCCTTGATCAATCGGCTGGCGACGCTGGCGGCCGTATCCGGGTTGCTTTCGTCGTCATAGATGATGAACTTCAGTTCGTGGTGGACGCCATCAACGCCGATGATGCCCTCCGCGAGCCGTTTTTCCAACATCGCAATCGTATTGCGCTGCGGTACGCCCAGGCTGGAGGCCGGTCCGGTGATGGAAGCGCACACCCCAATGGTATAAGGGGCGCCCTCCGGCGCAGCGAGCGGGGGCTGGGCCATAGCCGCCGGCAAACCAATCGAAGCGAGTAACCCAATGATGACCAACACAACCACTAGCATAGACATCTGGCGCACTTTCATTTTCTCCCTCCTTAAAGTTCATGAATCAACAAACCAGACGACAGGTAAACAGAACTCCCGTGCGACCGGGCAACCCGGTCGTCAGCGGGAGTGGCGGTCATCGGCTTCGATTCCAGCCTGAGGCTATGGCTTGGAGCAATAGCGGCGCTGCCGCATTTGCAAAGCGATGTTCTGAAGTGTTTATATTATACCCGATTTCTCTGAATCGTCCAAATGAGAGTGTCGAAGGGTACGTCCGAGATTTCAGGCGAGCCAGCAGAGGCCCCAACCGCGTCACGCTGAGCTCTCCCACGGCGCGTGGGCGCGCCGTTCATGGGGGAAGAAACCCCGCCAGGTTGTCACGAGCGGGCCGTTTCTTTGCGGGCGCCACCCCTCCCGTCATGCTGAGCGAAGCGAAGCATCTGCCGAAGGCGAAGCATCTCGCCCTGCTCCGCAATAGCAGCGCAATCGAATCGCGCCCCTACTATGGCGCTGGCGCGCCTCAGACTCTCTCACGCCTGTGGCCCTGCATATTCATACTCGCACCGGTCGTCTCCGCGCTGCACGTTCTTGACCGGCCGGATGGCGATAGCCGGGTTGTAGCCTTCGACAATGGCGATGTCAATGTCGCAGTAGAGGATGCCACGCTGTTCGTCGCCCAGCTCTTTCCACACCTCAGCCAGAGGGCAGTACGTGTAGGTCTTGATGAAATGATCGCCGACTCGCCCGCCCTGGCTCTGCCAGGCCTCACCGATGGGCAGGTCATAGAATCTGAACATGTTTTCCAGCGTTGGCTCGAGGCCAGCGGCATCTACACGCTCACGGATTTGCCGGCCTCGTTCTCGGCCCATGTTGTAGATGGCGCGAGCGACCAACGCCCGCCCTTCCTCCGGGCCAAGGGCCTTCTCGGCCTCTTCAGCAAAATGGTGAAACAACAAGGCTACCAGTCGGGCCATGCCCTGCAATGCCGTCAGCGGACGCTCGCCTGCTGTACTCATTCTCGTTTCCTTTCTGCCTCTCTGGCCCATCTCTGATCCAACTGGAAGTAATGCCAGGCGACGGCTTATTTGGCTCATTGTTCGAGCGGATCAGTCGCATGCCCCGCTCGGGCACGACGGACTGCCGCTGGCTTTTGGGGGACGGCCGCGGCCCGCGACGAGCTGCCACAGCCGGTCGCGCAGCTCGGTCGTCAGGCCCAGGTCATCCAGCTCGTTCTCCAACAGCTCGACATCGCCGTTGCGGCCCAGATATGCGTTCACTCGCGTCACCGCCGTCGAGTTGACAAAATCCTCCAGAGCCGGGTAGATGCTGAGGTAATGTCGCAGAAACTCCACTCTGTTCCGCAAGTAGTACTTCTGGTGGTAGTCCTCGGCCAGGTAGAACCTGGTGTAGGGTACGATTTCGGTATAAACCGTCTTGCCCCATCTGGCTTCCATCTCGATTTTGCTGGCTTCGGCCAGCCGCTTTTGTTCCTCGTCGTGATAGAAGATGATGGACATGTACTGCCGCGACCAGGATGGCGCAGTCGGGCTGTGGCTGCTCCAGAAGATGTCCAGCAGTTCCCGATAGCTGATTTTGGCCGGGTCGTAATCCATTTGAATTGTTTCAGTGTGGTCGCCCAGGTTGTAATAGGTCGGGTTTTCCAGCTTCCCTCCCGCGTAACCTACCCGTGTGCGTACAACGCCATCAACGCCCCCGAACCGGGAGTCTGGGCCCCAGAATCACCCCAGCGAAAACGTGGCCGTTTTGGTTTGGCGAGGCGGTCTGGCGTCTATCACCGGAACTCTGATCTCAGCCGTCGGTGTGACTGTCGCTGCTGCCAAGGCGTTTCCCCCTCTTGTCAATCCGAATATGGCCCCCATCCCCAGCAGGGCCAACGTTGCCACGTATGCGCTCAGCAGTCCAAGATTTTGGGCCGGAGCGACGAACCTTAGCCAGTCTAACATGATACATTCCTCCTGCCGCCAACAAGTTGGCGTTTCCTCAGAGACAATCTTGCACATCTGAACTGATCATTATTATACCACAATAGATTTGTAATGTTGCTCACCAAAAATTAAGCCCGCACGGTGACGTTCCTCGCGCGGGCTGGTCTGGAGGGCGAACGCGGGCTGCGGTGACGAAGGGCGGCTTCATTATGCTCCTTCGGCCATGCGTACCTGGGCGGCGCATACACTTGAGGCAGTTCAACTCATTTCGACCTCACGAGGAGGCCAGGGCGACGGCCGGGCACGCGCCGGGCAGTCGGTTATCTCCCCAGCCAGCCGCCGTCTACGGCAATGGCCGCGCCGTGCACGAAGTCAGAGGCGGACGAGGCCAGGAACACGGCCGCCCCCTGGACATCCTCGGCCTGTCCCCATCGCCGCGCCGGAATCCGGTCCAGAATGGCCTGGAAGCGCTCCGGGTTTTCCTGCAACGGTCGGGTGAATTCGGTAGCCATGAAGCCGGGCAGGATGCAGTTGACGTTGACGCCCCTGGCGGCCAGCTCGTTGGCGAACGACTGCGTCAGGATCATCACGGCCGCTTTGCTGGCGGCGTAAGCCGGCACCAGTATACCGCCCTGGTGTGACAGCACTGAGCCAATATTGATGACCTTGCCCCTGCCCTGCCGCACAAAATGCTGCGCTGCCGCCTGGGTCAGGAAGAACACGGCCTTCAGGTTGACCTGCAAAGTCCGGTCCCAGACTTCCTCCGGGAAATCAAGCACCGGGATGCGGTCAATGACGCCAGCGCAGTTGACCAGGATGTCCAGGCCGCCCATCAATTGCACCACATCCTCGACCAGCAGCCTCAGGTCATCTGGGCTTGCCTTGGCCAGGTCAATTTGCTTGGGCAGAAAGGCGCGGCCCCTGGCTTCGACGCCGGCCCGCGTCTCGGCGATGTGTGTACGGTAGACGCCGGCGATGTCGGCGCCAGCTTCGGCCAACGCGAAGGCAATCGCCTGGCCCATGCCAGTGCCGGCGCCCGTCACCATAGCCACTTTGCCATCGAGCTTGAACTTATCCAAGATCATAGCACGGGAATCTCACAATTCACGCATCTTGGCGATGATCGCATCGGCCATTTCCCGCGTGCCTACCGCGGTCGGGTCGTTGCGGTCGGGCTTCAGGTCGTATGTGACGTGTTTGCCCTCAGCCACCACTGCTTCCACCGCTTTCTCGACCCTCTCCGCTGCGTCGTCCTCGCCGAGGTGACGCAACATCAGTGCGCCGCTCAGTATAGTGGCTGCCGGATTGACTTTGTTCATGCCGGCATATTTGGGCGCAGAACCGTGCACCGGCTCGAAGACGGCCAGTTTCTCGCCAATATTGGCGCCCGGCGCCAGGCCCAGCCCGCCAACCAGACCGGAACAGAGGTCGGACAGAATGTCGCCAAACAAATTGGTTGTCACGATGACATCGAATTGATTGGGGTCACGCACCAATTGCATCGCCATGTTGTCCACGATGCGGTCTTCAAAGGCAATATCCGGATAGTGCGCAGCCACTTCTCTCGCCGTCCCCAGAAACAGGCCATCGGTGATCTTGAGCACATTGGCCTTGTGCACGGCGGTCACTTTCTTGCGCTTGTATTTCCTGGCGTACTCGAAGGCAAAGCGGACAATGCGCTCCGAGGCGCGCCGGGTGATGATGCGAATGGCCTCAGCCGCCTCGCCGCGGATGACTTCGTGTTCGATGCCGGTATACATGCCCTCAGTGTTCTCGCGAACCACCACCAGATTGACGTTTTCGTAGCGGCTCGACACACCGTCCATCGTTCTGACCGGGCGCAGGTTGGCGTACAGGTCCAACGCCTGACGAATGCCCACGTTCGCGCTGCGGAAGCCAGTCCCCAGCGCCGTGGTCATTGGCCCCTTCAAGCCGACGCCATTCGTCCGAATCGACTCCAGCAAGCGTTCAGGCAGAGGCGTGCCGTACTTTTCGAGCGCCTCCTGGCCTGCCACCTGTACGTCCCATTCAAATTGCAGGCCAGTGGCCTCCAATACACGCCGCGCAGCATCGGTCACCTCCGGACCAATACCATCGCCGGGAATCAGGGTCACACGATAAGTCATCTTCTTCTGCCTCCAGTTTCAGTTAATGGGTGTCCAATTCTGCATGGGAGATTTTTTCGGCCCCTCCATGACCAGCGCAATCTGCCGCGCCTCGAGCGACTGGGCCAGGTCAACCGGGCACTGCAACAGGTCCTCTTCGCGACGGACCCCATTGAGTTCCGTTGGATCCGGGATGGTCACCGTCAGCAGCTTGTGCACCTGACGGGGATAATCCACGATGAAACGCAGCTCGTCCGACGTGAGCTGCATCTGGTTGTGGGCGTTGGCTGCCTGAACCAGGTTCAGAATCTGCAGGGCCGATTCGTCGCTTTCAAAAGTGATGCCCAATTGCTCATAAACGTAGCGCAAGCCGGTCAGGCCGCCAAATTCGCCGGTGGTGATGATCCGCCCGGTCGGCTTAAAAGACCACTGTGAGCGGCCCAGCAATTCATGGTCGTACAGCTCGTAGTTGTGCCGGTCCTTCAGCATCCCGTCGGCGTGAATACCGGACTCATGGGCAAACGCATTGTCGCCGACCCCCACCTGGTTGATGGGCAGCGGCAGGCTGAACGCATCGGCCACATAGTGGGCCAGCTTCCAGGAAATCGTGAGGTCAAGCTCTTTGCCCAGTTCGAGCCGGTCGCCGATGCCGCGGGCGAACTTAATTGCCAGGATGCACGACAGCAGGTCGGCGTTGCCCGCGCGCTCGCCCATGCCGTTGACGGTGGTGTTGATGTACACGTTCACGCCGGCCGCTATGGCCGCCTGCGCAGCCGAAATCGAGTTCGCTACCGCCATGCCCAGGTCGTTGTGACAGTGCGTCTCGATGTCCAAACCAACCTCGCTGGCCAGGGCGTAAACTCGTCGGTAGATGCTTTCGGGGCTCTCATAACCCAGCGTATCACAGTAGCGGATGCGCCCTGCGCCGGCTTTCTTGGCCGCCTCGGCGAAACGGATCAGATAGCCAATGTCAGTGCGGGAAGCATCCTCCGCGTTGACCGTGACCCCGCTGACGCCCAAACCGAAAGCCGTCTGCACCGCATCCACCATGGTCGCGATCAGGCTGTCTTTGTCCAATCGTCCACGGAACTTGCCATTGAGCATCTGGTCTGAGGTCGGGATGGAGAGGCTGAGGTACTTGATCTTCTCATGGCGCTGGAGAGCTTTTTCCACATCGCCTGCCACAGCACGACACCAGCCCGACAGGACCATGTCGCCCATGGCGCCCTTCTCCTGCAATTCCAGGTTGGCGTCGATATAGTTGTGTTCACTCCAGATGAAAGGAAAACCAAATTCGGATTGCGAGATCCCCATCTGGGCCAGGTAGTAGTTTACCATCGTCCTTTGGAACTTGGACATCTCCAGGCGGGCAGCTTGCACGCCATCGCGGTTCGTCACATCCAAGAAAAAGACTTTTCCCATCTGACCTCTCTCCTTTCTTAAGCCAACGTTTCAATAAACCAGACTGCACAGGTATACAAAAAAACCGCTCTCCCCTAAACGGCCTTGCTTCGGGACTTCAGGAGAGAGCGGCCTTGTTGATATGCCTGGGTGGGCTCGCTACAGACGCAAGCAAACACCTCTCCTGAAGCCACAGGCTCCAGGCTGCTGTTGCTTAGGCTGTTGCGACCTGATGCGGATGTCCAGATGAACCATTGTTCTCAGCACTCGGTTGATGAATATAGGCCTGAATAACAGAGAAACCCGCTTGTGGACAAGCGGGTTAGACCTAACATCGCTGTCAAGCTGGCCCGGGAATCGCTCCCCGAGACTTCAGCCCGCCACTGTTATTTAGCTTGTAAACAGTATAGCAGAATACGCCGCAGATGTCAAATCCGATATTTGGCGGAATGTATCTACCGCCGCGCAGTGGCTTCATACTCCCAGTTAGCCATTACTGTGTTGAAGTGGTTCCGTTCGGCCTTGACCAGACTGCCGTAGATTGATTTGCCCAGCGCGTCCTGCGTCCGATTGTATTGCTCCACATAAAAGGTGAAGCTATTGTTTTCCATTTCCGCGGCGATGGTCAAAGCCTCAAGGTCTGTAGTAGTGGCACTGATCCGGCTCTCCATTTCCCTGCGCTTGAACTCCAGCGGCGTGATATCTACATCGCCCAGGTTCTCAAAGTCGGCAACGGCAACCCAACCTCGCCCTGCTTTGAGCGATTCGTACTGCTCGCGCACCACTCTCTCATGGACGACTTCTTCTTCGGCCAGTTCTTTGAACATCTGGCGGGCGCGGTCGCTGAGCACCTTGTCCACTGCCTCCAGATAGAAATCGCGCGTCTTTTGTTCGTTCAGCATGGCCTGACGCAAGGCCTCGATAGCAACTTGGGTTTCGCTATTCATGAATTGACTCCCTCCATTACCTATAAACTTGTTTTACGCCAACGAGTAACCCCCCACAACGCTCGCGAGGGGCCTGCACTATCTGTCCACGACAAACTGTCGTTGTTCCCTGCGTCCATCCCTCAGAAAGGAAAGAGACGCAGAACTGCCGGGGCGCAGGGAACGCATAGCAGCTTCGACATCATTCGCACCATAAACAGGGCGTCCAGCCAGCTCGACGATAATATCGCCAGCTTGCAAACCGATACGCGCCGCCAGTGATCCGGCTTTGACGTTGCCCACATAGGCCCCGCGCACCACTTGCTGACCCTGACGGCGCGTGATGGCCTCGGCATCGGCCACCGCCGCGCCCAGGCGAGGCGGGCGGCTGGCGGCAGCCCGCGCCAGCGCAAGCTCCAAACGCGGCCGGTCGAACCCGATGATGACTTCGCCGTCAATCACGGTCACCGGCACGCCCTGCTGTCCCGTGCGCTGCACCATCTCCATCGCCGCGCGCGGGTCGGAAGCCACATCACGTTCGGTAAACGGAATCCGCCGCTGCGTCAAGAACTGCTTGACCGAGTGACAATATGGACACGTAGGCGTAGTATAGACGATAACTTCCATAGCAAAACTTACCTTTCTAGCCTGCGACGAGATCTTCGCCAGTTCGCTCGCTATCCGCCGGCCATCACCGCCGCTATCGCCGCAGCCACCCGCTCTGGGTCAAAGACGGGTTCGGCGTACAGCACGTCCTGATAGACATGAACGGCCGGTATGTCCACCGCCGGCAGGCCCATTTGTTCCAGCCTGTCGCGGTCCCACACCGGGTCGAGCACCTGGACGAGACGATTCGGAGCATATACCCTCAGCCCGGCATTCAACAGCTTCTCTGTCTGTGGCTCATCCCGCCCGCCGGCGACAACGACTGAGACATAGGGCCGTAGGGCGCGGTCAATCGCCAAAGCGTAGCGCGCCGCAAAGTAACCATAGGTCACATAGCCTTGACCAAAAGCGTACAGCGCGGATTCCGCCGCTTGGCGGTAGATGTCATCGCCCGTCAGGCGGAACAGCACGGTCGAGACATCCGCCACCAGGGCGTTCTCGTTGATGTTCTTCAGCCCTTCCTGCAGCCGCCCGACGGCATCCGCATCCGTCACACAGTCGAAGTAGCCCGGCCCATGCGGGTCGGCGTACAGCGGGTAGACGCACTCCTTCATCAGGGTCTCAGCCTGCTCCAGATACTCGGGGCGACCGGTATACTGATAGCCGTGCAGCAGAGCGCGTGCCATCCACGCCTGGTCGGTCAACAGGCCCGGCATCCGCGCCGCGCCATCGTAATAGTGGAACATGCCCATGCCAGGCTCGTAGACGTTGCGCCACAGAAAGTCCAGGGCGCCCAGGGCCTGGCGGATGTAAGCTGGCTCCTGCAACACTACCCCGGCCTCCAGATACGCCACGATGGCCATGCCATTGGCGTGTGTGAACGCCGTCTGGTCAACGGCTGGCGGCTCAGCCGTTCGGCGTTCCACCAGCGGCAGGTTGTAGTATCGTTCATCGGCTGCCTGGCTGCCGTAGAAAATACCCCGACTTTGGTCGTACAACGTGGTGTTCAAATACTGAATGGTCTTGCGCGCCGTCTGTTCATACAGGTCGCGGCCAAACTCCTGATAGGCCTGGAGAAAGACGCGCAGCAGCTTGGCGTTGTCCTTCAGCATTTTCTCGAACGCCGGGACCGACCAATCTTTGGTCGTGGAGTAACGGAAAAAGCCGCCCTCTTCGTGGTCGAACAGGCCGCCAGTTGCCATGTTGGATAAAGTCAGTTCGACCAGTCGCCGCAGATGCCTGTCGCCGGTGCGATGATACACGGCCAGGGCCAGCTCGAGCGCGTCGGGGTTGGGCAGTTTGGGCGTATCGCCGAAGCCGCCATACAGGCCATCGAAATGCCGCAGCATCTCCTGCACCACGTCCTCCACAATCTCCAACGAGACAGGGCCGGCAGCCTGGGCCTTGCGGTTGATCTCACGACGTTCGGCCTCGCTCTGCTGTAGCCGTTCCTCGAGCATAAAGCGGTTGACGTGATAATACTCGCTCGCTTTGCGCAGAAAGGTGATCATCTCCTCCGGCGGCACGTAGGTCCGGCCGGTCAATACCTGGCCGGTCGGCGTGAGCACCACCGTACTGGGCCAGCCGCCCATGTTGTAGCGTGCGTTGATGTCCGGCCGTCGGTCGTTGTCCACGCGCACCGGAATGAACTCACCGTTGATCAGGGACGATACCTCCGGGTCTTTGTACGACTGCTCATCCATCAGCCGACACCAACGGCACCATTTCGCGCTGATGTTCAACAACACGGGCAGGTCCAGCTCCTCGGCCAGCCTGAACGTGTCCGCGTTCCAGTCCATCCACACAATCGGCCAGTTGGCATCGGTCGCCGTTTGGGCCGGCTGCGCTTTGCCAGACTCGAAAAGACGCCGATATTCGCGCACCAGGCGGGCCTTGTGTTCCGCTTCTTGGCCCGCCAGCTCGGTGAACAAGGCTTTCAGGTCCGCGTCGGCGGTTTCGTGTGCCAACTTGCTGTACAGGTCAAAGGCGTCCTGTTCACGCCGCATGGCCAATTGCCAGGCCCCTTGCAGAGTTTGCAGGCCTTCCTCGCTCATCAACACCTACCCCCTCTATCGCTAGATACCCAGCTCGCTGCGCATACGGATGAAGCGTATCACGTTCTCGCGGCTGATCAGCCCGACCACCTGGTCACCGTCCATGACCGGCACCTGGTTCACATCTTCTGAATCCATGAGCTGTAACACCGACCAGGCATCGTCGCTGGCCTGCACCCGTTTTACTTTATCCAGCGACATCATAATATCCCGCACCTGCGTATTTTCCCATCGGTCCTTGGGGACTTCCTTGACATCATGCAAGGTCACCATGCCGCTCAGCCGTCCGCGGTCGGTCAGCAGGAAGCAGCGGCGCGATTGGGGCAGGACGTAGTTGTGGACGAACAGGTCAATCGTCAGGTTGCCAGGGATGTAGGCGCATTCTCGCTCCATGATGTCGCCCGCCTTGACCCCACGCAACGCCTCCTGCAGTGCCACTTGCTGATAGCTTTGCGAGGCCGCGTTTTCCAGAAACCAGCCGATGAACGCCAGCCACAGGCCATCGAAGTTGCCGCGGATGACCATCAGGATGCCAGCCACGATGAACCCGTAGGCCACCACTTGCCCCAGGATGGTCGCCACACGGGTGGCCGACTTGAAGTTTCCCGTGACCCACCACACCAGCGAGCGCAGCACGCGCCCGCCATCCAGAGGGAAACCAGGCACCAGGTTAAACAGCGCCAGGGTCAGGTTGATGTAGGCCAGCCACTGCGTCAATGAGGACACTGGCGGCAACACACCGCTGGTCGCAATTGACGCCAGCCAGAAGACAAGGGCAAGACATAAACTGGAGACCGGGCCGGCCAAAGCCATGAAAAACTCGTGCTGAGCTTTACGGGGCTCCTGGCTGATGCTCGCTACGCCGCCGAAAATGAACAGCGTGATGCTGCGCACCGGGATTCCTTGCGCCACAGAGACGACACTATGCGCCAGCTCGTGCAGGATAACCGATACGAAAAGCAGCAGACTCGTGGCCGCGCCGATGCCCCACGCCAGGCCAGGTCCCCATTCCGGGTGCTGGTTGGGAAAGTAAACGGTCGAAAGCGACACGGTCACCAGCACAAAAATGATGAGCCAGGAATAGTTGATGCCAACCGGGATGCCAAACACAGTGCCCAGTTGAATAGAAGATTTCATTGCATCCTCCCCTGCCGCCTACGTCGGCTGTTGCACCTCATGGCGGAACAGAATGGCCCCTTTCGGGCAGACCTGCGCACAGACTTCACAGCCGGTGCACAACAGGGGGTCAATTCGAGTTTTATATTTGCCGGTCTTCTCATAGACTTCATCGCTGAGCGTCAGGGCCGGGCAACCCGTGCGCAGGCAGGTCCCGCACGCCACGCATTTTTCGGGGTTAACCCGCAGAGCGACATATTGTTTGCGGACCATTGGCAAGAGGGCGCACTCACGGCGGGTGATGATGACCGACGGGCCATCGAAGGCGAGACACTCGCGGAAAACGCGCTCCACCTCGTTCACCTGATATGAATCTACGGTGTAGACGTTCTGTACGCCCATGGCGCGGACCAGCGGTTCGAGTTCCACCTCGTGCGTCGGCTGTCCCTGCAGGGTCTGTCCCGTGCCGGGGTTGTGCTGATGGCCGGTCATGGCGGTGACGCGGTTGTCCATGATGACCGTAATCACCCGGCTGCGGTTGTAGGCTACGTTCAGCAGCGCGGGCAGCCCCGTATGGAAAAAGGTCGAGTCGCCGATAACCGCCACGAAGCGTTCCTGGCCATCGCCAGCCTTATCCGCGCCGTGCGCCACGCCGATGCCGGCACCCATGCAGCCGGTCGTGTGGATGGTAGACAGCGGCGGCAACGCGCCCAGCGTGTAGCAACCAATGTCCCCCATCACT
This sequence comes from Anaerolineae bacterium, assembly GCA_034435095.1. Classification (GTDB taxonomy): domain Bacteria; phylum Chloroflexota; class Anaerolineae; order DAOTYC01; family DAOTYC01; genus DAOTYC01. Next base: position 3,826 of record DAOTYC010000018.1, on the reverse strand, counting down.
GGCATCTTGAGCTTGCGCAGCACGGCGAACACCGGCCGGTGCGGGCAGCCCGGGCATAAGACCGGCGGGCGCGGCGGCAGCGGGCCAGTTTCGACTGCCACCCGCCTGACTTTATCCGATTCTGGCAGCAGCCCGGCAGCGACCGCCGAATCGCGCACCACCTGCACGCTCAGCTCGCCGCACAGCGGAAAAATCGCTTTGCCCTCGGCGGCGATGCCCAACAGGCGGATGCCCTCCTCCAGGAAAGGGTCGCCTTCTTCAATGACAATCAGCCGCTTCACCTGCCGGGCAAAGTCGGCGATCATCCGGCGCGGCATGGGATACGACATGCCCAACTTGAGAAAGGACGCAGTAGGGAATACCTCTCGCGCATACTGGTAGGCCACGCCGCTGCTCACGATACCCAAATCGGGGCTACCCATCTCCATCCGATTGAATGCGAAGGTCTCGGCAAAATCGGCCAGCTTGTTCATCCGTTCTTCCTGAATGACATGCAGCCGACGGGCAATGGCAGGCAGGGCCACGTATTTCTGCATGTTACGCGGAAACTGCTCGACACGCCGCCCATGCTCCACGCGCTCACCCAATTCGACTACAGAGCTGGAATGGGCCACGCGAGTGGTCATGCGCACGAGCACGGGTGTATCGAACTGTTCGCTGAGATCAAAAGCGGCCATCACCATATCTTTCGCTTCCTGGCTGTCGCTTGGGTCGAGGCAAGGCACGCGGGCGAACTTGGCGTAGTTGCGGCTGTCTTGCTCGTTCTGTGAGCTGTGCATCCCCGGGTCGTCCGCTGATATGATGACCAGTCCGGCTTCCGCGCCGGTCAACGCGATGTAGAAGAAGGAGTCGGCCGCCACGTTCAAGCCGACGTGTTTCATTGTCGCCATGGCCCGGCGGCCATTGTAGGCCGCGCCGGCAGCCACGTCCACGGCCACTTTTTCGTTGGGCGCCCACTCAGCGTACACGCCGGAATAGGTCGCCAGGTTCTCCAGAATCTCCGTGCTCGGCGTGCCAGGATAGGCCGAGGCTACCGCCACGCCGGCTTCCCACGCACCGCGTGCAATTGCTTCATTGCCAGAAAGAATCGCCTTCACCTTGACCTCCATTGACAAGACTGCTATCATTTACCAGACGACAAAGCCGTCAAAACGTCGGCGGTATTATAGCAGATAATACGTCAGGCGAAAAGTAGTCCCGCTCACAGGGGGGCATACCTCAGGGGGCGATTTGCCGAAAACTCTATCTGGTGGCATACTCCTCAGCACGTGGATACGACCGGCCACCTTCCGGTGGACGGCTGCCGCGAATACTGCCCGGTCGGACAATACGTATGCCAACCGATCTGCCCATTCAAATTCATGTCACGCTAGGACCTGCCAGCTCAAGCCCTCACACCATCGAACAGCTCATAGAAGCGGGGGCGGATGTTTTTCGCCTGAACCTGTCGCACTGTTCGCCTGCAGAACTCCATTCACTGGTGAGGCTGGTGCACTCTGTCGCGCATAGACTGGCGAAGCCGGTGCAAATCGCCGCCGATATTCGGGGAAGAAAACTGCGGCTGGGGCCATTCGACGATCAGGAGGTGACGCTGGTCACCGGCCAGGAATACATCTTACATGCGGCGGAAGAGGGAGCAGAACTGCCCGGCAATGCGCGTGAGGCCTGGGTCAACCATCCTCGTCTGGCCGCCGGGCTGCAACCAGGCGCGATCATCCTGCTCGACGACGGGGCGTTGCGCCTGAGGGTCAAAGCCGTCGGCCAGGCCGATGTGACCTGTCGCGTGGAGGTGGGCGGCCCGTTGCCGGCACGCAGTGGGCTGAACGTCCCCGGCGTTCCATGCGACCTGCCGCCGCTAGGCCGCAAGGACTTGAAAGATTTGGACGCCATCGCCAACCTGCCCGTGGACGCGGTCTATCTCTCCCATGTGGAGTGGGCCGAAGACATCCGTGTCCTGCGCCAAGCCCTCAAGGAGCGAAATCGCCCATTGCCAATCATTGCCAAGGTCGAACGGCGCCTGGCCATTGAGCATCTGGCGTCCATCATCGCTGAGGCTGACGCCATCTGCCTGGCGCGCGGCGACTTGGGCGTCGAGGTCCCTCTCGCTGAGATTCCACTCATCCAGCGGCGGGCGGTCGCCGAAACCCACGCCGCGGGCAAACCGTTCATCCTGGCCGGCGAGCTTTTCTATTCGCTGGTCACACGTCAGACGCCAGCGCGGGCCGAATTGACCGACCTGTTCATCGCGCTCGAACAAGGCGTGGACGGCTTCATCCTGTCCGACGAAACGGCTATCGGTGTCGCGCCAGCGAACGCTGTGCGAATGCTGAGGGGCCTCATCGGTGAGATGAGTGTGTACGTGGAGGACTTGCGGCTCAGCCTCAAAACTCCAGCGTCGTGCCGGCCGGACAGGGCATGACCTTCTCGCCGAACGCTCTCTCCAACGCCAGGAAGCCCTTCATGCCCGTGCAATGGTTGGGATAGAACCGCGTGTCGGCATACTCGCTCCGCAGGGTCTCAATCACTTGAGCCAGACGCTCATCATCCAGGGTATAGAGGTGCATCCCGCCCACCACGGCGCGGATTGGCGCGGCAAACATGTCTCTGACCTGTGAGAGGATGTTCAGTACGCCGGCATGGGCGCAGCCCAAGATCACCACCAGGCCCTCCTCTCCCTTCCAGACCAGCGACAGGTCATCCAGGTACGGGTCGGGCACGAATTGGCCGTTACGCTGTACCACATGTTTGGCGCTGCGCCCTTCCGGGAACCGACGGCCATAGATCGTGCCGGTGGTCACCAGGCCGGGAATCAGCTCCACCGGCTTCTTGGTCAAATTGACATCAGCCAGCCTGGACAACTTCTTCGGGCTGATCGGAATGCCGACGGAGCGCGGCGGTTTTTTCTTGCGCATGGTGAATCGTTCATCAAAAATGGCCGAATGGGCCACCAGCGAGATGCCATAAGCCGATTTTAAGAAGGCGGACAGGCCGCCGGTGTGGTCGTAATGGCCGTGGCTCAGCGCCACAGCCGCAAATTCTTTCGGCTCGTGCTTCAGCAGCTCCAAATTGTGCATCAGCACGTCGCCGCTCTGGCCGGTATCGAACAAAACCCTTTTGTCATCCGCCTCGATGATGAACGACAGACCGTGTTCTCCCCACAGAGGAGACCCTGCTTCAACGCTGTTGTCCACGACACAGGTGAGTTGCATGGCTCGGCCCTCCTTTATCCTATTCACTTCATGATCTGCTATTCCTTCGCCGCGACGTTCGCCGCCACCAGAATCGGATCCCACACGGGCGAGAAAGGCGGCGCGTAGCTCAGGTCCAAAGCACGGATGTCGTCCACGGTCATGCGCTGATGCAGGGCCGTAGCCAGGACATCGATCCGTTTGGCCGCCCCCTGCTCGCCGATGATCTGCCCGCCCAGCAGACGCATGTCGCCCGCCTGATAGATGAGTTTCACCCACAGGGGAGTTGTGCCGGGGTAATAGTGCGCGCCCGATTGCGACTTGATCATCGTTGACTCCACCTGATAGCCCATCTGCCTGGCCTCCTCCTCGGTCAGGCCAGTGCGGGCGACCTCCAGGGCCAGCACCTTGCTCACCGCCGTGCCCACCACCCCGGCAAAAGCGACATCCCCGCCGGCGATGTTGCTGCCGGCCGTTCGGCCCTGCTTGTTGGCCGTCGAGCCCAGGGGGATGTACGCTGGTTTGTCAATGACCAGATGGTGCACTTCGGCGCAATCGCCCGCGGAATAGACGTAGGGAACGTTGGTACGCATGTGATCATCAACCGCTATCGCGCCGGTCTCGCCCAGCGCGATGCC
>DAOTYC010000017.1:0-5578 GCA_034435095.1 Anaerolineae bacterium | reverse complement strand
CGCTGGCATTGGTCGGCGGCGGATTGGTCGGCGCAGTCTTCCCCGTGGCGGTGAACCTGGTCGCCGGCCAGGCTGGCCCCCGCGCCGGCCTGATCTATGCCGTTGACCTGGTGGGTGGCTGCCTGGGCGCGCTGTGCGCCGCCGTACTATGGATCCCCCTGTTGGGCATCCCGGTCACCTGCGCTTTGGTCGGTCTATGGGCCATCATAGGGGCTGTAGCGCAGTGATGCGTTCCCCGGCTGCACCTCATTCGACGCGCCCCCGACGAATGCGCCCCATTTTCAGCCTGGCGGCGTCGTGGTAAAATATGAACCGGCCTGCGCTTGATCGGACAGGTCAGGTTTTGCCCGCCCGCGTGGGCGGAATTGGTTGACCCATTGTGGAGGGTTGGGCCTATGGTAGACGAAGAACGGAGAGCCGTTCAAGAAGAACTCTCACGCTGTTCGCGCAGTATTGACCTGTTGCACCAAACCCTGCTGGAAATCACCGCCGAGCAGGACCTCGACACATTGCTGCAGGCGATTGTCAGCCGCGTGGCCGGTCTGGTTGGGACGAGGATAGCCGCCATCACGTTGCTCCGTCCGGACGGCGAATCAATGGAACTGGCAGCCGGGCACAACATTCCGGCCGAATTGACTGGCCAGATCCACTCTGTCTACGAGGGCATTAACGGAGCAGTGATCCGGAGCGGCGAACCGCTGGTCGTGGAAGACTATAGCACCTGGGAAGGACGTGTCTTCCCATACGACCAATTCTCCGTCGGCCGGGCGTTGGCCGTGCCGCTCAGAATGGGCGGGCAAGTCATCGGCTCGCTGTCGGTGGCGGACGTGGACAGGCGAGGCCCGTTCAGCACCGAAGAAATCCGCCTGACGACCATGTTCGCCGAACAGGCCGCCATTGCTTTACATAACGCCCGACTCTACGAGGCGGCGCGCCAGCAGATAGCTGCGCAGACAGCGCAGCTCGAAGCGACTAACCGCGCGCTGCGAGCGGACATCGCAGCGCGAGTACAGGCGGAAACGCTGCTGAGACTTCAGCGGGATTTGGCCGTCGCACTGAGCGTGGCATCTGACCTGGACGAAGCCCTGAACTGTTCTCTGGACTTCGCCTTGCAGATAGATGGATTTGACGCCGGGGGAATCTATCTGGTTGACCTCGCCACAGGCGCTCTGGAGCTTAAGGCCTATCGTCGCCTGCCGGATTGGTTCGTGGGGCCGCTCCGCCATCTTGAAGCGAAGGCCATTCGCGGCCATCCGTTGTTCCAGGATACGCCGGTGTATCTTGAAGATGGACAATCCCTGCCTTTTTCGGGGGAGTTGATCGGACGCGCAGGCTTTCGGGCTGTCGCTGCCGTGCCGGTGCGACACGAGGGGAGGAGCATCGCGGTGATCAGCCTGGCCTCAAAGAGCGGCGACCACATCCCGGCGGAGAACCGACATGCCCTGGAGAGCATCGCCGCGCAAATCGGCGGCGCGCTGGCTCGCCTGCGGGCGGTAGCCGAGCGTGAAGAGACCGTGCGCGCCCTGGCTGCCAGCGAAGCGCGCTATCGCGCCGTCGTCGAAGACCAAACGGAGCTCATTTGCCGATTCACGCCCGATGGAACGTTGACTTTCGTCAACGAGTCCTATTGTCGCTACTTTGGCAAAGAGGCATCCGAACTGATCGGACACAAATTCTTGCCTCTGATACCGCCCGAAGATCAGGAGATTGTCAGTCAGGCTGTGTCTATGGCCGGCAGCGGCTGCCCGGTAGTCGAAGCCGAACATCGCGTGATCAGGGGCGATGGCTCAATCAGATGGCAGGAATGGACCAACCGTGTGATTTTCGACGAGAACGGCGACATCGCCGAAATCCAGGCTGTTGGCCGCGACATCACCGAGCGCAAGAAGCTGGAGGCAGAGCGGGATGAACAGCGGCGCATGTTGCAGGCCATGCTTGCCGTCACGCCGGATATCGTGGTCTTCAAAGACCGAAACTCTACCTTTCAACTGGTCAGCGAACGTCTCCGCCAGTTGATTGCGCCGAACCGAACCCTGGAGGAGATGACAGGCTGCAATGATTTCGATTTCTTTCCGGACGAATTGGCAAAACATTTCCTGGCCGAAGAGGTCGAAGTCCTGACGACCGGCAAGACGATGGTTGCGGAACACTGCCTGCCAACCTCTGAAGGCATACGTTGGTTCGAGTCGGTGAAGACGCCGCTGCGAGACGGAGAGGGCGAAATCATCGGTCTGCTTGTCAGCGAACGCGACATCACCGACCGCCGTAAGGCGGAAAGGGAGCGCGATGAACAGCGGCAGATGTTGCGCGCCCTGCTCGACCATCTGCCCCATCACATCCTGTTCAAGGACCGAAATCTGGTCTATCGGGTCATCAATCAGAGTTATTGTGATTTCTTCGGACGCTCGATGGATGAGATGATTGGTATCACCGACCTCGATGTCTGGCCCAGGGAGGACGCCCTGCGTTACATGGAAGGGGAGAGGCGGTTGCTGGAGACCGGCGAGCCGATCCGCATGGAGAAATTCACTCAAACGCGCCAGGGCCCAAACTGGCGCGAGGTCATCAAGAATCCCCTGCGCGACGACGCCGGGAATATCGTCGGCATCTTGGTCGCAGCGCACGACATCACCGCTCTCAAGCTCGCCGATGAACGGCTGCGCCGTCGGAACGAGGAGCTGGCCGCGCTGAATACCATTGCGACAGCCATCAATCAATACCTGGACCTGGAACGCATCTTGAACGTTGCTTTGAGGGAGATTCTGGCTCTCGACATGATCGGTTCCGAAGGCAGGGGTGAGATCTTCCTGTTGAGCCGGGAAGGCGATCCCACGTTGGTCGCACATCACGGCATCCCACAGCCGTATCTTGATGAGGCTAAGACGAGGGGGCAATATCTGTGCAGCATGGTCTGTGAATGCGGCCGCGTGGTCATTTCTGATGATGAGGTGAGCGAAGAGGGCGATACCTACGGCGCAGATAGCATACCTCACCGAAACCTGGCGTTGCCTCTGCGGTCGCATGGCCGCGTATTGGGCTGCATCAACCTATGGCTGCCGGTTGATAAGACGCTGAGTCAGGATGAGTTCTTGTTTCTCGGCGCTATCAGCGATCAAGTCAGCGTAGCGATTGAAAACGCCTACCTGTACGAGGACCTCAAGCAGCAGAACGCGCGAGTGCGCGCGCTGAGCCAGCAGTTGGTTGAAAACGCCGAAAACGAGCGCAGACAGGTCGCTCACGACCTGCATGATATGGTGGGACAATATCTGACCGCGCTGGGCATCAATCTGAATATCCTCAAGCAGAGATGGGCGGCAAGCGCGCCGGACAAAGTCATGGCTCGTTTGGAAGAATGCACCCAGCTTGTGGAGCGAACCACGGACTATATTCGCGGATTGATGGCCGACCTGCGGCCGCCAGTACTGGACGATTACGGGCTGTTCCCCGCGCTGGGTTGGCTGGGGGAACGGTTCGCTCAACGGATGGACCTGCAGGTGGATGTCGTTGGTCGCCCTTTGAGCAGCAGGCCCGACCCCCATGTGGAGATGACGCTGTTCCGCATCGTTCAGGAGGCGTTGACCAACGTGGTTAAGCACGCCAAAGCCTCTCGCGCCGAGGTGATTCTCGAAGAATCGGACGGCCGGATTACCCTGCAAGTCAAAGATAATGGGGTCGGTTTTGACCCCAGCCGGGCAGACCGGCCATCCGAAAGGGGCGGCTGGGGCCTGTTTGCCATCAGAGAATGGACCGAGGCCCTCGGCGGCCGCTTCGAGCTCCACTCGTCGCCGGGCGAAGGGACGACATTGCGCGTCATCTGGCAGAGAGACTGACGCCGCCTGCGGCAGAGCAGTCTATCCCTTGCTCCAGCGTTTGGCGGCCTGGCGCAGAGCAGAGACCACCGGCAGTTCCTTGCCCGACAAGAAGCGGATCAGCCCACCGCCCGAGGTACAGACATAGCCCAGCTTGTCTTTCACTCCAAACTTTTTCGCCGAGGCAACCGAATCGCCGCCGCCGATGACTGAGTAACCGGGTGCGGCGGCGATGCCCTGCCACAGGGCCTGTGTGCCATACGCGCCGACCGGTTGCTCGTAGATGCCCGCCGGGCCGTTCACAAAAATCGTCCTGGCCTGGTTGATGATGTTCAGGTATTGTTCCACCGTCTTGTGGCCGATGTCTACGATAAGCTCGTCTACCGGCAGGTCGTCCACGTCAATCTCTACCCGCCCGCCGCGATCGACGGCCAGGTCGACCGGGTAGAACAGCTTGCCCGGGTATTTGGCCTGCAGCTCGCGCGCTGGGGCGATAAATTGTTCCAGCCCGCGGTCTTTGATGACCTGCTCCGAGGCCGGGCCCAGCTTGCGGCCGGCGGCCAGGAGCATCACCTCGCCGGTCAGTCCGGAGGTCAACACATAGTCCGCCGCGCCCGAAGCGAGCACTTCGTTCATCATGCCGAAAGCGTCGCTGATCTTGGCTCCACCCAGCACGTACACGCATGGGTGCTCAGGGTTCTCCTTCACCCGCGACATGGCGGTGAACTCTTCGATGAACAGCCGCCCGCCGGCGGTGGGCAACACCATAGGGAAGCCGCACAGCGACGGGGCCGAACGGTGCGCCGCTGCAAACGCTTCGCCGACGTACAGGTCGGCCAGCGGCGCCAGGCTGCGCACCAGCCAGGTCCTGGCCTGCTCCTCGAACGATAACTTGACGTAATCAACAAAGGTCGAGACTTCCTCGCTCAGGAAGCGCACGTTGTTGAGCAACAAGATTTCGCCCGGCTTCAGCTCGCGGACGGCCTGGCGGGCTGCTGGACCGCACACGTCGTCCACAAAGCCGACTTTGAGGCCCATCTGTTGGCTGAGGACTTCGGCGTGCTGCTCCAGGCCGATGACGTTTTGGTAATCCAGTGTGTCGCCCTGGTGGGCCAACAGCACCAGAGCCGCGCCGCGTTCGTTGAGCTCACGGATGGTCGGCAGGCTTTTGACGATGCGGTTGTCATCAACGATGCGTTTGCTCTGTGGGTCGAGCGGTGAGTTGATGTCCACCCGACAGATGACCGTCTTGCCCGTGTAATCGAAATCGTCCAGCGTCATGATGCCGATGTCGCTCATAGCATTCCTCTCCCCAAAGAGTGTTGTTGAACCGCCGACCCACGCGGACAAGGGAGGACTAAAGATTCTGTAATCGCCCTTGATCGGCGTTCTTCGGCGGTTTCATCATGGCTTCTAACGGCCAGGTACCAACCCGAGGTATTTGTTGGTCTCGGCGACGGCCTTGAGCCGGTCGGTTTCCATCTCCATGCAGGCGCGGATGCCGTCTATCGTCTCGGGAATGACCACGGCTTCCTGGGGGATGTTGATGGCGAAGATGAGGTCATCGCCGGACATGGCGACTGTCTCCTCCCAGACGGCGATCTCATACATGTCGCCACGCTTCTTGCCCAGGTCGCGGGCATAGCGGAACAGCGAGGTGTTAGAATCGAACCCGTCTTTGATGCGCACGACGCGGATACGCGGGTGTTCACGGAAAGCTTCAATGGCTTCCGCTGGCGTGATCTTGCTCTTGGTGGTCACGACCATGC
>DAOTYC010000016.1:0-10244 GCA_034435095.1 Anaerolineae bacterium | reverse complement strand
ATGCTACTAAACGGGGTCCTCACGGCCACCAATGAATAAGCCAGCGATAGTCGGAACCAAGCTCAGAAACGGGCACTCACGCACCATTGCTCGACCGGTCTTGACTGTCTGAACTCCTCCCGTATAAGTATACACCACTTTCCACTTTTTAGTTTCTTCCCTTATGAGCGGCGCGCCCACGCGCCGTGGGGGAGCTCAGAATGACAGCCAGCCTTGTTCGGTAGCTGTGGAAAACGCCGTATGCATCTGCTCCCTTAAATTCGGGTGCACCCATTACGCTAACTCTGCGGGTTTCACTTTGGCTTGAGTATAAGCAAGTCAAGCGAAATCCGCGCTTGCTGCATCTACCTTTTCTGGCGCCGGCGGAGGCTCAGGCCGGCGCCAGATTGAAATTTGTCAATGCAGCCGGGTCAGCCGCGCTGCCAAGTCCAGGCCGGACCTATTTCTTGCCGAACATGATTTCGGCGACTTCGGGGTCAGTGTCACCCCAGTAGTCATCCGGCAGGTCCATGCGCACATACTTGTCCAGGTTCTCTTTGGTGATGATGGTCCGTGGCACATTCACATAATGCGGCACCGGCTTGCCATTCAGGATGTCCACCGCAATCTGCACCGCCGTGCGCCCCTGCCGCACCGGAAAACTGACCGACACGCCGTCAAAACCCAACTCTTTCCACTGCTTCAGATAGCGGTTGAAGTCCTCACCAGTGATCGGCGGCACCTTCAACCCGGCCTCCACAAACGCCTCCACCGCTCCGGAACCCTGCAACGCACTGTCCGCCCACACCCCGTCAATCTGCTCAAATGTGGTCAGCCAGTTCTCCATGATCTTCTTGCCCTCCACCGGCGACCAGTTGGCATACGCCTGCGCCAACTCCTTGATCTCCGGATACTGGGCAAATACCTCCCGCGCACACCGCAAACGGTCCTCCGCCGGACTGGCTCCAGCTATCCCACTCAGCAACACAATGTTGCCCTTGCCGCCTAACGCCTTCACCAGCCACTCCGCCTGCTCCCGTCCCATGTCGCAGTTGCTCGACTCCACAAACGTGACATAGTTGTCGCCCGACACGTTGCGGTCCAGCGTGACCACCGGCACACCCATCTTCATCGCCTTGTCCGTCACCGGCGTCAACGCCTCCTGCGTCGCCGGACTGATGATCAACACGTCGCAGCCCTTCGCCAGCAAGTCCTCCGTGTCGCTGATCTGCTTGTCCGGCTTGTCCTCCGCATCGGTCTCCAGGAAAGTCTTGATCTCCGGATGCAACGAAACCTCATAACGCACATGCTCCACCATCGACACCCGCCATGAGTTCGACACAGAAGCATTGCTGAAACACACCGTCCACGGCGGATCCTTCTTGTACTGCGAAGTGTCCACCATCTTGCCAGGTTCTTCGGCCGGCGCAGCAGCCTGGGCCAGAGCCGGCGCAAGAAAGACGACCACCAAAACCAATCCTACAACCAGGGGCAACGTCCAGAGAGACATTCTTTTCGGGCTTATCATCGTTTTCCTCCTTCCCATCTTAGGGAATAAAACCTACCACGACCAGTTGTCTCACACTCTCAATCTCGTTTGTGAAACTGAGCTTTCCGGTTTCATGCTCTCGCACATCGCTCGCCACGAAGAGATTGTTCCCCTTTACCCGCCAAAGCAGCGGGCGGGGCAGACTGCCGAGTCTTCAGTTGCTTCGCTGGTTTTTTGACCATCACCTCCCTCCACACCAACCGGCCACATTCCGTTACTTATACTTATTGTGCGAATAAGGAGATTCGCCTCCCACTGACCTGAAATCTCACTGTCGTCGAGTGGCCGAGTATATGGCCACCGCGGCCAATATGGTTGCACCTTTGATGATACGCTGCGTCTCCTCAGGCAGGGTGAGCCGGAGGACAACGTTGAAAAGGATGGCGATAATCAGCACGCCGGCTACCGTGCCCCAGATGTTTCCTCGCCCGCCCTGCAAAGATGCCCCACCGATAACCACTGCGGCGATGGAATCCAGCTCATAGCCGCGCCCGAGCCAGTTATCAGCCAGGCCGATATAGCCGGTCAGCACCAGGCCAGCCAACCCGGCCAGGAAGCTACAGATGGCATACGTGGCTATGACAACCCGGTCCACATACACGCCTGACAGATGCGCCACTTTGGCGTTGCCGCCGACCGCATAGATCTGGCGACCAAATGTGGTTTTGCTGAGGACAATAGCCGCGACGACTACCACGAGAATGAAGATGATGACAGAGGTGGGAATTGGTCCAATAAGCCCTCGCCCCCAGAAACGAATGATGGGCGGGATAGAGCCTTTTGGCGCACCGCCGGTATATACGAACCGCGCCCCTTGAACAATGAGGATCATGCCTAGTGTCATGATGAAAGGCGCGATCTTGAACTTCGTAATCATTGTCCCGTTGATCAGTCCTATCAGTGTAGCCAGAGCCAGGCACGCCAACGAAATCAGGAGGACCCGAGAATCCTGTCCTTCCATGAGGTTCGCCGTCAACACGGAGACCACAGCCATGACCGATGCCACCGACAGGTCTATACCACCGCCCAGGATGACGAAAGTCTGCCCCACTGCCACGATGCCGAGCATCGAAGCCTGGCGCGACAACACGAGAAGGTTCTTGCTCTTGAGGAAACCCGGGGACAGAATAGTGGAGACAACAATCAGGAGGAGCAGAGCCAAATAGATGCCGAACCGCCTGACAAAATCCTGGATTCGCCAGACGGCCTGGTCTTGGCCAGCTTGCGTGCGTCCTCTAGCCTCCCGCCCTGGCAATTGAGGCATCTGACCCAGAGGTTCAGCGCAAGAGGCCGAGGAATTGAGTTGCCGATCATCATTCATAGCTGCACACCACTTCCTGCCCGCCACATTGTCTACAAGACAACGCGGCGGAACAAAGTTCGGCCTTGGTCGAACAATGAAAACAGACGTGCAGGGATTAACTACAGACGACGGACAAAAATATTATACCAAAACACGACGGCTGACGCAAATTCTAAATGTGATGTTACGGCAAGATGCCGATGGGGTTGCGCTGCACACCGCCCTTGATAATCTCAAAGTGCAGATGAGGCCCTGTAGTCCGTCCACTGGTGCCCATGGTGGCAATTTTCTGCCCCTTCTTGACGGACTGCCCGGGCCGGACAGCGATCGAGTCCAGGTGAGCGTACAGGGTCTGGAAGCCATTGCCATGGTCAATTACCACCATGTTGCCGTAGCCGCTGCCACTGAAGCCAGCCATCACCACGTAACCGGAATCGGCGGCGTAAATGGGCGACCCCTTTGACGCAGCGATGTCAATAGCACGATGGCCTCCCCAGTATTTCTGCGAGATCATCCCACTGGCAGGCCAGCCAAAAATGCCTGTACCTCGCGCTGCCCCTTCGGGCACAGGCCCTTGGTAGGCGACCACTCTACGCGGAATGTACGGCTTCTGGCCGCCCGGCACAATGATTTTCTGGCCAGCCACCAGAGTGTAGGGCGGTTTCAGATTGTTTAGGGCGAACTGTGTTATGGCGGACGGCTCAACCTTGTATTTGGCGGCAACGCTCTCGACCGTGTCGCCCTTCTGGACGGTGTGATACACCCCTGAGACGGGCAGGATAATGAGCTCCTGGCCGATGCTCAGCGTATCTGGGGTGTCCTCTTTCTGATTGGCCCAGATAACCGTCTCGCCGCTGATGCCAAACTTCTGGGCGATGCCGTACAAGGTGTCACCTGGTTCTACCTTGTAGATAATGATAGATTCGCGAGGGCGTTCGGGAATTATCGTCCGGGGAACGGGAAATTTGGTCAAAGAAACAAAAGAAGCTGACAGAGGCGGAACCGTCGGCTTCGTTATCGCCGGTTGTTGGGCTTCTTCAGAGATCAGGTCACTCCCCCCTCTGAACTCCAGCGACGATGCAGGCACCTCCATACGGCTGAACTGAAACGCCGCCAGTATGAGGACAAATACCCAGACATGCGTGCTATAACGTCGCCAATTTGAAATATCTGTTTTGTTATTCAGCATGTCCCGCCGGGGCTAAAGGATTTCCTTGTTCAGCGTTGCCAGGAACTCTGCGTTATCCCTGGTCTTGCTAAGCCTTTCCAAAACCGGAATGGCTGCTTCAGGCCCCCCACCGAGGGCTGAAACCATGCGGCGCAACGTCCAGACCTTGTTGAGTGTTTCCGGATCCAACAACAGTTCTTCGCGACGTGTACCAGAACGTTCGATATCGAAGGCGGGGAACATCCGCCGTTCGGCCAGCTTGCGGTTCAGGTGCAGTTCCATATTGCCTGTGCCCTTGAATTCTTCGTAGATTACATCGTCCATGCGGCTGCCTGTATCTACCAGGCAGGTCGCAATGATCGTCAGGCTGCCTCCTTCTTCCAACTTGCGCGCCGCGCCAAAGAAATGCTTGGGTGGATAGAGGGCTGCCGGGTCCAGGCCGCCGGAAAGAGTCCTGCCGCTCGGCGGCACAATCAAGTTATAGGCGCGCGACAGACGGGTGATGCTGTCCAGCAGGATCACCACATCGCGTCCGCCTTCCACCAATCTCTTGGCGCGGGCAAGGGCCATCTCTGCTACACGTACATGGTCCTGCACTGGCTCGTCAAAGGTCGAACTGATGACTTCTGCCTGCACGGAACGGTCCATGTCGGTGACTTCCTCCGGCCGTTCGCCGATCAGGCAGACCATCAGATGAACGTCGTTGTAGTTTGACGAAATGCCGTTGGCAATTTGCTTCAGAATGGTCGTCTTGCCCGCCTTGGGTGGAGAAACGATCAAGCCACGTTGCCCCCGGCCGATAGGCGCGATCAGATCCAACAAGCGGGTAGCCAAGATGTTCGGTTTGGTTTCCAGCCTGAACATCTCTTGGGGGAAAATGGGCGTCAGCGATTCGAACAACGGCCGCTGTTTGGCCGCCTCCGGGTCTAAACCGTTGACTGCCTCCACTCGCAACAAGCCGTAATATTTCTCTGTGTCCTTAGGGGGCCGCACTTGCCCGACCACCAGGTCGCCCGTGCGCAATCCAAACCGTCGAATCTGGGACTGGGATACGTACACATCCTCCGGGCCAGGCAAGAGATGGTCGGAGCGCAAGAAACCGATGCCATCCTGGACAATTTCAAGGACACCGCCGCCGAAGATATACCCCTGTTTCTCGGCGTTGGCGCGCAACAGGCGCATCATCAGGTCGTGCTTCTTCAGCCGGCTATAACCTGAGATGCCCATATCGCGAGCAAGGCTCTGAAGTTCGTCTAACGTTTTCTCTTCTAATTCAGCAATGTTCACTTATTCTCTCTCCAAGCGCGAGGCCATAAGCTGCGTTGCAGCTCGTCCCTCCCGTACTCAGGAAGGACCCGATAATGGTTGCACTGTTTAACTAAACCGCTCCTCCCATCGCCTAACCGCCGACACACAGGCCAATGGTAGTTCGCTGATTCTAGCTTGGGGCTTCATTGACATGACCAGCCATTTATTATTCAAAGCAGGGAGGATACCCTAGTTCTCGGTGAGGTTCTGGAGGTTGTAATTGCTTTCAACCTTTACTATTATATCATGCTTTCAATTATGAGTCAAATTAAAACTAGGCGGTTGAACTGCGAGATGATTTTTTGACAAGTCAAGCGTTCTATGTTATACTTATCTTGCTCAAGAAACCTCTTATAAGGTAGTGTTTTCACGTGGAACGTACTGTCCTTATTTTACTGTTTTTCGTTAAGAAGAACAAGGCCTACAGGAAGCCGGACGTCAGGTCTGGATAGGCTTGTTCTGCGTGAAAAGCCAGCGACGCACAACGCAAGTACCAGCCCCTTCCAGGCATAGAGAGAGGGGGCTGGCTTTTTTGTTGTATGACAGGCGTCTGATCATGAATTATACACGAAGCCACACAGAGGTCAAGAATGGTTGCGCACAACTTACTGAGGGAGGCTGGACATGGCTGGGACATCTATCACGAATTTCAACATCATCGAATCTACACTTAGGGAAGGAGAACAATTCGTCGGAGCTAATTACAGCTCCGACGATAAGGTGGAAATTGCCCTGGCCCTTGACGAATTCGGGGTCGAGTATATTGAGATAACGTCCACTTCCGCTTCTCCCCAAAGTCTGCGAGACGCGCATCGCCTGGCAAAGCTGGGGCTGAAAGCCAAACTGCTCACCCACACCCGCTGCAACATGGAAGACGCAAAGGTGGCGGTCGACAGCGGGGTAGATGGGATCGATGTGTTGTTTGGAACGTCCTCCTATCTGCGCAAGTTCAGCCATGGTAAAAGCATTGAAGAGATTATCGAGGCCGCCCAGGAAGTTATCGAGTATATCAAGAGCCAGGGACTGGAAGTGCGCTTCAGCAGCGAGGACTCCTTCCGCAGCGACGAGGCCGATTTGATTCGAGTCTACACCGCCGTGGATAAGTTGGGCGTGAACCGGGTGGGCATTGCGGATACGGTAGGTATCGCTACGCCGTTGCAAGTCTACAATTTGGTTAAGAAGCTCCGCCAGCATGTCAAAGCGGATATCGAGTTTCACGGGCACAATGACAGCGGCTGCGCTATCGCCAACAGCTATGCCGTCCTCGAAGCGGGCGGCACACACATAGATACCAGTGTGTTGGGCATTGGCGAACGGAATGGCATCACACCGTTAGGAGGTTTCATCGCCCGCATGTACGCGCTGGACAAGAACCTGGTCAAGAAGTACAACCTCAAGAAATTGCACGAACTTGAGCTGCTTGTCGCCCGTATTGTTGGCATTGACATCCCCTTCAACAATTACATTACCGGCATCACGGCTTTCACCCATAAGGCCGGCATTCATGCCAAAGCAGTGCTCAACAATCCGGAAACCTACGAGATTCTCGACCCGCAGGATTTCGGCTTGACCCGTTACATCAGCATTGCCCATCGGTTGACCGGTTGGAATGCGATCAAGAACCGCGCCGAGCAGTTGGGTCTGGAACTGACAGACACGCAGATCAAGGAAGTGACCCAGCACATCAAGGCATTGGCCGACGAAAAGGTCCTGTCCCTCAGCGACGTGGACGCCGTGCTCTATCGCTGGGTGGATGGCTATACAGAGCCGCAGTCAGAAACGGAATCAGCCGTCAAGTAATCGGTTTCGTGGCTAGAAACTCACGGATGGTTATCAGGAGAAAGCGATGTCACTTCAACCTCAAACACTGGCAGAAAAGATTATTTCTCACGCTTCCGGCAAGGCGGTGAAAGCAGGCGATTTGGTTGTCGTGCGCGTGGACATGGCGTTGGCCGTAGACTCGATTGCCCCCAGTGTGATCCGTGTGATGCGCGAGGAGTTAGGCCGACAACATGTACACGACCCAAAGCGAGTCGCGTTGGTGATTGACCATGTAGCCCCTGCCGTCAACATCCAGACAGCCAACGCCCAGAAGAAAATCCGCGAATTTGCGGCGGAAGAAGGCATCACCAATTTGTTTGATGTCGGGCGGGGTGTTTGTCACCAGGTTTTGGTGGAAGAGAAGCTGGCTCAGCCAGGGCAAATTGTCGTCGGCTCGGATTCCCATTCCACTAGCTACGGCGCCGTCGGTGCGTTTGGTACGGGCATGGGCGCAACTGATGTGGCGCTGGCCTTCGCCAGTGGCCGAACCTGGCTGCGTGTGCCTGAGACTGTGCGCGTCATCGTGGAGGGACAGTTCCGACCAGGGGTAGGGGCCAAGGACCTGGCTCTCTGGGTCGCCCGACAGTGGGGCATCGGCGGCGCGACCTACCAGGCAGTGGAGTATCACGGCGTCAGCTCTTTTTCGCTCGCTTCCAGACAAACCCTGGCCTGCATGACCACTGAATTAGGCGCCAAGGCCGGTATAATTCCGCCCGACGGCGAAGTCGCCGAAAAATTCAACGTGCCCGATTGGCTGACTGTAGACCCCGGAGCGCATTACGTTAAGGAGCTGACGGTTAATCTCGACAATCTCAAGCCTCAGGTCTCCGTGCCGCACCATGTTGACCAGGTAGTGGATGTGAGCGAGCTGGCAGACGTGAAAGTGGACGTCGTTTTCGTCGGCACATGCACGAACGGGCGTCTCGAAGATTTGCATGCCGTGGCCCAAATACTCGATGGCAAGCGCATTGCGCCGGGCGTCCGCTTGCTCATTGTGCCAGCTTCGAGCGAAGTGTTGCAGGCGGCTGTTGCCGATGGCACGCTGGGCAAACTGCTGGCGGCTGGCGCGACCATCGGGACGCCGAGCTGCGGCCCGTGCATAGGCCGACACATGGGCGTTCTGGGTGAAGGCGAAGTCTGCGTCTCGACGGCCAACCGCAATTTCAAAGGCCGCATGGGTTCTCCAGAAGCCTATATTTACCTGTCTTCACCGCAGGTAGCTGCCGCCACAGCCCTGACAGGGCGCATCACAGATCCGCGGGAGGTGCTATAGAACATGGCCCGAGTATGGAAATTTGGTTCCGACGTAGACACCGATCAAATCGTGCCCGGCCGATATGCGCCATATATGACTTCTGAAGCAGAACTGGGCAAATATCCGTTCATCGAGGCCCGGCCAGAATTTGCCGCGCAGGTCAAGCCGGGCGACATCATCGCCGCGGGCGAGAATTTTGGCTGCGGTTCGTCCCGCGAGTACGCGCCTCAGGCCCTTAAAGTCGTGGGCATCGCTGCTATCATTGCGCCCAGCTTCGCGCGGATCTTTTTCAGGAATGCGTTGAATCTGGGCCTGCCGTTGGTGGTGTCAAAGGAAGTCTCTGAAGCATTGGTAGATGGCGAGGAAGTCACGCTGGACTGGGACAAAGCACAGATTGTCACATCGCACGGTATCTACAGCCTGCCGGAACCGCCTGGCTTTGTCCGGCTGATCTGGGAAGCTGGCGGTATTGTGCCCTATTTCAAGCAACACGGCCGCTTCCCTGGGGAGGAATATCATGACCGGAGCGTTTCTTAGCAGGGGCAGCTTCATCCCGTCATGCTGAGCCGAAGGCGAAGCATCTCGCGCTGGCAGGCGTTGAGATTCTTCGCTGCCCCTTCGCTGTTCCTTCGCTACGCTCAGGACTTCGGCTCAGGGCTATGGCTCAGAATGACGGGACAAAGTAGTTTCTTAGTAGCGAAGCGAAGAATCTCGCGTTACACGGGCAGTTGAGATTCCCTTCGCTGCACTCAGGGCTGTTGCTTCGGCGCCGTCGCCCCCTCAGCCGTAGGCGGGGTATGGAAACCCGACCTACGGCAGCAGGTTTGGGAACCTGCCCTGCTGGCTCGCCTAAAATTTCGGATGCACCCAAGGGTCTTGGCAGTGTAGCGGAGTCTATCGGAATGGAGTATAATAGCGGTAAACGGCCTTCGGTGTACAGAGATGCGCTCCATGGCGCGTTGCAGTCGGTGTGGGGCGTTTAGTTCAAACTTTTTCAGCGTAAGGAGGGATAACAGAACATGTTGGCGGAATGTCCGGAATGCGCAGCCGAGATCGAGCTGGATGACGAAGTGATCAAAGGGGAGATTATTGAGTGTCCCGATTGCGGTGCAGAGCTCGAAGTAGTCAGCCTTGACCCATTGGAGCTAGACCTGGCCCCAGAGGAAGAAGAAGACTGGGGTGAGTGAGCTGCCTGCATCGCCCATTGGCGTCAGAGCGCCGTGTCCGACCCGAACATCAAATCCGGCGACGAAGCCTGCCCTGGCCTGTTCTTCAGACGAATGAGCCAGGGCAGTGTCCTGCCCGATGACCTGGAGAGAAAAAGAGATAGATTATGAAAATAGGCATTCTGTATTCCCGCGCCCGCGTTGAAGAGAAACTCATTGTTGAGGCGTTGGAGAAACGCCATATTGATTACGATTTGATAGACGACGGCGACCTTGTCTTGGACATTGAGCGGAATTCTATGGCCCAGTACGATGTCGTCCTGGAGCGATGTATCAATCACTCTAGGGCCGTGAATGCGCTGCGTATTCTCAATGACTGGGGCGTCAAGACAGTCAACAGCTATGTTACGGCGGACACCTGCGGCGACAAGCTATTGACCACGAGCGCGCTGGTCAAAGCGGGCCTGCCCGTGCCGCGTACCAAGGTCGCCTTCACCCCGGAATCAGCGCTGCTGGCTATAGAGGAACTGGGCTACCCGGTTGTGCTCAAGCCAGCCATTGGTTCCTGGGGGCGACTGCTCTCAAAGGTGAACGACCGCGAAGCTGCCGAAGCGATTTTGGAGCACAAAGAGATTCTCGGCAACTACAATCATTCCATTTTCTACATCCAAGAATTCATCCGGAAACCCGGACGT
>DAOTYC010000015.1:0-22161 GCA_034435095.1 Anaerolineae bacterium | reverse complement strand
GACCCAGCGCGCCAACGGTGCCCAGCCAGGCTCCGCGCGAAGTGGTCACCGCCAGGGTCAGCGCCGCCACCCACGCCGCCAGAGCCCACAGTCCCGGCAGCGCCCAGCGGATGGGACGCGGGAAATGCGACGCTGCATCGCCGCGCCCCAGCACGATGAGCGGAACGTACAGCGGCAATATCATCGCCAACATGCCGCCCACGACATTGGGATGCATCCGGTGCGCCGTCAACTGCGGCAACCGGCTGGAGATTTGCTGCCCCAGCGCACCCAACTCCGCCACCTTGGGCGGGTTCGCCGCCCAATCGTTGGTCATAAAGAAATACGCCGAGATCGCCACGCCCAGCACACCGAAACAGGCCAGCGCGCCGTACAGGTGTGGCAGGTCCGGCTGATGGGCCACCGCATAGAGCAACCCCACCGCCCCGACGACCAGCCAGAACTTGGCCCACGCCGGCCCCGGATCGTAGGCCGTCCACACGCCGACCCAGGCCGAGAACAGGAAGAGGGCGACTAGCACATCGCGCCAGGTGGGATGCTGAGACAGGCCTGCCCAGGCGAAATGGCACACCCAGCCCAACGCCAGCAAGGCCAGCGGCCACGGCCCCGGCCAATCGCCGGCGTACCACACCGCCCCGCCTTGCGTGTACCATAGCCCGGCGGCAGCAAAAGCACAGAGCAGTTCAATGTAGGGTGCGATAGTCCTCAATTGCCTCACGTCCATCCCAGGTGCTGCCAGCCGACCTCCAGCGCGGAACGCCAGGTGCCGGGGTCAGACAGCATCTTGATATACGTCCAGATGGGGCCGGGCCTCATGCTCCACTCGCGGAAGGCCCGCTTCTGCCAGTATTCCAGCCGCTCCGCCGACAGGTCAGGGTAGTCGAGGACGGTCGAGCGGTCCATGTCCACTTCCTCCCAGCGCGTGCCGGGCCGAAACCAGCCGTTCTCGACCACTTCGAAGAAAAACGGCGTGCCGGGATGAGGCGCAGCAATGTGGAACAGGGCCAGGTCAAGCGGCAGCCGTTTGGCGAAAGCGATGGTCTGGCGGATGGTCTCCTCGGTCTCGCCCGGCAGGCCGATGATGAAATAGCCCCAGTTCTTGATGCCAACGGCCTTGGCCCAGCGCAGGGCCTGTTCAGCCTGCTCCTGCCGGTATCCCTTGTGCGCCCGCTTCAGGACTTCCTTGCTGCCCGACTCGATGCCCCACGAGATCAGCCAGCAGCCGGCCCGCTGCATTTCATGCAACATCGCCTCGTCAACGAAATCCACCCGGCTGTTGCACGTCCAGCGGATGTTCAGCCCGGCGTCGAGAATGAGCTGGCACAGGCCCATCACCTGGTCGCGGTCAACGGTGAACAGGTCGGTGTACATGTGGATGTCGTGTATGCCCAGCTCATACAGCATCCGCAGCTCGGCCATGATGTTTTCCGGCGTGCGCAGCCGCACGCGGTAGCCATAGGTCACATGTTTGATGCAGAAGGTGCAGCCCGCCGGACAGCCTCGGCTGGTCACGACGAACGAATAAGGGCCCTTCAGCATGGGCATGCGATACTTGTCGAGCGGCAGCAGCTCATGCAGCGGCAGAGGGAGCGCGTTCAGGTCTGGGATCAACGGGCGGTCCTCGTTGATCACGATGTCTCCGTCGCACCGCCAGGCCAGCCCCTTGATGCGCGACAGAGCCTGTCGCAGGCCAGCGTCAGCGTCATCGCCCTCAGGTCTCATTTCTGGGCTGAGCGGCTGCCAGTCGGGGTCTGTCATCCGGAAGAGCCTCACTAAACGTTCGTCCGATACGGCTCGGCCCTCCAGCGTGTCAACCAGCTCGCGCAGGGTCAGCTCCGGCTCGCCGCGCAGCACGAAGTCCAGCGCCGGATACGGCTCCATCGTCCCGCGCGTCATGGGCGTCACATGCGTGCCGAAGGCAATCGTCTTCGCCCCCAGCGAACGGGCCACAAAGCAGCCATACATATCGTTTTGCAGCGTGGGCCCCGTCACCTGGGTCACATAGTAGCGGGGCTGTCGTTCGCGGAGAATCTCCTCGAACCGTTTCCACGACATGCGTTCGGCGATGGCGTCAACGACCGCCACGCGGTAGTCCGGCTTAAGCAGCGCCGCCAACTGCGCCAGGGAGACCTGCGGCCAGATCATGTTCTCCCGCGAACGCCGCCCGACGCGGTGTTGGCTACGGATCCAGATGCCGCCATCAGGCGCAGGCGGGTTAACCAGCAAAATGTCGACCGCCTCCGCCGGGCGAGAGGCGCCGATGGCCCGCAGGGCCGGGTCAGCGTCGGGGAAACGCATTGTTTCTGACGCGGTCATACGCCCGCCCTCTCCTCGGCCAGTTTTCGCGCCTCACGGCTGTCCACCTTTGTGTCCGGTTTGGCCTGACGCTGGCCCAAGTCCTGGACGACGCACGCCTCTCGCTCGCTCAACTCACGCAACACGCTCATGATCACCCACGAGACAATCATTTTCACACCGATCAGAATCGCCATGGCGCTGCCCAGCAGGTACAACCACAGTCGGTCAACCGGCCAATGGGCAGCCAAGGCGACCCCCATGCAGGCCGCCCCCAGCAGCAAGCCAGCCACCACGCCCAATCCTCCGAGAAGGCCAAGATGTCGCTCAAGTCCGACCGGAAAGATCCGCGAATCGAACACATCCTGTCGCACTGGCCGCTTATGGAACAGAGAGACCAGGTAATTGAAGGTCGTTCCCAGGGTAAACACGCTGACGCCCGCCACGCCGAACACCAGGGCCATGAACAACACGAAGGCCCCCCACGGCCCCAGCGTGGTCACGCCCGACAGGCGCGTAACCACCAGCCCCAATCCGATGAGCCCGGCTATTGCGACCGCGCCGATGCCCAGCAGGCCCAGGATACGCCCAGGATTGTAGGCCAGCGCCGTCCAGATGATCGAGCTAAGAAAACGCTGACCGTCATTGATGACACTCAGTTTCGACCTGCCGACGCGCTCATCGTAGGGGATAGGCACCTCGGCAATGGTCAGGTTCTCGTGAAGGGCGCGCGTGCTCATCACTGGCGTAAAATTCAGGCCATCGGGCAGCGGGTACAGGTCGGCCAGACACTCGCGTCGGATAACCCGCATCCCGCTGGCCGAGTCTGCCACACGCGTGTTGCTGATCAGGGTCAACAGTCCGGCAAAAAACGCATTGCCCAACCGACGCACCCACGGCATTTTGCTGCTCTGGCCGGACATGCGCGACCCGATGACCACATCAGCCGGACACTCGATGGCCCGCTGGCACAGTTCCGGCAGATACTCTGGCGGATAGGTGCCATCGGCGTCCAAGAAGGCGAGCAGATTGCCCTCCGCCTGACAGAAACCGGTCTTGAGAGCCGCCCCATAACCCCGATTGACCTCGTGGCAGACCAGCTTGACGCCGGAATACCCCCTGACGATGGCCGCCGTCGCATCGCATGAGCCATCGTCCACCACGATGAGTTCCAGCCCTGACACCCCAACTTCAGTGAGCCGCGGTTCCACGGCCAGCACCCGCTCGATCACCCCGGCAATACTGTCCGACTCGTTATAAGCAGGGATCACAACTGATAGCTTGTACATGGTTCAACCCTCGCCGCCTTTCCGAACCTGAGACCTGCCCTCGTCAGACTCGCCCGACACCCCCCTCGTAAACCGACGGCTCACCGCGTCCCATAGTAGACTGGAAGCGACTCAGCCTGTCGCCCGTCCCTGTCGCCTACTTGCCTGATGGCCCGCGCCGGAACGCCGGCCACCACCGTGTACGGCGGCACGTCCTTCGTCACGACCGCGCCGGCGGCCACCACTGCCCCTCTCCCGACGGTAACGCCGTCGGTGATCACCGCCGCCGCTCCAACCCAGACATCGTCCTCGATGGTGATCCCCTGGGCGGTGATGCCCTGCTCCACAAACGGCCGGCTGGGGTCATCGAAGACATGGTTCACCGCTGCAATCTGTACGTGCGGGGAGGTGTACACCCGGTCGCCGATGCTCACGCCACCCTGCCCACGGATCACATTGAACTCGCCGATGAGGCTGTTTCGGCCGATGCGTATGCCGGCGTGGGGAATGCCGCGAAAATTGTACACATGCAGTTCGGCGTGGTTCATGATAAACGTCCCCTCGCCAATGGTGATCCCGTTCGGGCAGGCATGTAGATACACGCCGTGGTCGAGATAGACCCCCGCCCCCAGCCGGATGTTGCTGGCAAAACGCAGGCGGACCCCATCCTCAATCGCCGCCACGCCGTCCATGTGGAGAATCAGGCGGTACAGCATCGCCCGCAACGCGATGCCCAGCACCGTCGGCACCCATCCCACCAACGCCAGAATCAACTGCTCCCAGAGATAACGAGCAGGACTTGCCGCCTGTCGTTCCAGGTAGAGCCTGAGGTTGGCCCACGCGCCGCCCGGCGCCCTCATTCTACCTGCCGGCCGTCCCCGTTCAGGCCGTTCAGCCATGGCTCACCTGCTCAGCCTTCGGGCCCCGACACCATTCGGTCCGTCTTCCAGCAACCATCGGCTGAATCGTGATGGGCTCATTCGTCCATTTCATTGCAGTCAATGAAAGTCCCCGTGTAGGTCATCTCCCGCTTGGACAAAGTGGCCCGCAGGTAGAAACTCGCCTGCTGCGTCACGTCTTCAATCCGCAGGTTGGGGTCCTTCTTCCGCAGCCAGTTCAGCGCCTCGTCCTTGAGCGACACATCCAGCCAGAGCTCCTTGGATTCCGCCGGAACCGGGAAGGCAATGAGCACCGGATAGTCCGTCGTGCCCGGCGGGAACCCGAAATCAATGGCGGCCTGGTTGGCAATCATCCAGCGCGCCGCATCGCCGACATCTTCGTTGTAGCTAAAGGAATAACCATCCTCATCGTGCGCGCTGAAATCAAGGTCGTTGACCATCCAGCCGGTGCCCTCGCCCAGGTAAGTCACCAGCATACGGATAAGCGCGAACACCCCTTCCGCTTCATACCTTTCCTTGTCCAGCCACACGGTAGTATCGCGCTCACACCTGATGACACGGATGATCCAGTTACCCAGTTGCACAGGTTCGTTCATCTGGACTTCGTTCACCTTAACGCGCACGAGACCCTGCTTGCCGAACAGCCGGCCGCTCGGGTCACGCATCTGCCAGACGCCTTCGTAAATCCCCGAACGCGCCGGCGCGATCATCGGCACCTCCACCTCAAACCGGCCGCCCGCGGCGGTGGGAGGGACCTCGACCGCATCAGGCGCACCCATCTGATCGCCGCCGACAAACGACCACAGATAGCCAGAGCCCCAGTCCATGAAGCCGCTGTTGCGCATGACCCAGGTTTTCTTAAACCGCCCGCCCGCCTTAACCGGTTCCGGCGGAGGCGTTGTCGGCGTCTCTGGTGTGGCCGTGGGGGTAGGCGTAGGCACCTGGATGTTGATGGCGATGGAATCATTTATGAAGTCCGTGTCAAGCTCAACCAGCGTCGGTATCGGATTCTGCCTCACCACCAGCGGCTGAAGCGGGTCGAACTGACGTGGTTGGAACGCGGCGCCCACCGCTGCCCTGCCAGGGTTTACGCCCCCGCCGACAGCAACGACCACCGTCAGGATGTGTCCAAAGCGAACGCCACGGTCATTTGCCAGCCGCCAGACGCCGGAATACACCCCGGCCACGTCCGGCGCCCTCAGCGGGACGCTGACCTCTGTGGTATTGCCCGCAGGCACAACAGCCGAAATCGCCGCTTCGGCCGGTCCCCCCATCTGCTGGCCACGCTCATAGACCAGCTTGTAGCCCTCGTTCCAGGCACAAGTGCCGGTATTTTTCACGCGCCACGTCTTGGTGAAGACCTCTCCAGTCGCAAGTCGGCTGTTATCTGGAACGGTCACATCTACCACGTAAGCCGCGTCGTCAACGCACGGCGCCTCAGGCGCGCTCACCGCAGGCGTCCAGGTTGGCGTTGGCGCTGCTTCCACGTCAGCTCTCACCAACGGCCGCGTCAACCCACCCGGGGCACCTCCACGCTGGGAAGCGAACGTGGTCACACCTGAACCCATCAGCAGCGCCAGAACTCCGACCAGAATAACGACAATCACACCATGGCTTTTCAAAACGTTCCCCTCCAAAAGTTGAAAATGAAACAGCCTGTAAGGCGGCCGATAGAGAGACAACTATAATTTGAAAGGGATCAGCGCGACGGCCTCAGCCAGGTCCCGAACCACCGGCACCTGATGGTAGCCCCGCTGCCGCAGCAAGCCCACCTGACCAGCGCCCCGCCCGGTCAGCACCATGATCGGCGAGCAGCCGACAGCCAACGCTGCTTCAATATCGGACACGGCATCCCCGATAAGATAAGAGCCGGTTAACTCGAGACCCAGCTTACGGGCCGCCCGTAGCAACAAGCCAGGCTGCGGCTTTCGACAATCACAGCCCTCATCGGGCCGATGAGGGCAATAGAACACCGCATCCACCCGACCACCCTGTCGCCGGATTTCCACTTCCATCGCCCGATGAATACCCTCAACCACCGCGACATCAACCAGCCCGTGACCGATGCACGACTGATTGCTGATGACGACCACCGCCCACTGGCTGCGCGCCAGCAGCCGCAACGGCTCAAAGACACCCGGCAGGAACTGGTAGTCCTGCCAGCTCTTCACGTAATCCAACCGGTTGACATTGATGACTCCATCCCGGTCCAGAAACACCGCGCGCTTCATAACCCATGACAGTCCTACAGTTCGGCCAGAATAAGCTGCTTGAGCGTATTGGCAATCACGTGATCCAGGATCAAATGGGCATCTTCCTGCTGGCCGATATGGTCGCTGGGCACTGTGATACAATAATCTGCCAGGTCCTTACACTGTCCTCCATCATTTCCCGTAAAACTGACTGTCACCGCCCCCCGTTCGCGGGCCAGCGACAAAGCCTTCAAGACATTGAGCGAATTGCCGCTGCATGATATGCCAATGACCACATCGCGCGGCTCCAGGAAATTGATCATTTGCTCGGCAAAAACGTTTTCATACGCCGTATCATTGCTCCACGCCGTCATCAGAGGAACGTTGTCGGTCAGGCACATGGCCTTGAACCGCGGCTTGCCCGGCATAACGGTCAGCTTGTTCAGATCATTGGCCATGTGCGAGGCCGTCGAGGCGCTGCCTCCGTTGCCAAAGATGAAGACATGTCGCCCATTGCGCCAGGCCTCCATGAGCACTTCAATCACCGACCATATCGCCTCACGCGACATGCTGTCGATGGTTTTCGAAAGCTGACGTAAGTAAACGTCCACCAAATCCGAATTCGATGTCGCCATTTCGCACCTCCCATCAGCCGCTGTTCAACGTGGTACAACGTTCTCGCGCCGCCGGCCATTCACGTTGGGCTCGCTCATAGTTCTCCGGCGTGCCAATGTCAATAAGGTACTCAGCAGGCGACAACGGCAGACCATACAGCGGTTTCCCCAGCGACAACAGAGTCGGCAACAGGTCATGCCCGAAATCGTAGAACGTATCGGCAGGCACGTAAGACAGCACTTCTGATTCGCAAACCAACACGCCGGAATTGGCCAGGTCAGTGAATACCTCTTCGGGCCGAGGCTTCTCCACAAAGCGGAAGACCCGGCCGTCTGAATCAACGCCGACCAACCCCACCTCAGTCGGATTGGGCACGCGGTACAACGACAGAGTGAGCAACGATTGTCTGTCGCGGTGAAACTGAATGAGGCGCTGGTAGTCCAGATTGGTGAGGACATCGCCGTACACCACCAGGAAGGTTTCGTCCAGGAACCATTCCAATTTCTTCGCGGCCCCAGCCGTCCCCATAACCTGCGGCTCATAGGAGTAGGTGATCGACACTCCCCAAGCCGCGCCGTCACCAAAGTAGTTGGTGATCGCCCCAGGCCGATGATGCAGGTTCACTGCCAGGTCGGTGATGCCATGTCGCCGCAACATGGACACTGTAATGGCCAGGAGCGGCTCGCCCGCCACCGGCAACATCGGCTTCGGCCTGTCCAGAGTCAAAGGCCGCAGGCGCGTGCCCTCCCCAGCGGCCAGTATGAGCGCCTTCATGGCCTTTGCGCCACCTCTTCCACTACGGCTGGCCGGTTCTTGCGAGCGATAGCAAGCCTGGCGGTCGAGAACAGCACCTGCAAGTCGAGCCAAATCGTCCAATTTCGAATGTAATACATGTTGAGCCGCATTTCATCTTCCAGGCTACAGGCCTCACCCACCGCCCACAGCCCGGTCCAACCTGGCTTGAGGGTGAGCAGATTAAGCATTTCATACCCCAGGTCGTTCCCCACCGGCGGAGACACCGCCCGCGGGCCCACCAGGCTCATGCGCCCGCGCAAGACATCAAAGAGCTGCGGAAGCTTGTCCAGCCCCGAACGGTACAGCAAGCTCCCAATACGGGAACCGTGAGAAGAATCGGCAACGGCGCTCTCGGTCGTCCCGGAAAGCCGACGATAGGAGACCCCATGGAAACCTGTCCGAAACTTGGTGGTGTGAAATGTCTGCCCTCCTAACCCAAGCACCTCGTAGCGGTAAAAGACAGGCTGTCCTGACAGCCACAAAAGCAGCCCGCTCAACAGCATGACGGGCGAGGTCAGGATCAGCAACAGAAACCCCACAGAGAAGTCCATCGCTGTCTTCAGGGCCAGGTCTATGCCGGTGATGCGAGCCTTGTTTACCCGCAGCAGCGGCACAAAGCCCCCGCTCGTCACTTGCACGCCTGTAGTCAGAATCTCATAGAAGCCGGGGGACAGCAACAGTTCAAAATGGTTCAGCAACGAGGCCTGCTGCAAGATATCGCGATAGGTCTCCCAAGCCACGCCATTCTGAATCAAGATCACACAGCCGACCCTGTGCGCCGCTGCCACTTCCTGCAACTGGTTGGCCGCAGCCAACACAGTCTTGCCTCTTATCACTTCTGTACCTGGGGGAAGAAAATCGTCCACAAAGCCCACGACCTCCATCCCCGCGCGCGCGCCATCGATCTGGCGCGCGATGGCGCGGCCCTGTTCGTTAGCGCCGACAATCAGCGCCGGGGTCACAAACCAACCCTGGTGCCGGCGCAGTAAGCAGAAAACACGCCGCCAGAAGAAGCGGCTTACGCAGACCAGCGAGATAACCATCGCCCAACTGATGATCAGCCAGCCGCGCGAAAGCACCAACTCCCGCCACATGAAACTGACAAAAACCAGAGCCAGCACGCCATAGCTACATGCCCGCAAGGCCGCTTCGTACTCCTTTGTCCCACCGAGCAACATCTTGTAATCGTACAGGCCGCAGAGCAAGAACACGCCCAGCATCAGGGGAACCGCTACCAGAATGGCTTGCAGGTAAATTTCGATAGGAGCTTCCGCGTAGTAAGCAAGTAAACCGCTTTCGATTCGGACATACCATGCGGTCAGCAAGGCCAGTCCAACCATCAGAGCGTCGCTCAAAACGAGCACTGCAATCAAAACCCAACGCTGATATCGAGGTGAATGGCTGCTCGTCCGTTCCAGCCGAGACACGGCCGCCTCATCGGCAAAGCTGTATGGCCGGGTTTGATAGCCCACCCTCTGGTTCACTCCAGTCGACATGTTGACCTGCCCCACAGCTCGCTTACGGGTATCTTCCTGGAGGGAGACATGCTCAAGCCCGCGTTCATCAAGACGCGCGCACCCATCCTCTCAAAGCGAAAATCCATGCGCTTGAGACCCTTCTGCGCCAAAGCACGAGTCACTCTGTCTTGGTACTTGCTCTCGCAGTACAGTAGAAGGAAACCCCCTCCGCCAGCGCCGGTGACCTTGCCGCCGATTGCACCCAACTGGCGCGCCAGTTCGTAGCTCTCATCAATAAATGGGTTGGAAATACCGCTGGCAAAACGCTTCTTCTGCTCCCAGTTCTCATGCAACAGCTCGCCATATCCGGCCAGGTCGCCGCGCTCCAGACTTGCGCGGACTTCGTCAGCCATTGCCT
This sequence comes from Anaerolineae bacterium, assembly GCA_034435095.1. Taxonomy (GTDB): domain Bacteria; phylum Chloroflexota; class Anaerolineae; order DAOTYC01; family DAOTYC01; genus DAOTYC01. The sequence continues at coordinate 12,222 of DAOTYC010000015.1, read as the reverse complement.
TAACTTTATGTAGAGCAGAGATGACAGACGCATCCTGTCGCTGGCTGCTCTCCGTTTGTTTCTTCAGGATTTCTGAACTACTGCGTGAAGAACCGGTGAAAAACAGAAGCAGATTGCGTTCCAGCCGTTGTTCTATCTCCGGCCTTAACCTGAGCGGCGTTACGCGCACGCCTTCACGGCTGAAGTCAATCCAGTTCAGCCCTCCGAAAGCAGAGGCATATTGATCCTGTTTGCCGATGGGCGCGCCCAGCACGTTCATCTCGATATGACAGGCCAGTTCAGCTATCTCATCCCTGCCCACCTGCAATCCCAAAGCCGTGCTGATCGCTTTGATAACAGCCACTGCCACCGCGCCAGACGAACCCAGCCCGGTGCCAGGCGGGATCTCCGAAGCCAGGAACATGGAAACACCATATTCGATGCCAAAATGGCTCAGAATCGCACGGGGCAATCGCAGGTCGCCATCCCAAAGCAACGGCTCATCGCCGTCATGCAGATAGAACGTGCGATAGTCGGACGAAGAAATCTGCAGCTTGTCATCTTCACACACATTGAGGATCACGTAGAAGTACTTGTCAATAGTGGTGCTCAGCACCGCCCCCCCAAACGCCTCGTAGTAAGCCGGCAAATCTGTGCCACCACCAGCCAGACTGATCCGCACAGGCGCGCGTGTTATTAACATGTTGACCCACCTCGCAGAGACAGACAACCACCACAACGCACGATTAGAACGGCCCGATTGCGCGAGCCTGGCTCGCCAACTTCGGCTGACCTCATGAGCGAGGTCGCCTGGGTCGCCGGGCAACTGTTCGATTGACAATGAATGTAAGGCATGTTGCTGGCAAAGCTCCGCCACCCCGTTCACGTCTGTCCGTAGAACCGGTTTGGTGTCGCGCCGACGCCAGGAGATGACAGACAACAGGTGTCACCCTGCCGCTCCATCCATCGTGCGCCGCAGCTAATCTAATATTGAACTGTGCGAGAGTCGGCTTAGCCGACTTTCTCAATCCAATCCAAATCTACTTCGCAGCCAGTCAGCCGCCCAAGCAGCTCGAGCAAGACCTTCACCCTGCCATGCCTGGACAGCTCCCGGTCGAAAATCGCATCGAGACCTTTGAATGGGCCCGCCTTGATGCGCACCACATCGCCTGGCTGATAGGGGCACCGCCGGTCGAAGTAGCCCGACGCTGTCAGGTTGTCCAGCCGCTGCCTGATCTCGGCCACGATTTCATCGGGGACAATCGCCGGCCGGCCGCCAAATTTGACAACCCCTTTCACGCCAGGCGCCCAATTCAGGGCCAGGTACTTCGGCGATGAAGGCTCGACCCAGGCGAACAGATAACCAGGGAAGAAGGGGACCATCTCCTTGCACCGCCGCCGCACTATGTACTGCTCGGCTTGAGGCAGGTACGTCTCAACCCCCTGACTGTCCAGAAACTCTGTGACGTGACGTTCCATGTTCTGTTTGGTGCACAAAGTCAGCCACGGATGTGCCATCTCGCCCCTTCCATGTTGTCATGCAGCCATGTTCCCCACAGCAGTCCTTAAGCCCCTTGACCACATCTCTTCTCATAACAACCTCGCTCTTTGTGTATTGTATCGGTTGGGAAGTAAAAAGGGTAGGAATTCTGAGCATCAACTATTGCGAGGTTTAGGCCAGACCGTATGCCACGACCAATTCCATCAGGATCAGCAAGTCCTCAACACCCAACTTTCTCATCTTCAATATCGGGCTGCTCATCCAAAAGTGCGACGAGGCCACTTCAGACAACATCATAGCCATCAGCAATCAGGACCCTTATTGCCACAGACGTGTCAACGCTTTCGGATACTGGATCAGAAGGCTAAATTTATGTTATTGTATCATAGAAAGCCATTTCTGTCCATACCGGATTTTTAGGTAATTTGCAAAGAAAAGTTCAATTCATTCGTTGCGCCTATGACATGGTTGATTGTAAATATTTGATTTACCATAGAGCGCCAGCCGGCCCCCGTTTCTCAATTTGCCTTGTGAGCCAAACTGAGGCAAAATAACGCATTGGTTGGTGGTCATGAATCCCGACGTTTCGGTTTGGGCTGATCACTGTCAGCGGATTCGGAAAGCGGCTTGGAGTAAGTTAAGGACTGAGTCATAACCATACCATAGCGAGGAGGGACTGGTCAGGCAAATGTCGAAAGCGAAAGTAGCTGTTTTGCGCACCACGCCAGAGACGGTGTTGGATGATTATCAGAGGCTGTGCGAGCTGGCCGGGATGCGGGATGCGCTCGACCCCAGCGCAACCACCATCCTGAAGGACAACATCAGTTGGCACCTGCTGTACCCCGGCTCAAATACGACTCCCTGGCAGCTTGAAGGGACCATTCTGGCCCTCAAGAAGATGGGCTTCAACGACCTGGTGGACGTCCACAACAAAACCGTCGTGACCATCGCCGACCTGGGCGACCGCTACAACAAGTTTGGGCCGGTCTTGGACAAATACGGTATCCCGAAGAAATACAATTTCAAGCCCGAAGACATGACGTGGGTGGAGTACAGGCCCAAAGCCAGGATGCTGGTGTTGGACAAAATCTTCCCACACGGTATCTACATTCCGGATTTCTTCATTGGCAAGAACATCGTCCACCTGCCAACGGTGAAGACCCACAGCTACACCGTAACCACCGGCGCGATGAAGAATGCTTTTGGCGGTTTGCTCAACGTTAACCGTCACTACACCCACACCTGGATTCACGACACGCTGGTGGACCTGTTGGCGATTCAGAAAGAGATACACACCGGATTGTTCGCCACCATGGACGGCACCACAGCCGGCAGTGGCCCGGGGCCGCGCACATTGCGCCCTCACAAGAAGGATGTCATTCTGGCCTCGGCCGATCAGGTCGCCATTGACGCAGTAGCCGCGATGATGATGGGCTTCGATCCCATGAAGCTGCAATATATTGCCCACGCCACCGAACTGGGCCTCGGACATGGCAACCCACGCGACATCGAAATCGTAGGAATGCCAGAAGTGGCCGCAGAACGATGGAACTTCGAGGTCGGCGTGAACCTGGGTACGGGGACAGGTATGCTCCTGTGGCGCACGCCGCTCAAAGTGTTCCAGAAGCTGCTGTTCCATACCCCCATCGTCAATATTTTCATCTTCGCCAGCGAGTACTATCATGACCATTTCTGGTACCCCTGGCGCGGCAAGAAAATCGTCGCTCAATGGCTGGCCGAAAGCCCCTGGGGCCATCTGTTCCAGCAATACCCGGAGGCCACAGAGTAAAGATTGTCCTCATGGGAGGAAATGTCTATGCTTTTCGCCTGGTTTGAGGGGTTGAATCCGGTCCTGCAGGCCCTGTTGGGCACGTGCTTCACCTGGTTCATGACGGCGGCAGGCGCCGCCGCCGTGTTCGCCTTCACCAACGTCAATCGCAAAGTGCTTGACGGGATGCTGGGCTTCGCCGCCGGCGTAATGATCGCCGCCAGCTACTGGTCGTTGCTGGCTCCGGCCATCGAGATGGCCGAGGAATCGGGCGCACTGCCGGCCTGGATCCCTGCCGCCTCAGGGTTCATAGGCGGCGGGCTATTCCTGTGGATGATAGACCATATCCTGCCCCACCTGCATCTGGGCCTGCCGACCTCCGAGGCCGAGGGGCTCAAGACGACCTGGCGGCGCAGTATCCTGCTGGTACTGGCCATTACGTTGCACAATTTCCCCGAGGGGCTGGCAGTTGGCGTGGCCTTCGGGGCCGTGGCAGCCGGCCTGCCAGCCGCTTCCCTGGCCGGAGCGGTGGCCCTGGCCATCGGGATTGGTATACAGAATCTGCCGGAAGGCATGGCGGTATCCGTGCCACTGCGCCGGGAAGGGCTGAGCCGACTGAGAAGTTTCTGGTACGGCCAATTGTCTGGCACGGTCGAGCCGATAGCTGGCGTGATCGGTGCAGCGGCCGTGGTGCTCATGCGTCCGATATTGCCTTACGCGCTGGCCTTCGCCGCCGGCGCCATGATCTACGTCGTGGCCGAGGAACTGATCCCCGAAGCCCACATGGACAAACATTCCCATATCGCCACATGGGGCACGATGCTGGGCTTCGCCGTGATGATGATCCTGGATGTCGCACTGGGCTAGAGAGACGACAGGCTCGTCCTGTCTCCAGGCCAGCACAACAAAAAACCGGCAGGCTCATCGCCTGCCGGTTTGAGTTTGCACAGCAAAAACTGCCGAATTATCGGACGTCCACTGCCTGCGGGCCTTTGGGGCCTTGCTCGATAGAGAACTCGACAACCTGGCCTTCTTGCAGGTTACGAAAACCGTCGCCGGAAATCGCACTGTAATGGACGAATACATCATCACCGCCCTCACGGGAGATGAAGCCGTACCCCTTGCCTGAATTGAACCACTTGACCGTGCCGGTTATTCTTTTTGTGTCACTCATTGCGGAATTTACCTCCTTCCTTGAAAAAATGAACGTGTGAATCGGTGGGGAAGTGAAAGCAAACCCGCTGCGAGTTGGCACACTTTTCTGGTCGTGAGTGACCAAGCCCGAAAAATCAAAGCCCACCCACAGGCAAACACTTCGCCTCAGGGTGGCCAAATGCGTACCAGTCTCTCCGAACAACTTGCTACACTTCATCCTACGTCTTTTACTATACCACACTTCTCAAATCTTGTCAAATCGAGCAAATCAAATGATGAAAGTGCTGTGTAATGTAATGTTGATTACATACGAGTACCAATAATGTGCCTATAATGTTATTCGATTTATCGAATACTCGAATGGATTGGCGGACCGGACAAATTCGGCCACGTCTCGGAGGCTTCTTTGGCATTCACCGACAACCTGGTTATCCTGCTGCAATCCGGTGCGAGCAGTGTGGCGTCGTACCTGGCCGCTCATGTGTTGTTGTGTTTGGTGCCGGCGTTTCTCATCGCCGGCGGCATGACCGCTCTCATCCCAAAAGAGACCATCACCCGCTACCTGGGCCGTAACGCGCCGAAGTATCTGTCCTATCCGATGGCGGCGGCGGGCGGCTTTGTATTGGCGGTGTGTTCGTGCACCATCCTGCCGCTGTTTGCCGGCATCTACAGGAAAGGGGCCGGCCTGGGGCCGGCGGTGACGTTCCTGTTCGTCGGGCCGGCGATCAATATCCTGGCGGTGACCTATACCGGCGTGGCTATCGGCATGGACATTGCTACGGCGCGGGTGATCCTGTCGTTCGTCTTTGGCATCGGCATCGGGTTGATCATGGCGCTGGTGTTCGCGCGGGACGACCGGGCGCGCAACGAGCAGGCGGTCAACAACGGCCTGTTCAGTGGCACGGCATCGATCCGTCCCAGCGTGGTCGCTTTTATGCTGCTGCTGGTCGCCCTGCTGATTGTCGGCACGCTGGGCATCGGCCTGTTCACCAGCGCGTATGCGCAGGTGACGTTGCCGACCGTCGGCGCCAATAGCTGGCAGGCGGCGCTCGACCGGCTGGTGCCCTACGACGCGACTCAGGGACAGGAAGGCGTTTCAGTGCAGGGTGCGCTGCTCATTGCGCTGCTGGGCGTGATCGCGCTGACCGCCTGGCGCGGACTGAGCCACATTGACGAAGGCTTCAATGGCTGGAGCTACATCGCCCTGGCCTTCGTCGGGCTGACGCTGTTGGTCGCCGCGCTGCGCATGTTGCCGCAACCTGATGGGCTGCAGGTACAGTTCACCGGCCGATTTTTTGGCGAGCTGGCGGTGTTGCTGGCCGTGGCCTGGCTGGCGTGGAAAAAACTGGAAGCTTATGAAGTTCAATCTTGGCTGTGGGAGACGTGGCGTTTCGTCAGGCAAATCTTCCCGCTGCTGCTTGTGGGCGTGTTCGGCGCCGGCGTGGCGCGGGTGATCATACCGGCGAATGTGGTGCAGGCCATCGCCGGGCAGAACACCGTGTTGGCGAATTTCGTCGGCGTCTTGTTCGGCGTGTTCATGTATTTCCCGACACTGGTGGAGGTGCCTATCGCCAACATGTTCCTGCAATTGGGAATGCACCGCGGGCCGCTGTTGGCGTACCTGATGGCTGACCCAGAGCTGAGCATCCAGAGCATCCTGGTCACGTCAAAGATTATCGGCGGCAGGAAGACATGGACGTATGTGGCCCTGGTGGCGCTGTTCAGCATGTTGGCCGGGCTGATCTTCGGCTGGGTTTCGGGAGGTTAAAGACGGCTTCCGGAGCGCGGGCATCTGTGAACCGGAGCTGAGCTGGGAGCGCGGGCATCTTGCCCGCCGAACACTGTAATTTCTATGTAATGGTAAGGAGGAACATCAATAGGCTTATGGAAATCAAGATATTAGGGACAGGGTGTCCTAAGTGCAAACGGTTAGAGGAAGTCGCCCGCGAGGTAGCGACGGAAATGGGCCTGCAGGCAACGTTCACCAAAGTCACGGACGTCCAGGATATTATGGCCTACGACATCGTCGCGACGCCTGGCCTGGTGGTGAACGAGAAGGTGCTGGTCGCCGGCCGGCTGCCGAGCAAGGATGAGGTCCGCAAGCTGCTGGAGCAAGCCATCTAGGCCAGGTTGCCCGGCCGGAGCGGTCTTCTGAGCTCCCCCACGGCGCGTAGGCACGCCGCTCATGGGGGAAAAAACACCGCCCCCTCCCGTCATGCTGAGCCAAAGCCCTGAGCGCAGCGAAGGGGCAGCGAAGCATCTCGCGCTGGCAGGCGTTGAGATTTTTCGGCGCTGGCGCGCCTCAGAATGACGGGACAGGGTAGTTTCTTAGTAGAGCGCGGGCATTTGGGAGCGCGGGCGTCTCGTCCGCTGTTCGTGTATGGCGGTTTGAAGGCCGCGGGGGAAGACGTACATGGATGAACTGGGTTTGAGAATACAGGCGAGGACGTTCAAAGCATTGGCGCATCCGACTCGCCTCGCCATTTTGGAGATGATGCGTGAGGGGGATATCTGTAGCTGCGAGATAGAGCCTAAATTGGGCCTGCGTCAGCCCAACATCGCCCAGCACCTGGCCGTGCTGCGCGATAGCCAACTGGTGCGTTCGTATCGGGATGGCAGCCGGGTGATGTATGGCGTCAGCGACCCGCGTGTATTCAGGTTGTTGGACATCGCCAAGTTGATCATGCGCGGCGTCCTGGAAGAGACCACACAATCCCTGGCCGCTGGTGGGAAAATGACAGCCTGACCGCTGTCTGTTTTGAGAGAATACAGGAGATAACGGCGCATTTATGGAGAGAAAAATCAAAGTCTTATTTCTGTGCACCGGCAATTCGGCGCGCAGCCAGATGGCCGAGGCCTTCTTGCGCCGATACGGCGGCGACCTGTTCGAGGTCTACAGCGCAGGTCTGGAGCCGAAAGACATCAATCCTTACACCTTGAGAGTGATGGGGGAGATTGGGCTTGATATGAGAGACCACTACGCCAAACCGGTGAGCCAGTTTCTGGGCCGCACGCATTTTGGTTACCTGATCACCGTGTGCACCAAGGCCGAGGAACTCTGTCCGGTCTTCCCCGGCGTGAGTCAGCGCATGTTCTGGCCGTTCGAGGACCCGGCTGCATACGAGGGAGGCGACGAGGAAAAACTGCGCAAATTCCGAGAGGTTCGCGACCAAATTGAGAAAAAAGTCCGAAATTGGGTACAAGAGTTTAGAGAAGAAACCAAACACTAAGCTAAGTTTATGGAGGATAAGGACAGATCATGAGCACCGTTACCATCACCAAATGCGATGCCCAGCCTGTTGGCGTGGCTGGCAAATTGTCAACGCTTGACCGCTATCTGACGCTGTGGATTTTCCTGGCGATGGCCGTTGGTGTGGGGCTGGGTTATCTCGTCCCGCAGGTGGAAGGGTTCATCAATTTGTTCCAGGTGGGCACGACCAACATCCCCATCGCCATTGGCCTGATCCTGATGATGTATCCGCCGCTGGCCAAGGTGCGCTACGAAGAATTGGGCGACGTGTTCCGCAACTGGAAGGTCTTGGGGTTGTCCCTGGTGCAGAACTGGGTTGTCGGGCCCATTCTGATGTTCGTGTTGGCCATCATTTTCCTGCCTGACCTGCCTCACTACATGCGCGGCTTAATCATGATCGGGCTGGCGCGCTGCATTGCCATGGTCATTGTGTGGAACGACCTGGCGCACGGCGACACCGAATACGCCGCTGGCCTGGTGGCGTTTAACAGCGTCTTTCAGGTGTTGTTCTACAGCGTCTACGCTTACGTGTTTATCACCATCCTGCCGACCTGGTTTGGGCTGGAGGGCAGTCTGGTGGATGTCAGCATCGGCCAGATCGCTCAAAGCGTGTTCATCTACCTGGGCATCCCGTTCATCGGCGGTGTGCTGACGCGGTTCACCCTGGTCAGGGCGAAGGGAAAGGAGTGGTATCACTCCCGCTTCATCCCCAGGATCAGCCCCATCACGCTGATCGCCCTGTTGTTCACCATCGTGGTGATGTTCAGCCTGAAGGGCAACCTGATCGTGCGGATTCCGCTGGACGTGGTGCGCATTGCCATTCCGCTGCTGGTCTACTTTGTCTTGATGTTCATCATCAGCTTCTACATGGGCCGGGCCGTCAGCGCCGGTTATTCCAAGAGCACCACGCTGGCGTTTACGGCCGCCAGCAACAACTTCGAGCTGGCGATCGCCGTGTCGGTGGCCGTGTTTGGCATCAAGTCGGGCGAGGCGTTCGCAGCGGTCATCGGGCCGCTGGTGGAGGTTCCGGTCATGATCGCCCTGGTCAACCTGGCTTTCTATTTTAGAAAGACGTTGTTTGGGCAGACCGCACAGACGTAAGCCTGTCAAGAACAGTTCACGCCTTGAAAATATCAGGCGCATGGTCTCTCCTTTCCCCTGCCAGGGAGAGGGGAGACCATGGCCACGCAATTTCTTGAACTGAAGGATAAGGGCGGAATGAATCCACCAAGACTTTTGAGAATTGATGAACGGACCGTATCCCTGTTAGGAGATGGTTATGCCAAAGAACTGGGCTTGCTGCCGGGCACGGAATGGACGCTGGAGCAAACGGAACAGGGCGTCCTATGGCGCCGCGTTGACGACAACCTGCTCAAGCTCTACGTTGAGGCGACCAACGCCTGCAATCTGAACTGTCGTACCTGCGTGCGTAATGTGTGGGAGGAGTCTCCCAGCATGATGTCCGATGAGACGTTCGCGCGGGTGATCGAAGGGCTGAAGGCTTTGCCGTCCGTCCAGGCGGTCCACTTTGGCGGCTACGGCGAGCCGCTGGTTCACCCGAAAATCTTCGACATGCTGCGCGAAGTGAAATCGCTCGGCCTGCGCACGGAGATGATCACCAACGGCACGCTGCTCAGCGCGGAGTATTGCGACAGGTTGGTCGCCGCAGACCTGGACCTGCTGGTGGTGTCCATAGATGGAGCCAGCGAGACTACCTACGATGGCATCCGGCTGGGGTCGGACCTGGATGTCCTGCTGAAGAATCTTAAGAATCTGGCAGCGGCAAGATACCGGGCGAATAAGCGCACGCCCGATTTGGGTCTGTCCTTCGTGGCGATGCGTGACAACCTGGAGGACCTGCTGACGCTCAAGCGCATGGCCTCCCAGCTCAGGGCCTCGTTCATCCTGGTGACCAACCTGTTGCCGCACACCGAAGACATGAAGGAGCAGATACTGTACAGCACACTCATCGCCTCGACCTATCCGTTGCGCACCGGGCCGAACCGCCGCGATCCGCAGGTCATCTTCCCGCCGCTGGACCGCAGCCAGCAGATCATGGAAGTTGTGCGCAAGCTGAGCATTGGCCGCAGCAATGTCCAGATGCCCGGCGTCGATCCGAATCGCAGCCGCAACTACTGTCGCTTCGTGCGCGAGGGCGTGGCCTTCGTGCGCTGGGACGGTGAGATCAGCCCCTGTATGCCGCTGCTCCATTCCTATCCGTGCTACGTGTTGGGGCGTTACAAACGCATCCAGAGCCACAGTTTCGGTTCGCTCCATCAGCGCAGCCTGCCGGAAATCTGGGACAGCCAGGAATACCGCGACTTCCGTCGGCGGGTGCGCCGCTTTGAATTTGCACCGTGCATTGACTGCGGCGGCTGTGAGCTGTCCGAATCGAATCAGGAGAACTGTTTCGGCGACCCCGCGCCAGTGTGCGGCGATTGCCTGTGGGCGCAGGGCATCATCCAGTGCCCATGAGTTCGTGTCCGCCCCTCTCCCCAGATTGGGGAGAGGGAGCGGACAACTCCCCTAGAACGGCATTTCATATATTCGGTTATTAGAATAGACTGATGGGCGCGTTAGAGGTCGCCAAAGGGATGAAATAGGAGGCTGATATGTCGGTATTGAATGCAATTCCCCGGTTGAACACCATTTTCATGGAGCTTAACTACGAAGCGTTCGAGGACGGGGCTTTGAGTTCCAAGATGAAGGAACTGATTGCCATCGCCGTTTCCCTGGCGGTTGGCTGCGGCAAGTGCGCTGCGTCGCACACGGCTGCTGCGCGACAATTTGGCGCGACGGACGAGGAAATCCGCGAGGCTATCGCCGTCGCCGAGGTGATTGCCGCCGGCGCCATACGGGTCCTGGCTTCGGAACTGGATGGGGACAATAAGCCCTCAGTGCGCCAGAGCTGTTGTGGCTAGAACCGGACTACCAGATGAAGACTAGAAAGCGGTCGGGGCAGGGCAGGCGGTGCCTGTGCAGCCGCGGCCATCAGGTCTGTTCCAAACGCCCTCCTCCCTAGGTGATCTGAATCGCTGTGTCGGCATGTCACATTCGGTCGGATGAATTCAGATCACTTGGAGGAAGGGCAAATGAATACCGATATGCAATCTCTATTGGAACTGGGCCTGGCTTTTCATGGGCACAAATGCCCGGCCATGCCGTTGGGGCTGCGGGCCGGCCTGGCCGCGCTGGAAGCGCTGGGAGTGCAACGCGCCCGCAACAGCGAACTGGTCGCGCTGGTCGAACTGGACCAGGATCACTGCGCCACCTGCTTTGGCGACGGCGTCCAGGTCGCAACCGGCTGTACGTTTGGCAAAGGGAATATCCAAAAGCTTCACTATGGCAAGTGGGGCGTGACACTGATTGACAAGAAGCGGGGTAAGGCAGTACGCGTCGTCCCACGGGCTGAGGTCATGGAGCGCACCAAGCAGTCCGAGTTTATCGCTCTGCGGAAGAAGGGCGTGCCGCCCACGCAGATTTCGGCCGAGATTGTCGACCCAATGGTCGAGGCAGTCATGTCCGCGCCGGTCGACCAAATCCTGAAGGTCGGGCCGGTGGTTGATTACGAATGGCATGACAGCCCGCACACGTTTGACACAGCGGTCTGCCCCAAGTGTGGCGAGTTTGTTGTCGAGCGCAACATGCGGGTCAAAGACGGCCAGGCGGTCTGTATCCCCTGCGCCAGCCAGACATAAGGCTGCTGATGAGGCCGCGCGCTTCGGAGCGACGTTGCTCCGGGGCGCGCAGACAGGAAGGGCAATATGACAACTTACTTGCTGGCAGCTTTGGCGGTTTTTGCCTTCACAACGGTCTTGACCATCGCCGGCGTTGGCGCCGCGTTTATTATCGTGCCGACGTTTTACTGGTTGGGCATACCGCTGCACGAAGCGATGGCGGTCGCTCTGCTGCTGAATGCGCTGAGCATGACCTTTGCCTCGGCGAACAATATCCGCAACCGGCTGGTGGACTTCGCCACGGCAGTGCCCATCATCATCGCCGCGACGCTGGTCTCGCCGCTGGGTGCATACACCAGCCAGTTTGTGGCACGCGGGGTGCTGCTGTGGCTGTTCGTCGGCTTTCTGGTTTTTGCCGGCAGCATGATGCTGTTCTATCACCCCAAGAGCGGCGAAACTCGGATTGCGTCGGCGTTAGGGCGGGCGATACTGGGTGTAGCCGTTGGCTTGCTTGCTGGCTTCTTAGGCGGGCTGCTTGGCGTCGGCGGAGGCAATTTCATCGTGCCGGTGCTCGTGTGGCTAGGCTTCGACCCCAAACGAGCCTCAGGCACGACGGCCTTCATCGTGGTGTTTTCATCGCTGTCCGGCTTTTTCGGCCATACGGCTTTGGGCAGCCTGAATCCGACCTTGCTCGCCTTTTCGGCAGTCGCTTCGGTCTCCGCCGCCCTGCTGGGCTCGTGGTTGATGCAGGCCCGCCTGAAGAGCGCGCAGGTCAAATGGGTCATCGGCCTGGTGTTGTATCTGGTCGCAGCCAAGATGCTATTCGACCTGATTTTCTGAAGAAAGGCGAAATGGATGAGCCCAAACGATATTCAGACCTATACGGTCACCG
>DAOTYC010000014.1:0-29234 GCA_034435095.1 Anaerolineae bacterium | reverse complement strand
GATTATATCTGCGATATGTTTTCATTGCAATTGTAATACGGGGAACGACAGGAGAACTGCCTCCCATTCGTGAAACGGCAGGCAGTTCTCCTGAAACCGGATAGAATGTAGCCCGAAAGATAGGTGCTATTTGTTCTTGGCGAGCCGTGCGGCGGTCCAATTCACGCCAAAGGCGATCAAGCCACCAGCCACGGCAGTCAGGGCCTGGGGCCAGCTCATCATGTTCACCATCGCGTCAGGCACGACGACAGCCTGAGCCTGGCCGGCAATCATGAGGCTGAGCGGTCGGACTACCAGCAGCGTCACTGCGCCGTAGAGGAAGGTGGCTTTGACCAATGCCCCAACGCCCAGCGCCAGCCAGCGGTTCTTCTGGTACAGCCCACCGAACAGGCTGACGAAAAGCGCGTTGCCTAGAGCGATGAAGGGGATCATGACGAGCAGTGGCAAGGGCAGGATGCCGCTCATCGCTGCACCCAAAGGTGTGACCATGCCGACAAAGATGGCCTGGCTTACGCCTCCCCACAACACTGTCAGGATCAAGAGCGCGTTTACCAGGGGGCCGGTAATCCATTGCGGCATTCCCAGGTTGGTGATAAGCAGCCCTGCTCCCATAAGTGCCGCCAGACGCGCCAGACTGGCCCATTCGACGTTGCGCGACCAAGTGATTTCTCGTGTATTCATTTTGCGTGAACCTCCTAAACTGAAAAATTTGCTACGAAACAACCGGAATTATTGTACAACATATTGTACAACATTACAACACGAATGTTTCCTCTGCTAAATTCGTTCGACGGTCACCTGCTTGGTGCGGCGTTTCAATTCCCTCACCAATTGTTTAATGTACACCATGCGCATTGGTTCGCCGCGTATCAAATCGGCTACCTGGTTGGGATTGATGGCCGTCCCCACGATCAAATGGATGTCATCAGCCGAGAGCAGGATGCGCGCCAGCCGGGTTGCCGCGTCATCGTCGGCTGGCAGGTCGTGAATGGTTTGGGCCTGCTCCAGCAAGGTGACCGCCTGGCCGAGTGTTAGAATCCCTTCAGTCACCAGATCAACGCCTTTGAGTTTGGCCGTGGGCGGCGAGCCTTTCTTGCGACCCGGATCTCCATGCCTGCGACTGGGCGGGACCCATTCTACCTGCAATTCCTCGCCCAAGACGCGGGCGGCCATCTGCGCAGTAGTCCCTCCGCAGATCACTTTGATGCCCTCGGAGTGCATCAGCCTGAACACGGCTGCCGCGTCGTCATCTTTGTTTGCGGGCGGGCCCGTCAGGATGGTCGCCGACACGGCCGGGCGAACCCTCATGCAGACCACCGTCGAATCATCGCCCGGCTTGTTGTTATAGAGCTTGAGAGCCGTCTTCGATAACGCTCGTGTCAACTGGTAAGCATCACCGCCCGTTTCGACCCAACGGCGGACCGAAGTAGCGATGTTTTTCCAGCCCCATCCCAGACGATAGAGGCCGCCTACACCGGCGTGTTCATACCCATCGCTGATCAGCACCATGTAGTCGTTGTTTTGCAAGGTGAAATGGGCCTCTCGCACCTTGCGGCCTTTGATTTCCTTCACCTTAGTCGGCAGCTCAACCACAGTGCCCTGACGAACCAGGATAAGCGGCGGGCTATCGTATTCGACCAGATACGCTTCGCGGCCATGCCACACCCTGAGCATGGCAAACGTGGCATAGGCCAACTTGCGCACCTGACATTCCGGCAGCGTCTCTATCAGCGTCTCCATCACCTCTTCGACGGCCGCGCCGTGTTCAAACATCTCGCTGGCGATTTCGCTGGTCAGAGTCGCCATGATATTCGCTTTGACGCCGCTGCCCAGGCCATCCGAGAGAACCACCAGGAACGAAGTTGGCGTGGCGGTGATCACCACAGAATCGCCGCACAACTCCTCGCCGTACTTATTCAGGCTTTCCCAGGCAACCTCGACAACCTGCCTCACTTACCGTTTCCCTCTTCGAGCAGTTTCGCCAGTCTGGAGAGCATCATTTTGCTCTCTGCTGTCGTTTCGCCGAGCAGTTGGGCGATTTCATGGGCCACGCGCATCTGCTTGTTGACCACTTCCTGGGTTCGCTGCAAGGTTTCGGTGCGGATGCGATTCAGGTGCTCCAACTGATGCTCGCGTTCGGTGACGTCGCGCAAGATGCCCACCAACAGATTCTCATCCGGGACTCGCACGATGGTTTGTTCAGTGATAAGGTCATCGCGGATGTGTAGTGTCTTGCCTGCGATGGGCAAGCCAGTGTCTCGCACCTGAATGAAATCATCCGGATGCTGGATAATGGTCTCCAGCGGTTTGCCGACCACGCCTGGCAGACGGCAGTTGAACATCCGCTCGGCTGATGGGGACATGTCCTGGATATTCAGGTTGGTGTCCACGATGACGATGGCATTGGGCGTGACATCCATGACCACTTGCCGCAGCGATTCAGCACGTCGGCGCATGTAGGGGATACACATGGTGGCCTCAGCCATGTTGCGCAGTGTGGCAATCGCTTTGTCTCGACAAGTGGGATAGCCGCATGCCCCACAATTGAGCTCGTCTTCAGGCGAATATTTCTCAACGCGGTGCAAGACTTCCTGAATCTGCTCTTCGGTAAACTCCGGCACCGGAGTCCTCTTGTCCTGGTAGGCCCGCGCCAGAGAGGGCCATTCCTCGCGGGTGGGCAACGGTTTCGGCTGGCGGCGCGCCGCATAATCTATTACGCGCTGACGCGCTACAAAAGCCCCTCCTTCGATGTCACCCATCGCCGGGCCGTTGATGCACCCGCCCTCGCAGGCCATCAACTCGACCAGACATGCGCCGAGTTTGCCCGAGCGGATGCCATTGAGCACATCTTCGCAGGCCTCCAGGCCGGAGGCGACCACAATGTGGCTGGTCAGCATGTCGGTATTCATGTTGGCCGTGCCGACCAACCCGCCTTCCACCGGGAACAGTCGCGCCGCTGTCGCAGGAATGTGCTCGCGTTCGCCCGCGACGGGCGCGAACGTCACATGCTCATCGGCCATCCACTCTTCCAGTTCCTTGAAGGTCAGTGCAGCATCCACTGCGCCGGCGACAGCTTCTTCTCGGATTTCACCTTTCTTGGCGATGCACGGGCCAATGAAGACGATGAGCGCATCATCGCCGTACTTCTCTCGCATCCACCGGCCATGGGCGATCATCGGGGAGACGATGGGCGCCAAATGGGGCAACAGGTCAGGATGGTACTTTTCGATTAAATCCACCACTACCGGACAGGATGACGTGATCAGCGGCCACAGGTCGGGATGCTGCTCAACATAATCCCTATGGGCGTGGCCAACCATCTCTGCCCCAAAGGCGGTTTCATCTGCGGCCGCGAAACCCAGCGATTTCAGGGCCTCTTCCATTTGTGAGAACACGGTCAGGCCAAAGTACGCCGGCGCTGAAGGAGCCACACTGGCGACTACCTTGCGCCCCTCCCTGATCGCCTGCTGGACATCTGGACGATCATCCCGAACGGTCTTGGCGCCCTGAGGGCAGGCGAGTACACAATCTCCGCAGGCGATGCACAGTTCGGGCACCACCTGAGCCTGTCCATCCTGGACACGTATCGCCTTGACCGCACAGGTCCGCACGCAGCGATAGCAATCGCGGCACCGCGCGGGAATGGTTCGAATGACTGAACTGCTCATGCTCAACCTTCACTTTTCACTAAGGGCATGATCTCTGTATAGAAAAATTTCTCGGCGTCTTCCGGGCGTACTTCCTTATATGCGCGGTCGTTCACTTTGACCGAGACGCCCATAGAACACATCTCCATACAGAAAGCCCCGACCAACTCAATCTTGTTGGTCAATTTTTCCTTTTCAATCAACCTCTCAAGTTCTGCGGCCAACTCGTCCGAGCCACGCACACTGCAAGAGCTGCCTACACATACGGTCACTGTCAACATGTCCTCTCCCTATGGCCGCCAACTTCGGGCGGTTTCTCCTGACTTGGGCGATTGTACGGCTCCCGTCGCTGCGAGCGAAGCGAAGCAATCTCCGACTGCCCGCTTGAGATTGCTTCGTCGCTCTGCAGTCTCCTCGCAACGAGAAATAGCGTCGGCTTAGCCGGTTGCCGGTTCCTTGATCGCTTCCAGGGCCGGCAGCAAATGTTGCTCGATAAACTCGTTCACTCCGTCAGGCTCCACGTGGATGACCTGATGCTGTCCCAGCGTCACCGACGGCCCGTTGTTGCAATTATTGGTGCAGAACCGCGCGCGGACGCGGAAGCGGTCGGTGAGACCCCGTTTGCGCAGCTCCGCCGCGAGCTCCTCCAGAATTCGCCAGGAACCTTTCAAATAACAACTGGTGCTCACGCAGACGCCGATGTCAATGACCGGCTGTGTTTCGAGCATCTTTTCCAGTGGCTCTTCCACTCGCATCGAACGCCGGCCATACGTGGTATGCAGGACATGGTGCGACTTCTCGCTGACAGGCTCACCCAGCCAATTGCTGTAAATGGCCTGGACAGCCGGGTTGTCCTGGCTCTTTTTGATAGGCGCCATTTCGTCCAGCCGATACAGCACCTCGATTCGGTCCGCCGGATCGGAGACCAGTTTGGGCGCCGGATTGCCCGAACCGTTAATGCACCCACCAGGGCAGGCCATGACCTCAATCAGATCATAGGGCGCATCGCCGGCGCGAATGCGGTCAATCAACTGCTGGGCATTCTGCAATCCGCTGACCACGGCCAGACGAACTGTGGCCTCCCCGATTTGAATGGTGGCTTCTTTGATCCCTTTCAGGCCGCGGACGGCGCGGTATTCGACGTTCTCCAGTCTCTTTTCGGTGATGCGCTCCGCCGCCAGGCGCAAGGCTGCTTCGGCCACGCCGCCGCTGGCGCCGAAGATGATGCCCGCTCCGCTGACATTTCCAAACGGCGTGTCGAGGTCGGCGGGCTTGATGGTGCGTGGGTTGATACCTCGCTCCTCGAATATCTCAATGACCTCGTTGGTGGTGAGCACGGCATCAACATCGGGCACTCCGTCATGGCTGAATTCTGGGCGTCGAGCTTCGTACTTCTTTGCGTTGCAGGGCATGATAGAGACGAAATAGAGCAGCTCCGGTTTCACGCCGATTTGCTTGGCGAAATAGTCCTTCATCACCGCGCCAAACATCTGCTGCGGCGATTTGCACGACGACAGGTGATCCAACAGGTCTGGCGCCATCTTTTCGCAATAGTTCACCCACGCCGGGCAGCAAGAGGTGAACTGCGGCAGCACTCCACCCTGACTGAAGCGGGTCAAGAACTCGGTGCCTTCTTCCATGATGGTCAGGTCAGCGGCCCAACAGGTATCGAACACATATTTGAAGCCCAATTGCTTGAGCCCGGCGGCCATCACGCGCATAGCCTGATCGCCGCTCATGCCGTACTTCTGGGCGAAAGCCGCTCGCACAGCCGGAGCAATCTGAGCCACGACAATCATGTCGGGGTTGTTCAAAGCACGGTACACGTTGGGAATGACCGGCTTAAAAGTCAACGCACCGGTCGGACACACTGTGACGCAGTGGCCGCAGGCCACACAACTGGTCTTGTCCAACGGGCGACGGTCGTTCGGGCCGATGGTTAACACATTGTTGACTTCGTAAAGCGATAGCGCCGATGTCCCTTCCATCTCACGACAGACCTTCAGACACAGACCGCACAGTATGCACTTGCCCGGGTCTCGCACCAGAGTCGGGTGGTTGTCGTCAATCGGCAACGGCCGGGCGGGATGGGTATCGGCGTTGAAGACGATGCCATACTCGGTGGCATATTGACGCAGAATGCAGTCGTACCGCTCGGTGCACCCGCAGCTCAGGCAGCGCGCTGCCTCGCGCATGGCCGTTGCGGCGTCCCAGGTCCTGCTCGACTCGGCGAATGTCTTCTTGCGGGCCTCTGCTTCTACCACTGGGATGCTGTTGCGCTCAGATGGCTGGACATTTTTGAACTCTTCTTCGGGCACCTCGTTCCAACGGCCTTTGCTGCACGAATACTCCTTCTTCTTGGGCGTCACCTGGCCGGTAGTCAGATACTCATCAATGGCAAATGCCGCACGCTGCCCAGCGCCGATGGCCTCGATGGCGATGTCAGGGCCGGTGACGCAGTCTCCGCCAGCGAATACGCCCGCCACGGGCGTCTGCATCGTCTCAGGGTCTACTTTGATGTTCCCCCACGGATCGAGAAGACCATCGGCGCCAACGCACGCCCCGTCTACTTTCTGGCCGATGGCGGCGATGATGGTGCTGCAGGGGATGACGAACTCGCTGCCGGCCACTGGCACAGGACGGCGTCGCCCACTCGCGTCCGGTTCGCCAAGCTCCATCCGAATACAGTGCAGGTCCAGCCCCGCTCCATTCGACTTGATGGCCGTCGGTGCAGCCAGAAACTCCATTTTGACGCCTTCTTCGATGGCCTCTTCGACCTCTGTCTCTTCGGCGGGCATCTCTTTCCTGGTGCGCCGGTAGACAATCATGACTTCAGATGCGCCCAGTCGCACAGCCGTGCGCGCCGCGTCCATCGCCGTGTTGCCACCACCCAGTACCACCACTCGACTGCCAAGATTGGGTCGCTCACCGCGAGCAACCCGCCCCAGCAAATCGAGGCCGGACATCACGCCTGGCAGATCCTCACCTTCGACCCGGATCGCTGATGAATTCTGCGCACCCAGGCCGAGGAAGATGGCTTCGTAGCCTTCCTCTTTCAGCGACTGAATGGTGAAATCCCGCCCCAGTTTCTTATTATACTCGATGTCTACGCCCAAATCGAGAATCGCCTGTATTTCCGCGTCCAACACCTCCTCAGGTAGACGGTAATATGGAATGCCCCAACGCAGCATTCCCCCGGCCGCCTCCTGCATTTCCAGGATCTTGACCGCGTGGCCTTTCTGTCGCAAGAAATAGGCTGCTGTCAGCCCAGCCGGGCCGGCGCCCACGATGGCGACTTTGTGACCTGAATGCGGGGCAACTTCTGGCCTGAATGGCACGAGCTGATAGCTGTCCCAATCGGCCACAAAACGCTTCACCGCATTGATGTTCACCGCGCCGTCCACCGCGTTGCGACGGCATTCCGCCTCGCACGGGTGGGGACATACACGCCCACAGACCGAGGGCAACGGGTTGCTGGCCTTAATGACCTGCAACGCTTCGCGGAAGTTGCCGGCTGCAACATGGTACAGGTATTTCTGTATGTCAATATGCGCTGGACATCGCTGTACACACGGCGCTACACAGTCGCCGTAATGGTTCCTCAACAGCGACTGGAGATATATCGCACGAAAACTGGTGAGGGCCGGAGACTCGGTGCGGATGACCATGCCGTCCTTGACAATGGTGGAGGTAGCCGAAACAAACTGAGCGCCCTTACCGTTGACCAATTCAACTATTGAAACTTCTACGCCGCTGGGCGGGCTGACACGCGGGTCGTAACCCAGCGCCGGAATGTCTATCCCATGCTCGCGCGCGGCTTCGATAATTGTGACGCCTTCTTTCACTGTAACTTCGCGTTCGTTTATCTTGATGGTAACCATACGTTCCTTCCTTTGCTGCTATGGCTGCTTCAAAGATGTTCTTGTGATATTTCACACGAATTATAACACGGTCTTGGCCTGTTGTCAAGTCCATTCGTGAAATAATGCACCATTTTTAAGGTTGGCAGCAGCATTTGACCAAATCCTGTTTTGGTGCTAGAATAGCCTGCCTTTGTACAGCACTGGCTGTGCATTCTACACCGTCTGAATTTCCAAGTCTGCCTGTTGGGCAATGCACAAAGTTGAGGAGATTGCCAATTGAAAGCAGTCGTCATTTATGGCCCCCACGATCTGAGAGTGGAGGAAGTCTCGAAGCCTGATCCTGGTCCTGGCGAGGTTGTTTGTAAGGTAGCTGCTGTCGGCATCTGTGGCACGGACACCGAAATTCTCGATGGAACGATGGTCTACCTGCACATGGGCATGCTTAGCTACCCGTGGACTCCAGGGCATGAGTGGTCGGGTGTAGTTGAAAGCGTCGGCGCAGGAGTAACCAGCCTCAAGCCCGGCGACCGTGTGACGGGTGAATGCAGCATCCCCTGCGGCGTGTGCGAGGGCTGTCGCCGCGGAGACTATCACCTATGCGAGACCCGAACCGAAGTTGGTCTGACGGGCCGGTATCGGGGCGCCTTCGCTGAGTACATTTTGATGCCTGCCTCAGCGTGCATCAAGGTGCCGGACGGCGTGTCGTTGCGCGAGGCGGCTATGACCGAACCCGCTGGCGTAAGCGTACATGCAATTGATTTGGCCAACGTGCGCCCTGGCGAGAAAGTGGCGGTTTTGGGTGATGGGACGATTGGACAATTGGCTGCCCAGGTGGCCAGGGCGGCTGGCGCAGCGCCGGTGGTCATGCTCGGCTCTCGGGAACACAGGATGAACATAGCGAAAAGAGTGGGGCTCGAACGTGTTGTCAATTACCATGACACTAATCCTGTCGAGCAGATGCTGAGTGCGCTGGGCGGAAAAGCAGACCACGTCATCGAAGCAACGGGTAACCCGGCGGTTATGGATTTCATACCAAACGTGGTGCGGATGGGTGGTCATGTGGTGGTGGTCAGCTTCTTCCCGTCCAATCAGGTGACTTTCAATTTTAACAATTTTATTGCCAACGAAATACAGGTTTTGACGATGATTGCTGGCGTCAATCGGTTCCCGCGTGTGCTCAGCCTGATGAACGCCAAGTTGCTCAACGTTTTGCCTCTGCAAAGTGAGTATTACACGCTTGAACAAGCAAAGCAGGCATTTGAAGACACAGCCAATCGCAGGACTTCGGGCGTGAAGACGTTGATCGTCAACAAGGATGTGCTGGACTGAACATGCAGTCCACCTTAAGGCCGAGCGGTGGTAAATTCCCGCTGCCAGTATTGACCGTATTGTCATCGTGCCACATAGTGTCCAGCAGACGGCCAGAGTTGCTGACAGAGCAGCCTTCTTCCTGGCCGGCGAACTGATTGAGTACGGGACGGGCAAGGAGGTCTTCACGCGCCCCAGAGACCAGCGAACCGACGACTATATCACGGTTCGGTTCGGGTAAATCCAAAGAACTGGGCCACAGGGAAAAGCCGCCTCACACTCAGGCGGCTTTCGGGGCGGCGGATACGATCCGCACAGTTCAGATTGCCTTGTTGGTCAGCGTGTACACCTGTCCCAACCGGTTCCGCAGCCAGGATAGTAAGGATACTCCCACCAGTAGTATGCCGGGACATAGGGCTGATAGCCAGTATAGGCACAGTAGGTGTACCGGTAATACCAGGCTGACGAGCGGCCGCTGTACAGACCCTGATAGGGGAAGTAGGCGGGATACGGGTAGTAGCCATACCCGCCGAGTCCACAACTTGGGCCTGGGCGTTGCGCTGCCGGAGCAGCGGCTGCTGTCATCGTCCCGATGAGCAGTTGCGCGATGAGCAATCCTGAGACTAGAAATATGAGTTTCTTCATGGCTTCATCCTTCACTTTCATCCGGGACTCTTACAAAGAGTCAGACTTGATACGTCCATTTGACCAACACTTAGAAATTGATGCCCATGGGCATCCCGCCGCCCATGCCGCCCATTGGCATTGGGTTGCCCCAGACCCCACCATCGTTCATGAGCAAAGGCATTTGCTGCGGCATCTGCTGAGGCATCTGGTAAGGATAGCAGCCTCCCCAGTACGGGAAGTAGGGATACGTACCCCAACCCATCGAACCGCCCCAACCAGCACACCCACCACCGTAACCGGGGAACATGCCAGGATAAGCGCCGGGGAACGGGCCAGGCCGGCGGACCGGGATGAACAGCACCTGGCCGACGAAGATGAGGTTTGGGTTCCAGATGCCATTGGCTCGGGCGATTTCCCAGAAGCTTACGCCGTACTTCAGAGCGATGGCGCTCAACGTGTCACCTCGGCGGACGACATACCACAACCCACCCATCGGTGGCATACCCATTTGCGAGCCACCCATCTGCGGCATACCCATCTGTAGGCCACCCATCTGCGGGCCGCCCATCGGACCTTGCGCACCGACGGAAGTTGCACCGACGGCCAGTGTCAGTGCTACGACTGCGAGAACAGCCAGTATGCGTTTCATTTTGTCACACTCCTTCTTTAGTAGTACTATGTAGTACTATGGTTCGGTTAGACAACACTCACAACGTTCGTTTCAGGTACTCGTCAGGCGGTGGGGCGACTCTTCGTTCGAAGAGCCGCCCCAGCAGCCACACTACAGGACAAAAAACGGTTCTGGAGCCGGGATACACAGAACCTGTCCAGCAAAGATGATGTTCGGATTGAACAGGCCGTTGGCTCGGGCAATGGCCCACATATTGACCCCGTATAGCCTGGAGATGGCAGACAGCGTCTCACCATACCGCACGATATGCAGAGTCATGCAAGTTCCCGGCGTGGGCCACGGTCCTATCGGGCTTGGCCCTGGTGGGCAGGGGCCTGGCCACGGCCCTACCGGTCCTGGGACGAAAGGCCCGGGACCCGGGCCGTATGCGAAGATGCGCAGTACTTGCCCGACATAGATGAGATTGGGGTTAAGGATTCCGTTGGTCTGCGCTATGTACCAGGGACTGACACCGTAAAGCCTGCCAATCGAGAACAGTGTTTCTCCAGGGCGAACCACGTGGTAGATTGGCGCAGGCATCCCAGGCATTCCGGGCATCATCGCCTGGGCGGCCGGCGCGGCATTTGCCACTGTAAGGCCCACTAGCTGGAGGAGCAGCACCGTGACCAATAGAATCCCAACCCGGCGATAGAGCGATAGTCTCATGTTGTGTAGTCCTCCTTTCTTTGTGATAGGTTGTTTGGTTTTGATCTCAAAAGGGAGTCCCGGCTCTCCCTGTGAGTCACGCTCTTGTTGTTGAATCAAAATGCCAGACTCTGAAACTTTTGATTACCGCTGGAAACGTCCTGTATATTCGTTCATTTGTAACACTATGTTACCATAGACTTTGGGTAAACGGGGTTGAGAGATGGTAAAGGAACGGTAAAGGAATAGTAAAGGAGAGGCCGGATAATTACTAGAAATTAATCCTGATTTTACTTTGTTCGGGGGATAAATGGCCAATTGAAGGGGTTTTTGAGACAGTTTGGCGGCTACAATGTGGAGAAATGGTAGAGAAATGGTGAAGAAACGGTGGATTCCGATTGCAGTGCTGTTTCTCGGATTCCTGTTACGGCTTGTGCGACTGGGGAGCGGGAGCATCTGGTATGATGAAGGAGTGAGCCTTTTCCTGGCGCAGCAGTCGCCGGAACAGCTCGTCCGACATACGGCCGGGGACATACATCCGCCTCTCTACTACTTGTCACTTCATTGCTGGGTATCTGTGGTGGGCAACTCTGAATTTGCGGTGGCTTTCTTTTCGGTCGCTTTTGGGATGCTGATCATAGCCGCTGTTTATCGTCTGGCTTCTTCCCTTTTCAATGAGGAAACAACGGGTTGGGCCGCAGCCTTGGCCGTTGCTCTGTCACCTTACAACATCTGGTATTCGCAGGAAATCAGGATGTACACACTTGGCGCATTTCTGGGACTGGTATCATTTTGGGCCGCATGGCAAATCTTTGATCGGCAGGGCTGGTCTCAGCCACGTGCCAGGCGCTACGTGATGTTGCTTTATGTGTTTTCATCTGCTCTGGGGCTGTACACTTTGTATTACTTTGCTTTTCTTCTGATTGCTGTGAACTTGTGGGCTTGCATAGTGGCATTCTCCAGTTGGCGGCTTGGGCATCCCGTGCGTGAGATGGTCAGACGATGGGGTCTCCTTCAGTTGGCGGTGCTCGTGCTTTACACGCCGTGGCTGGGCGTGGCTATACGGCAGGCAACCGACCCGCCGGTGCCCCCGTGGCGTTCTCTGATCCCGCTGTGGCAGATCATTCTGGAGTCGTGGAACGCGTTGACTTTCGGGCAATCGTTGATTGCTGCACACATGGGCTACGTGCTTGTCCCGGTCGCCATCGTCTACGCGCTAGGCGTGACTGTTGCCATCCGATTCAACAGGCGGCTTGGGCTTGGCCTGGTCATGTACACCTTTTGCCCGGTCGCCATTATTGGTCTGGTTTCGCTGCACATACCTCTGTTTCATTCGCGCTATGTTTTTACTTATTCGCCAGCATTCTACGTGGTTTTGGCAGTGGGTTTTGTTGGGTTAGTCCGAAGGCAGGCTGCCTTGGGGGCCATCGCTGCGGCTATATGGATTGGGGCCAGCGGCTATTCACTTTATGCGTTCCAGCATGATCCGCTTTACTATCGGGATGATTTCCGAGCCGCGACCCGCTACATTGCAGAGAACGTGCGGCCGGGCGATGTTGTTCTGATCAATGCTGGCTACGCATATCCTGCGTTCGTCTACTACTACCCAGACCGCATTGCCTGGCGTGGTCGCCTGGTGGATTACGGGCCGGATTCTGGCGATTTTGATCGGGGCGAAGCATCCGCTGCCCTTGATGGCTCTGACGGCGTCATAGTTTTACAGACAGGGTCGATCAATGGGTCGCCCAGTTTGGGTTGGGGCCTCCCTGAATCAGACTTCTACGCCACAAACGAACGTGAAACAGCCCGGGCTTTGGAACGGGTGTTTGCCGCCCACCCCAGGATGTGGCTTCTTCGAGTTTATGATACGGTGGTTGACCCGCAAGGGTTTATACGCTCCTGGCTTGAGCAGAATGGCTTTCTCTTCGATGACCGACTCTTTGCCGGCCCAAGTTATCTTCGCGTGCAGGGTTATCTCACTCAAAAGCAGCCGACCTGGCCGTTGCCATCGAACCTCAAGCCCTGTGACGCTGTTTTCGATGATTCACTTAAGCTTATTGGGTATCAGGTGGCGGAAGAAAGCATTCACCTTGAGACGTCCGGAGCTCTGGACATCGCCTTGTACTGGGAGGCCCTCCGACGCCTTCCGGCTGATTACCGGGTGGTCGTGGAATTGGCTGACGTACAGGAACAAACCTGGGCCAGGTCTGATGAAATGCCCTTGGGCGCATCCTATCCCACATCACGCTGGCAACCGCATCAGGTGCTTCGTCACCCGGCCAGGGTCTCTCTGCCCAAACTGGCACCACCTGGCAGCTACGAGGTTCGAGTCATGGTATACGACCCGAAACGACAGGTGGTGTTGGGCGCAATTGCCCCTTCCTGTCAAACCAGGCAAGGAAGGGTGGTCATTGGAAGTGTGACAGTCGAGATTTGAGTGAGACGCCTCAAAAGTCCTGCCACTAAGCCTAAAGCTATTCGACAGTGATTTCTGTCAGTGGGATGAAATCTCCTAGTGGGGTGTCATTGCCGGCGGCGGCCGTCAACCGTTTTCCCGTTTCCAACTGGTACATCCCTGTAATCAAACGATAGTTGCCTGGTGGCGCATCTGCTGGAACGATCAGGATGTGTTCGTCAGGGATAATTTCGTTCTGCATCCAGCCGGTAGTGGGCCATTGCCCCCCATGGGGAATGTTGTCCTGTTGCGCCCAAATGCGGCCATCCCGGTCGATCAGGTGCACAAATACCGTGTAGGAAACGTCCATTTCAGCGCGAGTGCGCCAGTAAAGGTTCAGCCTGATCTCTTCCCCGGGTTCGTAGGCACGCTTGTCCAGGTCGAAGCCCAAGAGGACTATGCGGCGGTCCAGCACTGCGCCAACCTGCGTGTCCATAGACGGCATTTCGAAAACACGTTCTCGCCCTTTCACCGTAATTTTGCCCAGCAACAGGCCCGGCTTGGCACCAGTCTGTGCTTCCGCCTCGGTGGCATAACCGGCCAGATACAGCGGATGCGTACCATCGGGGACTCGCGCCGTAAGGGGGAACTCGACCCATTGTCGGAGCAAGAAGGCACCAATTGGCCGGGGTTCGGCTTCGGGTGGCAGAATCGGAATCGGCAGGACCTGCCAGGCTTCCACTCCCCCCAGCCACAGGCGAAAGACGCCGTATTTGCCGATACCATCGTTCAGTTTCCACAGGAGATTGAGTGGTACGCGGTCTCCTTGTTCAAACACCACGCTACCTTCAGGCAGATTATATCCCAATAGTTCTACGCGGTCCAATATGGGGGTGCGTAGGACATGATTGACCCCCAGTTTGTCCAACGGTGGTTCGTTCAGGGAGCCGCGGCTCTCGATTGTCCCTAACTCGGTGCGCGCAACTTCCTGGCCATTTTCGGGGCGGTATAGGATCAACAGCAGCTTACCCTGTCCGGGCGGACTGCCCGGAATAATCCGAATGTCATAGACATCGCGCACCACTTCTCCGAGTTCCCAGGCAGTGGTGGGATAGGCGTCGTGCACAGGGAAAGCATCGGTTTGGCCGATCAACTGGCCCGTCGTGTTGTAAATACGGGCCGAAATTTTATAGCTGGCATCTATCGGAGCAGTCACTTCCCAAAAGAGCGTCACCCGTATGATAGTCTGCCATTCCCGTTCCAGAGTGGATAGGTTATAGCCAAGCAGATGGAATGCTTTGGTTAAGTAGATGTCGGCCGGGAACTCCGGCACGACGTCTATGATGCCGGGGCGTTTTTGAACGTGGATGAGCGGACCTATGGCTGAGAGGTCGTATTCGCCTGTGATGCCATTTAGCGGTCGCGTCAGGTATACGGCCTTCCCTTCTTCTATCTTCTCCCGCACAACTTTGCGCCGTTCAGTCTCGCGGTCGGCAGCTATGGTTTCCACGTCAGGCCTGAGTCCTTCGACTGCCTGAACGTAGCGCAGCAAGGTCATTTCGCCTAAAATGCCGACAATAGCCGACCGTTTTTCTAAAGGTTGACTGAGGATGTCCAGCGCATAGTAATGCACGTCCCAGTCTCGACTGCGGTCCTGATAGGGGTAGTTGGCCTGTACGGAGGGCCACACCACCAGACCCAGGAAGGCAAGTGGGACAAGCTGGGCCAGGATGTTCCCGGCTAACTGAGGCGATGGCCGCCAGACCTCGCGCGGTTGCGACCCTGGTGCTACCACGACGTCCTCCTCAACCGCGTTGGCGGGGCGCACAAAGACCCAATCGAGTAATCGCACCAGGAGGTCCATCAACAGGGCCAACCCAAAGCCCAACCAGAGGGCGACAAACAAGAATGACGGGATGAAAAAGACCTCGACATCTGCTACCTTGTAGGTCAGCGCGAATGCGGTGTACGTTGCGAAGGCAATTGCAGTGAGCACCCACAGCTTGCGCCATTCCCGCAGCATACACATATAAACGAAGCCGAGTGCAGCGAGGGCCAATGCCACTATCCCAAATTGCTCGCGGAACAAAGCCAAATAGTCCGTCAGCGCGCGCGATTGTTCCAGTGGGTTGCCGACCAGAAACACGTTGTAGCCAGCGCCGGTTACGTGTCGCAAGAATCCAGAGAGGGTGTTCTGGTAACTGCCGTCAAGTGAAGAGATGTGAATGCCTCTTAAAGGGATGTACAGATAGAGACATTGAGGGAGTATGACAAGGAGCAGGGCCTTAAACAACACGTTCTTCTTGCGCCAAAAGTGGGGACTGACCAGGAAAATGAAAACCAACAGGGCCGGAAGCAACAATACCATGGAGCGATGGTGAGTCAGGCTCAATCCAAAGACCAAAGCCACCAACCACAATCCTGTCCGGTTCTGAGTTGGAACGGACCGGCTGGTGGTTTCGCCGTCCTGCCACATCGTTGCACTCAGAAGGACAAGCACGACAAACAAACTGTTAAGAGTGTAAACCTCGGCGATGGTTGATTGTGACCAGAAAACTGGTGAAACTGCCAGAGCCACGCCAGCCGCCAAACCGGCCAGATGTCGGCCGGTTGTCTTGGTCAGAATCAGGCTGATTCCCGTCGCCGTGAGCGCCCCGCACAGGGCAGATAGCAAATTGACCCGATAGGCTGCATTGCCAATGGGCAAGAGGGTCATAAACTTGCCCAATAGAGTGTACAATGGATAGCCTGTCGGGTGGGCGATGCCCAACTGGTAACAGACGAGCTGGAGTTCCAGGCTGTCGTCGAAAATCGTGCTTACGGATGGCGCCAGGGTTTGGACGTAGATTGCCAGACTGACCAGAAAGGTTATTGTTGCAAGGATAACGTACCTTCTGTCAGTGCGGGGTTCTCCCACACATACCATTCGCTTTTTCTCCTGAGTCGAGACAATCGCGGTTATAATACCATACACCTCACTTGTTGACAAACAAGCGACTGCCCAGGCAATTCCTCAAGATTTTCGCAAAGCGTCTTAATGTGGTAAAATAGAAGCAGTCGAAGAAAGGAGTTGTTCTGTTGAGTATTATTGATGCCCTGACGGCGGGGTTTAATCTGGTGATGCGTCGCCTGTGGTTGATCGTGATCCCGGTTGTATTAGACCTGTTCGTTTGGTTGGGGCCCAAGATATCGATTGCCCGCCTGGTGCGCAGGCTGGAGCCTCTTCTGACTCCACAGGCCTCGCTCAATCTGTCCAGGTCGGATGCCTACAATTTGGCAATGAGCCGTGACGCGCTGATCAAGATGGGAGAGAATTTCAATCTGTTCTCGTTGTTGTCCAACACATTCCTGGGCGTACCCAATTTCATGGCGGTCAACGCATCTGAACTGGGCACCAATCAACCCTCGTTGGGTGAAGTAGCTAACGGTTGGATAGGGCTGGTGCTGGTCGTCGTGCTGGTTTTGCTCAGCGTTGTGATCGCCTGCTTGTATTTGGAATTGATAGCCCAGGTGGTCAGGGGCAATCATGTCAATCTGCAGTACTTGCCGCGGCGTGTGTTCAGCGTGGCCGGGCGCATCATCATGTTGGGGTTCATTTTGTTGCTGCTGATCGCCGTGCTGATCTTGCCGATTTCAATTTTCCTGACGTTGGTTGCGTTTGTCAGCCAGGGCCTGGCCGTCATGTTGATAGGTCTGTTCAGCCTGATGACGTTTTGGGCAAGCATCATTGTCATGATTTACCTGTTCTATTTCGTTGATGACCTGTTGATCAATGAGACCGGCCTGCTCCAGGCAGTCTGGAATAGCATGTTGATGGTGCGACGAAATTTCTGGGCGACAGTGGGTCTGATTCTGTTGACCAATGTGCTAGGCGGGGGCCTTATGCTGGTCTGGCAGCGGCTGGCTTTTGCCCCATGGGGCGTCTTCATCGCCATTCTCGGCAATGCGTTTATTGGGACTGGCCTGGTAGCCGCTATCATGGTCTTCTATCAACACAGGTATCGTCGTTGGCAGGAAGAACTGGGCGCAGTGCCCCAAACGGTATAGGTCTCGTGAAAGTTTTCGGCTAACCGTGAGCAACTGATGGTTAGAGGAGGAACAAAGTAAGTTGACAGAAGACGTTTTGAAAAAGATACGCGATTATACTGCTTCAGATATTCAGGTGTTGGAGGGACTGGAGGCTGTGCGCCGCCGACCGGGCATGTACATCGGCAGCACGGATATCCGTGGCCTTCACCACCTGGTTTACGAAGTCGTTGACAATTCCATTGATGAGGCGTTGGCCGGCGCGTGCACCTGCATCAACATCACCATTCACCGCGATAACAGCGTCACTGTTGAAGACAACGGACGCGGCATCCCGGTTGATATCCATCCCGGCACAGGGCTGCCCGCCCTGCAAGTGGTGATGACCATCCTTCACGCTGGCGGCAAGTTTGGCGGGGAGGGCTACAAGGTCGCTTCTGGCTTGCATGGCGTAGGCGTATCGGCCGTGAATGCCTTGTCAAGATGGTTGGAAGTGCAGGTCAAACGCGGCGGCAAGCTCTACCGACAACGCTATGAGCGTGGCGTCCCGGTCACGCCCGTCGAAGTCATTGGCCAGGCGACCGATACGGGCACGAAGACCACCTTTATGGCCGACGAGTCGATCTTCAAGACGATTGATTTCAAATTCGACACGTTGATCCAGCGTTTTCGGGAAATGGCTTTCCTGACCAGAGGGCTGACCATACGGTTCATGGACGAGCGTGAGGGGCGGCGTATGTCGTTCTACTTTGAAGGGGGCATTGCCTCCTTCGTGCGCTACCTCAATAAGAACCGCACTGTGTTGCATGAGCCTTTTCACATTGAGCGTCAGGTCAACGGCACCCTGGTGGAGACGGCAGTGCAGTATACCGACGGTTTTGCCGACTCGGTATACTCGTTCGCCAACAATATCAATACGGTCGATGGGGGCACGCATTTGACCGGCTTCCGGGCCGCGCTGACCCGCACCATCAACAACTACGCGCGCAAGGCTGGTCTGCTGAAAGACAACGAGAGCAATTTCACCGCCGATGACGTGCGTGAAGGGCTGACCGCCATCGTCAGCGTCAAGCTGCAAGAGCCTCAGTTCGAGAGCCAGACCAAAGGCAAGCTGGGCAACGCTGAGGTCAAAGGGCATGTCGAGTCCGTAGTGACCGAGGCTTTTTCTGCTTTCTTAGAGGAGAACCCCAAAGCCGCCAAAGCTATCGTCGAGAAATGCTTGACTTCTTCGCGGGCCAGGGAGGCCGCGCGTCAGGCTCGCGACCTGGTGATCCGCAAAAGCGCGCTGGAGAGCATGACTCTGCCCGGCAAGCTGGCCGACTGCTCTTCCCGTGACCCGGCAGAGAGCGAGCTCTACATCGTCGAAGGCGACTCGGCCGGTGGTTCGGCCAAGCAAGGCCGTGACCGGCGGTTCCAGGCTATCCTGCCCCTACGCGGCAAGATTCTGAATGTCGAGAAGTCTCGCCTGGACCGCATTCTGGGTAACAACGAGGTGCGCGCGCTCATCACCGCCTTGGGCACGGGCGTGGGCGATCAGTTCGACCTGTCTGGGCTGCGTTATCACCGCATCGTCATCATGACTGATGCCGATGTGGACGGCGCACATATCCGCACGCTGTTGCTGACCTTTTTCTTCCGCTACATGTTGCCTTTGGTGGAGAACGGCCATCTGTTCATCGCTCAACCGCCGCTGTACCGCATCGAACACAAGAAGCAGGTTCACTATGTCTACTCTGATGCAGAGAAGGACGAGCTTCTAAAGTCCATCAATGGCGACAATGTGACCATTCAGCGATACAAGGGTCTGGGCGAGATGAACCCGGAGCAGTTGTGGGAAACGACGATGAACCCCGAAAACCGCACCATCCTGCAGGTGACCATCGAGGATGCTGCCGCTGCCGACCGCACCTTCGATATGCTGATGGGTTCGAGCGTCCCGCCGCGCAAGCGGTTCATCCAGACCCATGCGAAGAACGTGCAGAACCTGGATGTGTGAAACAGGATTGAAAATGAACCGGTCATGTCTTAACGGCTGATGCTACGAGAAGCATGATGAAGCAGTTGCCTCTGTTTTTCGATGTAAACGACAATGGATATTCGCTGAAGGATGACATCGAAGACTCCAATAACAATCTTTCGCCTGATACATACAAAGGTATTTATGCTATGCATAAATACTGGTCCAAGAAGCCACACAATTTGGTGGCGAACTATATTTCTCGTTATTCCAGCAAGGGCGAAATTGTGCTTGACCCTTTTTGTGGTTCTGGCGTTAGTATCATCGAGAGCCTCAAGTTGGGCCGCCGGGCGATAGGGATTGATATCAATCCCATAGCAGTATTCTCTACTTTGATGGCTTTGCAGCATGTTGATATCAGAGTGCTCAAGAGCCATTTTGACATACTCCAACAGGAGATTCAGCCTGAAATAGATAAGCTGTACCATACAGAATGTCCAAAATGTGGTTATTCCCAAGCTGTCACTACGCATACAATTTGGGAGCATAACAGTCCTAGAGAGTTATGGGTAGCATGTCCTGCCTGTCAAACTGCAAAAGCGATCAAATCCCCTTCCCGAAAAGACCTTGAGACATCCCAAAACCCATTGGAGAAACCGCGTTGGTTCCCAACCAATGAGTTAATAGAGAACCACAGGATAAACGCTAGAGCCGGAACCAGAGTTTGTGACTTATTTACAAAACGCGCGCTTGTTGCCTTGTCTTTATTATTGGCGAGAATTCGTCAGATTCCAGACGAGAAAATTCGGGCAATTATGGAGTTTTGTTTCAGTGCATCGCTTCCTCAGGCTAGTAATATGGTATTTGTCATTCGTCGTCGTGGGAAAATAGGTGGAGATGAGACAAACGCTAGGGTTGAGGTGGGCAGTTGGGTTATTGGTTACTGGACTCCTCCCGAGCATTTCGAAATTCATGTTTGGCGATGTTTTCAAAACCGCTTTGCCCGCATCGTCAAAGGCAAACAAGAGGCGAACTCCATAATTCCTTCAACTGCCGAGCCCCTTTTCTCTTTCACTGAACTAAGCCAGTCCTCATTGGGATACTGGGTTTTTAGAGGGACAGCTACCCAGTTACCCATTCCATCCGAATCTGTCGACTATATTTTTACCGACCCGCCACATGGAAACAGAATACCTTATTTGGAGCTTAGCCTGATGTGGAATGCATGGTTGGGCTTTGAATTTGATTGGGAAGACGAGATAGTCATTTCAGAGGCTCAAAGCCGCAGGAAAGGTGCCAACGATTACTACCGCCGATTGCAACAAGCTTTTGGCGAAATGTGGCGTGTACTCAAACCTGATAGATACATTTCCATCGCGTTCAACAGTTTAAATGATGAAACCTGGTTGTCTTTGCTCAACGGGCTGGTGACAGCAGGCTTTGAAGTTCTAGAGGTGGCCCCGTTGGAATACTCGGCGCGTTCTGTCGTCCAAGACTCTCGAAAGAATGGCTTGAAAACCGATTTTGTCCTCACTGGCCGGAAGAATATAAAGACAAATAGGTCCGAATTTTTCGTGAACGAATCTCGCTCACAACTCGAAGAGGCAATGCTCCGATATTTCGCCAGCCGTACAAACGGTGCTGAGACTCACGAGGTGATAACAGGCCTGTTAACTCCCGCTATCCCTTTGGGGACAGTCTACAAGGTCTCACAAATCATGCAGAGTTTGGAAAAAATGTGCATCT
Organism: Anaerolineae bacterium; assembly: GCA_034435095.1. Taxonomy (GTDB): domain Bacteria; phylum Chloroflexota; class Anaerolineae; order DAOTYC01; family DAOTYC01; genus DAOTYC01. The sequence continues at coordinate 8,350 of DAOTYC010000014.1, read as the reverse complement.
ACCAAAACGGTTGGCAACTTAAACCCTCGTAGGGAGAATGCAATGCCAACACCTTTTGACGTACTGCAAAGATATTATGATCAAAATCGGTTTGTTGACCTTGTACGAGACGCTGATGGAATATATTGGCTCAAACTGCGTTCAATTTCACGTTCAGAGCAGCTGCGTCGGTTCTGTCAGTTTATTGGGCTGGATTGTGATCGTATCTCTGGCCGCCAATTATTGGCTTATGTCTACGACCACCGGCCGCCTGTTGTCCTTCTAGAGCATTTTATTCGGTGGTTATATCGAGAAGCAAGGGCTGAACGCGAAGCTCACGAGGATGAACTTATCTCCCAGTTATATCAGATGCGGGCCTTTGATTGGGGAGGATTATATCAAAATAGTCTTGAACAGACCATTGTGGATCACTATGTAAAACGAATACGATCTTGGAATGAGCTCAATTCGGCAATCGACAGCGAACTTCATGATAGCCTGAGAAGCTATGTGCAATGTTCTTGGTACAACCATTGGTCATCAGTCATTATCCAGGACATTTTTAACGACCACCCGTCGGTTTTGCCGGTGATCGGCTTGGTCAAGAAAGTCGACTTCTTTATCCATGATTTCCCTTTTGATTTGAAAGTGACCTATTTCCCCGACGGTTATCTTCAATTACTCCGCCGGCGCGAAGGATTAAGGCCAGAGTTGGCTGAACTGAAAACTTTTTGTCGAAGTGCCAATATCTGGTTTGACAACAGCACACCACCGAGCACTCTCTTCATGGAACTTATAGCGAAGATAGCAGAACATCCATCTGATAACGCCAGAGATTTCATAACAGAGTTTCGTGCGACTCGCCTGCGGCTTATTCAGCAGACCATACAGGATCCGACCGACCTAAAAGTCTGGCTATATGAGAATCAAGGAGTGCGGCGTTTCGATGCATCGAACCGTTTCTTCTTGATCCTCGTGGACTTGAAACATGTGGAGGACAGCTGGAAACTGAAACGGAACAAAGTGTTGTTGGTAGAGGACATCAACAATCATCTGAATGCTATGCGGCCCGATGTAATGGAGAGCTTGAAGCTCAGCTTCAAATGGCGAGATGAAACGTTCGAAGCATATTCAGATATCCTCTTTGTACTCGCCGATTAGGTCAGGAAAGGAGTATGTTGTGCGCAATACGTTTTTCATTTTTCTGGCTCTACTTCTTGCGTTCTTCACTTTATTTTCCGTCGTACCTGCCGAAGCAGGGACGCCGCCCGACGACGAACCTGAGCCTCCAGAGTTCATCTCTGGCGGTGGTTTCCCCGATACACTCGGCGTGAGTTACGGGTATGACCAGAGCACTGCTCCCAATGCGCCGATCCTGCTCCGTCAGGCGCCGTTCGTGCCTTATGATGGGCGTGAAATGGGCGCATGGGGCAATGTACAGCATCGCCGGGTCGGCGCGGATGAAGTCATCCGCCTGACGCCCAATTTCAGGCTCATTCAAAAGGGGCCGGCGGTGCTGGCTTTCACCGCTTCGGCCATTCCGAGAGAGGCCGAAATCGCCGCGGCGGTGAAACTCGACTTGCAGTCGGCGGCAGGGGCACAAGAGTATCGCCTGCCCGCCGACCTGAACTTCAACGCCGTGGCCGTCTATGACCAAAAGACGGAGGCGGTGTTGGCTATCGCCCGCCTGGAACCTGAGCCGCTGTGCGACCAGATTCCTTCGCGTTCTGCTCTGTCGGTGAAACAGCCAGGCAGCGCGCCCAAGACCTGCCTCGCCATTGATCCAACGACCGCTTTGAACAAGACCGGCACTCCGCCCACCGAAGTCAACATAGACGACTATCGGCTGCTCGTAGATGGCTTCGTGGAGAACCCGCTGGAGCTGACCTTCGAACAACTGAAGCAATACCCGTCAACTTCAGAGGTCGTGCTCCTGATTTGCAGCGGTTTCTTTGCCGATAACGTGGAATGGACCGGAACGCCGGTTTCAGCCATTTTGGAAGCGGCGAGGCCCAAACCGGATTTCAAGGCCTTGCGGATTACTTCGGGCAGCGACGGCTATTGGGTCAACCTCGAACGGGAAGATTATGACTTTGAGCAGGTCATTCTGGCGTATCAGGTTAATGGCGAAGGCATCCCTCTGGAGCACGGTTATCCCGTCCGGCTGGTGATTAAGGACGAATACGGCGCCAAATGGGTCAAATGGGTCAAACATATCGAGGTGCTGGAGAAGTAAGAGAGCTGGCTGTGGGCGGCAACTGCTTCCGTGCAGAATAGGGGGAATCAGCTTGCTAACATGGCAAGATAGACATCACGGGTCTCTTTGGCAATCTGGGCCTGCGTGTAGTGAGCAAGCACCCGAGCGCGGCCAGCGCGAGCCAGGTCCTGCCTGAGTGCATCGTCGCGAAGGCTTTCGAGCGCGTTCCGCAGCGCATCGGCATCGTTTTCGGGGAAGACCAGCCCGGCGTCGCCGATAACAAAGGGAATCTCACCCGAGCTCGACCCGACCACCGAGACACCGCAGGCCATCGCTTCGACTATCACCCGGCCGAACTGTTCCTTCCAGTTCGGTCGGGTGCGTGAGGGCAACACCAGCACGTCCAGATCTCGCATGAACTGAGGTACCTCGGTCGAGGGGAGCGGGGGCTGTATCTGAACCTGCGATGCGATCCCCAGTCGTTTCGCCAACGCTTCCAACGTCGTTCGAAACGGCCCGCTGCCCACAATGCGGACCTGCCAGCCGCCCGGCAATTGCGCCGCAGCTTGCAGGAGCAGGTCAATGCCCTTTTCTGCGACCAACCGGCCCACGTAACCGATGACGAACGGCCTGTCGCCGAGCGGCTGCGGCTCTCGATAGGGGTACAAGTTTGGGTCAACGCCAAACTGTGGGATCACCGTGATCGGGCCGCGGTAATGCTTGTCGCGCCAGACTCTGGCCGCTTCGCGGTTGCCGGCGATGGCGTGGTTGGCCGATGCCAGAACGTAGCGCTCCATCCAACTGAACGGCGGCGGGTAGTCGCGGCGCAAATTTTGCCAGGTGAAGAAGACGCTGCGCGTTCCGGCTGAGCGGGCAGCACGCACCGCCTGCCAGGTTGACAGGTTGTACGGCTCCTCGTCTATGTGCAGGATGTCCGGACGCAGTTGCTGCACAAATTGGCCGAGGCCCGGGAAGAAATGCAGGTGGAAGTGGCCGTTCAGAGCCAACGGTCTGACGACCAGTCTGTAACCGGCGGTGTAGGCACGTTCCAGATGGACAATCCCCCGTTCGTCTTTCCAAAACGGAGGGACGACTACAGTCAGGTCCACGTCCGAGAAAGAGGCCAATTCTTCCAGTTTCTTCTGATAGGCCCCTACCACGCAGGCTTTGGAAACCATCAGGACCTTCACAATCGGTTATCCTCTGGCCCGCTGACACTCATCGGCGTACAGGGTCATCATCTGCTCGACGGCACGCTTCCAGGTGAACAGCGCGGCCTGGGCCAGGGCCTTCTCGCGCAGGAGCTCGCGAAAATCGCGGTCCTGGGCGATACGTGCCATCGCGTGGGTCAGGCCCATGAGGTTGCCGACCTGCACCCGTAAGCCGGCTTCGCCGACGATTTCAGGCAATGAGCCAGCCTCGGTCACCACTGCTGGCGTGCCGCAACTGATGGCTTCCAGAACTGGTAGCCCGAAACCTTCATAATCCGACGGAAAGACGAAGACATCTGCGCCCGTGTACAAGGCCGGTTTGTCCTCTTCGTCAACCCAACCGATCAGCGCGACTTTGCCCTGCAGGCCAAGTCTATCAATCCACAGCCTGGGATCGGGAAAGAATTCGCTGGATTCTTCCGGCAAACGGCCGGCGAGAACCAGATGGGGCGACTGAGGCCACTCTTGCACCAGGTGGGCATAGGCCTGTAGAAGAAAGGCGACATTCTTGCGGGCGTCGAAGCCGCCCAGATAGAGTATATACCGCTCGGGCAGGTGGTATTTGGCCTGCACGTGTGCGAGTACGCCTCGGTCTGTCACCGGCCTGAAATTCTCGTCCGCCGCCAGATAGACTACCTTCACCTTGTCGGGTGCGACCTTCAAGATGTTGATGATGTCTTGGCGCGAGGCCTGCGAGTCGGTCACAATGTGGGCCGCGCGTCGAGCCGACCTGGAGACCAGCGCAGAGTATGCGCGCACCAGCAGGTTGCCGCGATACAGCGAAAACATGAGCGGAATCAGGTCGTGGATGGTCACCACTGTCGGGACGGTTGAACAAAGTGGCGAGCCCCAATAGGGCACATGGGCCACATCGGCCCGCTGTTGCCGACAGAAGCGGGGGAAGGTCACCTGCTCGAACCACAGTTTGGCCCAGTTCTCCCCCAATCGGTCGGCAGGCGTGGACAGAAGAAACCGACCCAGCTCCGGCAAGGATTCATCCTCCCCCGTCCGTTTGGAAGAATATTCTCGTTGATGCAAAGCCAGGAGATAGCGGTTTTCAGGGTAGCAGTGCAGCAGAGTGCGAACCAGTTTCATTACGTATTGGCCGCTGCCTGTCGTGCTTCGTCCCCAGAACAGGCCGTTGAAAGCCACACGCAAGTCCTTCAGCGCTTCGATCATGTTTCTCCAACGTGTCTTCCAGCTTTTGCAGGTTGGTCAGATGCATTAGCGGACCACAGCGAACCGGTCGGCTCCTTCTGTCTGCGGCAATTTGATCCCAGGTGTGGCGCCGCTGGCGTCCGCTTTCCACAACGCGGAGCCTGTGTTGTCCCACATGCAGCAGTAGATGTACATGCCGTCCGGCGACCATTGCGGCGAGTTGCGGCCGACAAAACCCTCAACTGGAATTTGACGGCGCCCGGAACCATCGCTGTTCATGACCCATAGCTCATAGGTAATCGGCCCTGATTGCGGCGGGCAGAATGGTCCGATGGTCGGCATGGAAAGGAAAGCGATGCGACTGCCGTCGGGTGAAATCTGCCCCATGATGTCCGAACGGCAAGCTGGGGTGAGCACCTGTGGCGTCGCCCCATCTACGGGGACGCGCATCAACACGTTGAAGCTGTGCTCCTGCCGGCCTTCGGGCCAGTTCTTGGTGAACCCGTCGCCTAACAGCCATGACCCGTCTGGGGCGACATCGTACAGGGTGCCCTTCAGGGGCAAAGCCTGGGGACTCCCGCTGTCCAGCGCCACCACAAACCACTCAGGCAACAACGCACCAGGCAGATTCGGCAGGGCGTAGATCAGCTCGTTTCGGAAGGGATGCCAGCCGGCCAGCAGAATCCTTTGGTTGGCCCAACCTACGCGATCAACGACTTGCTTGATGTTGCTTCCGTCCGGCGCCGAGGTCCACAGTCCTGCGCCCGGCGGCGAAACCCACGGCGCGCTGTCCGCGCCTGCCACAAAAGCCAGCAGCGTCCCATCTGGCGACCAGGCTGGGAAGCGATAGCACCACCACGCATATTTGGGCTTGATTTCCCGCTGTTCGCCGGTCGTCGTGTTGACCTGCCGAATGCCGGAGCTATCAATGGTGGTGTAAGCCAGCCAGTCGCCGCGCGGAGACACGTTGAATTCCAGCACGCGGCTGATATAGTTCTTGTCACCGAACAGCGAATAGGAAACGCCGCCCCGCCACCCCATTACTTTGCTGCGCGGCCAGCCAGGCTCATCATCAATCCAAATGATCTCAGGCGCGGTGCCGGCGACGGCGCCACCTGTTTCGGGCACGGGCGGGCTCGCTGTAACCAGCGGAACAACCGGGCTGGGCGCTGGCGAGATGATAATGGGAATTGGTGTCGCAGTGGGAGGCGGCGCGGGCAAGGTGATAACCACTGGCCCGCTGTCGGCAGAAGTGGGCGGTAATCCCGCGGTTGGCTGGGGCAACAGGGCCGTCGGCATGACCTCTACCATGGGAGTAGGTGTGTTGAAGCGGATAATCAAGGTAGGTGCCGGAGTAGAGTCAACGCCTGCCGGCAACATCAGCCATTCGATGGTGGGCGTCGCCGTCTGGTTCGATTCATCCACCTGAGTCATGGCTCCGCGGGCCTCGGCGGCAGGCGTCGAATTGAAACGCACCGGCGAAACGACCGGTTGCGTCGTTTCGGCTTCTTGGTTGAGGGCGACTGAAGTCGTATTATCCGGGATGGCCGTTCCAATCGCGCGCGGTCCGCGTTGCAAAAAAGGGATGCGCGAGGCGGTGTCAGCAAACGAACTGCAGGCCAGGGCGGAGAACAACAACACGCCTGCTATCCCGACGAAAACAAGTCGTCTTAACATAGTCAGACCTCCTTCGTCCAAACTGAGCTATTCTTCCTCCAGACTCAACACCGACATAAAGGCTTCCTGCGGAATGTCCACATTGCCGACCCGCTTCATCCGCTTCTTACCTTCCTTCTGTTTTTCCAGCAATTTGCGTTTGCGAGTGACATCGCCACCGTAACATTTTGCCAGCACGTTCTTTCGCAGCGCTTTCACATTGGCGCGGGAAATGACCCGCTTGCCGACGGCTGCCTGAATGGCCACGTCGAACAACTGGCGTGGTATGACTTCCTTCATCTTGCTGACCAGGGTTTGCCCTTTGTGATAGGCCTGGTCACGATGGACAATGATGGACAGCGCGTCCACGGGCGTCCCGCCGACCAATACATCTAACTTGACCATGTCGCTTGGCCGATATTGCGAAAAGGAGTAATCCAGAGAGGCGTAGCCGCGCGAGCGTGACTTCAATTGGTCGTAGAAGTCAACCAGGATCTCGCTCAACGGGACCTGAAATGTGAGCACCACCCGCTTTTCGTCCAGGTAGTCCATCTTCTCAAACTCCCCCCGTCGCTTAGTGACCAGGTCCATGATAGGGCCAATGTAGTCTTTGGGTGTGAAGACCTGGATTTTCATCCACGGCTCCAGGATTTCTTCGATGTTTTCTTCGGGAGGTAAATCGGCAGGGCTGTCAATGGTCAGTACTTCGCCGGCACGGGTGAGAACTTGATACTCCACGCTGGGGGCAGTAGCTACCAGGTTCAGGCCATACTCACGTTCCAAACGTTCCTGGATGATGTCCATGTGAAACAGGCCCAGGAAGCCGCAGCGGAAACCAAAGCCCAGCGCTTGCGACGTTTCCGGAACGAATGTCAATGAGGCGTCGTTGAGCTGGAGCTTCTCCAGGGCATCCCGCAACAGCTTATAGTCCTCACTCTCGGCAGGATAGAAGCCGGCGAATACCATCGGCTTGATGGGACGATAGCCGGGCAATGGGAGCTCGGCAGGGTTGGCGGCCAGCGTGATGGTGTCGCCGACCGAACATTCGGAGACATCTTTCAGCCCGGTGGCGACGTAGCCGACTTCACCGACGGCCAAACGGTCGACCGGCTTCATGCCTGGCGTGAAAACCCCCAGCTCCAGGGGTTCAATTTCGTGTTTTCTCGCCATGAGATAGATACGGTCGTTTTTCTTCAACTCGCCTTCGACGATTCGGACGTAAGCGATGACGCCCTTGTAAGAATCGTAATGCGAATCGAATATCAAGGCGCGCAGCGGCTTGTTGTGCAGGTCAGGCGGCGGAGGGATGCGCTCGATAATGGCCTCCAGCACCTCTGCGACGCCCCGGCCTTCCTTGGCGGAGACATACAGGGCTTCGGTTGCGTCTATGCCGGTCAGGTCTTCGATTTCCTGCGCCACCGCCTCCGGATTCGCCGAAGCCAGGTCAATCTTGTTGATCACCGGCACAATCGTGAGGTTATAATCCAGCGCCAGGTACAGGTTGCCCAGCGTTTGGGCTTCCACTCCTTGCGTGGCATCAACGACCAGCAAAGCTCCTTCGCAAGCCGCCAGTGAACGCGAGACTTCGTAAGTGAAATCCACGTGGCCGGGAGTATCTATCAAGTTCAGTTCGTAATCCTGCCCATTCTGTGCATGATAGAGCATCCGCACGGGCGACGCCTTGATCGTCACCCCTCGCTCGCGTTCCAGGTCCATGCTGTCCAGCACCTGATCCGCCATGTCTCGCTTGTCAACGGTACCGGTCATCTCCAGGAAACGGTCGGCCAGGGTGGACTTGCCGTGATCAATATGGGCGATGATACAGAAATTCCGAATGTGTTGAGCGTCCATGAACAACCTGTTGAATAATGGAATTACTTAGGGAAATTATACATCAGACCGTCGGGAAATCGAAAATTTGGAGAATTGCCCCCTTTACATTTTTGAAAAAAGGGTGTATAATTACCTTAGATTAACTTTTGGTTTACATTTAAGTTACCTATCAGGCTCGAACCTTAAAAATTTCATAAAGGGCTAGACAAGTCGCTCAGCTTGGTGTATAATAGTGTTGTGGGGATAAGTGGGGACATGTGGTGATCCCAGGTTATTGGGGGAAGATTCTCCCAACCGAAGGGGCAAAATGATGTTT
>DAOTYC010000013.1:0-2365 GCA_034435095.1 Anaerolineae bacterium | reverse complement strand
TGAAGGATAGTATCGTTCCAAAAGGGAAAAAGCGATGCGGCGCAGTCCTCGATACCACCAATAGCTGTCTTCCATCGCATACATGACATCATAGATTTCAGGTCGAGAGCCCATGACACCTTGATCTCCGCACAAGTCTGGTAAAGCTGATTCTACCCCTCTCACGTAATCCTGGCAAACAGGGGCTTGGCCGCGGCGGTGACGGGGAAGCGAATCTTTCCAGATTCCATCATGCGCCTCCAATTCAGACATGAAATAGCCAGTTATGGACTTTCTGGGCGACCCCTTGCTCTGTAAATGGCCCCGTCCGCGCCCCGTTTGACCAATTCGAGGGACAGCAGGTCTTGGATTTCTTGTTCGATTTGTCTCTCAACGAGCGCGTGGCGAGTTGCCAGGTTTCGCGCTGCGTCAATGTAGCGCACTGAATCAGGCGACACGCCAATGCCCCAGACTGTGCTGTACAATAGTATCGCTACGCCAATCAGGCCTAAGCTGAATAAGGCGATGTGCAAGGGAATATGACCACCAATCGTTGGCTTATCCCACATCTGCCCTTTCTCCACCCCACAACTCCTGCTCAAATATTCCAGCACAGCGACGTATCCCAAAAGATCCCCTGCCAAAGTGAATACACAGATTCATACAAACTTCAATCGTTTGCCGGCGAATGCTACCATGCGCAGCAAAAGCCAGCCATGCTTCCATCGCTGAATGTTGGTGGTGCCGTAAGTCCGTTCCCGATAGCGAATCGGCAGGTCAACTATCTTCACGTTCTGCTTCGCTGCACCAAACAACAGGTCGAAGTCGCCAAACGGGTCGAAATCGCCGAAATAGGCACGATTGGCTTTGATTTTTTCATAGTCAGATTTCCACAAAGCCTTTGTCCCACACAGGGTATCTTTGACCGGCTGCCCAAGCAACCACGAAAAAGCCAGGCTGAAGAATTTATTGCCCAGCAAGTTGGCGAAGCGCATCGCCTGCTTTTCCATGGGATACACCAGTCGCACTCCATTGATAAACTCGCCTTTGCCCGAGACCAGTGCTTCGTAGAAGCGCGGCAGGTCTTCCGGCGGCACGGTGAGATCAGCGTCCAGAATCATGAGAATCTCACCGCTGGCGTGCTCGAAGCCTAGTCTTACCGCATCGCCCTTGCCAATCCCTGTCTGGCGCAGGAGCTTGCACCGGCGATCAGGGTGCTCAGCGCTGGCTTTCTCGATGGCCCCGTATGTATCATCGCGCGAATGACCCTCCACGAAAATGAGCTCGGTGCCGCGGCCCATTTCAGGGACGCGAGCAAAGATGTGCGGAATGTTGCCCGCTTCGTTGCGGGCTGGGATGATCACCGAAACCAGCGGCTCTTTTTCGGAGGCTTTGGGCTTGGGCGCCGGGCGGGCGACGAAGAAGTTCGACATGGCCAGATAACCCAAGGGCCATAGCCTGACCAGATAACGATTCGCCAGGCTGGCCAGGACGGGCATCGGCAAAGGCCAAAGTATCTCAGCCCAATGGCGAATCAATTCCAGATCAGCCAGGTAGAGCAGATTGGCGATATCCTCGACAGTAAGCCAGTTTTGATACAATGTGGGCTTGCCCAGCCCCAACTTTTCAGCCAAAGCCAGAGGCAATTCCCACAGGCGGCTGTATGAATTGATAATCACCCGTGTAGTTGGCAACATCAGGGGATGCAGGCTTTCAAATACAGCCTGGACATCCCACAGGTCGTTGATCAGGTCGGAAAGGACGATGACATCGAATTGCTCATTGAGGCTGCCAGCTTCACAGGCATCGGCGTGAACAAAACGCAGGTCAGGATGGCGACGGCGGGCGCGGGCGATCATCTCTGCCGAAAAGTCTATCCCTATGCCGACCGATGGCTGTAGTGCGGCCAACAGGTCGCCTTGCGCGCAGCCGATTTCAAGGATACGCTGGCCTGGACTGACAAGGAAGCGGTAGATTTGCTCGAGTCGCTGATGGTAATAGCCGCCCCATCCTCGCCAGTTATCCATTTTGCGGGCAACGGCGTCCCAATGAGCCACTCGGGATTGTTGATAGAGTTCGCAAGCGCGGTCCCTGTGAGAGGCCAATTTCAGCTCCAACTTAGAGACGAATACACTGGCAGACCATATAGACATTCAACCAGGCCGGCAGAAAGGTGAAGAATTTGGATATTTTGACAACCTGCAATTGGCTGGTGGCTCTGATGGCGCGCAGTATCTCCACATGGCCGGATGGGTGTATTGTCCTGGGGTCGTAGCCAACCAACCGATAGAAGGCATCGGTCAATACATTCCGGCAGGGAAAGCCGAATACAATGGTCGCCTGCGGCCGGCTCACACGCGCAATCTCGGTGAGGGCGCGTGGCAAC
>DAOTYC010000012.1:0-10519 GCA_034435095.1 Anaerolineae bacterium | reverse complement strand
CGTCTGGATTCATCGAGCGGGCAAACTCAGCACACCGCACGGCTGTGCTGACCAACGGGTCCGGCTCCACGTCGTCGAAAATTTCAGCGGCAACGCCCACTTCTTGGAGAGACCCAAGCGCATTGGACACAATATCGGTCTTTTCGTGCAATACCTTGTCGGTGACAATCACCACTTTGCCGGCGCCCAGCGTCGCAGCTTCGCTGCCCAGGGCGGCGGCGCATCCGTCGCCGGTAATAATCTTGGGTGGACTGTAGAACGTCTGCATGTTCAGAACAAACCTCCAGATGATGTGGTAGTAACCCGGTGACTACGCTCCCCCACCAATCGCCAGCATCAAATTCAGCTCGGCGCCGTCCTGCAAGGGGGAGTCCAGCACCGCTGCCGCGCCGTTCACAATGGCGCGCACCTTGAGCTTGTTGCCGTCTGCCGAGAGCAGAGCATCAGGGCTCACGCCGCTCAGCTCAATCAGCCGCGCGATAGCCGCACGCACGGTTGCGTCCTCCGGCAAATCCAATGTAAATTCCTGTTGTCCCAACAAATTGCGAACCATGCCAAAGGCTTTCACTGTAACCTGCATCGCTTTTTTCTCCCATTTCTCGTATCTATTTGCCTTTCTCAGAACGTCGTTCAGGAATCAACCGCAAGGTGGGCACAACGTCCAGCGCGTAATCGGATGTCTCTCCACGCACCCAGTGCCAGTGGCCGGCTGCGGCGATCATAGCAGCGTTGTCCATGCACAGTGAGACCGGCGGATACAGCACCGGCACACTGGCCCGACTTTGCATCTCTTCGCGCAGGCTGGCATTGGCCGCCACACCGCCGGCCAGCACGATCTTCTTGGCGCCATAGGCCTCCGCAGCGCGGCATGTTTTTTCGACCAACACGTCCACGACAGCCGCCTGAAAACTGGCCGCCAGGTTCGGTATGGACAGCGAGGTCTTTGGCTCGCCAGTGTCTGCGGCAGCCATGCGTCGAGGGCGTTTAGGGGACGACTGTGTGGGAGTCGCCTTGTCCTCGTACTTCTCGACCAGCCTGAGCACGGCGGTTTTCAAGCCGGAGAAGCTGAAGTCATAACTGTCGTTAAGCCAGGCCCGCGGCAACCGGAACGCATTGGGTTTGCCCTGCTCGGCGGCGGCTTGAATGGCCGGCCCCCCCGGATAGCCCAGGCCCAGGATGCGAGCCACTTTGTCGAACGCTTCTCCGGCCGCATCATCAATCGTGCCGCCCAGCCGTTGGTACTCGCCGTGGTCGGTCATTAAGAGCAATTCAGTATGGCCGCCCGATACGATGAGCCCAACCATCGGGAACTCAAACTCCGGTGTGATCCCGCTCGGCGGGATGAGCCAGTTGGCATACAGATGTCCTTCAAGGTGATTGACCCCTATCAGGGGAAGCTGTCGGCCCCAGGCCAGCCCCTTGGCCATATTCACGCCAACCAGCAAGGACCCGGCCAGGCCAGGGCCATGAGTCACGGCGATTGCTGTGAGGTCAGGCCAACCTACCGAAGCGACCTGCAAAGCTTCACGGATAACGGGCACGATGGTCAACACATGCTGACGCGAGGCCATCTCCGGAAAAACGCCGCCATATCGGCGATGGAGGTCGATTTGGGAGGCCACAATGTTGGACAGAATGGTCCGGCCATCGGCCACGACCGCCGCAGAGGTCTCGTCACAGGATGTCTCGATGCCCAAAATACAACTCATCGTCTCACCCCTCGGCTATCGCGTTGGGTCCGCTTCGGCCAGAGCCTGCACAAGAATCTGATCTTCATCTTCTAACACAGTTCTGGGATCGAGAAGGAAACGTCCATCTTCGATTCGCCCCACTACCGGCGGGTTGCCCTGGCGAAGCCGAAAGCTGAAAGCCTCAGGCGCAGGCGTCGTCAACGCCAGCAGCAGCGTGGGCAGGGTCTCGCCTGGCAGGCTGCCGCCCCCGATGGCGGATTGTCCATCAACGATTTCTGCCCGAAGGCCAGGGCATTTCTCGGTCAGCGCGGCGCGCCATTTCTCCACACGTGTCCTCAAGTCTTCGGGGGAACTGCTCAGCATGCGCCAAACAGGCACCTCGGACAACGCCTTGCCCTCGACGTAGTGCAAAAGCGTGGCCTGCAGGCCGGCCAGCGTGGTTTTGTCCACCCGAAGCGCACGCGTCAGAGGATGCCGTCGCAGCGTGTCAATCAGCGTGGCCTTGCCGACAATGATCCCCGCCTGCGGCCCGCCCAACAACTTGTCGCCGCTGAACGACACCAGGTCTGCGCCGCTGGCTACGCTCTCCTGTACGGTCGGCTCGTGTTTCAGACCGACCAACGAGGTGTCAAGCAAGGTCCCACTGCCAAGATCATCAAAAACCAGACACCCGTGTTTTCGGGCAATAGCCACCATGTCGGCCAATGCAACGTCTTGCGTAAATCCTATCATCCTGAAATTGCTGTGATGGACGCGCATCAAGGCTACGGTGTCAGGACGAATAGCCTCCTCGTAATCACGGCTGTGTGTGCGGTTGGTCGTGCCGACCTCGATCAATCGCGCGCCGCTCTGTCTCATCACGTCAGGGATGCGAAATCCTCCGCCGATTTCGACCAGTTGCCCCCGTGAGATCACGACTTCCTTGCCGCTGGCGAGGGCGGACAGAATCAACAACACCGCGCCGGCGTTGTTGTTGACTACCAGGGCGCTTTCCGCGCCGGTCAACCGCCGGAGCATTGCCTCAGCGTGGAAGTAGCGGGAGCCGCGCTGTCCCTCTTCAAGGTCATATTCGAGATTACTGTAGCCTTTGGCGACATACTCCATAGCTCGCCTGGCTCGCACACTCAGCGGCGCCCGCCCCAGGTTTGTATGGATCACCACGCCCGTGGCATTGATCACCGGACGTAACGAAGGCCGCAGCCAGCCGTACAACGTCAGGCCGATCTGTCGGACCAGTTCCGCCGTCGGCGGACAGGGTTCGCCAGCGATGATGGCATCTCGCGTCCGCACCAACGTATCGCGGATGGCCTCCACAGCCAGCTCGTGTCCGAAATCGGCCAACAAAACCTCAATCTCTGGTATCTGCAAGAGACTGCTCACGCTTGGCAATCTACGCAGTTCCTGCGCCGTCTGATGGTCATTCATGAGCCCATACCGCCGTAAGTCTACTCACCACGAGTGCGGAAAAACACCTCAATAAGGACAAAAACACCCACCAACAAAATAACAACGATTGGATTGAGCACGCGAAGCAATTGAAACCAGAGAGCCAGCACAGCTATTAATCCCAGCAGCGAACTCTGTCTCCAGATACGCCAGCGATTGACCACAGGTTTTCCGTCAGGTTCAGGCCTGGGGCCAAAGCGATAGTTCAGCAGATGAGCGAATGGCGTTGCCGTTCCAGCGACAGCCAGAAAGACGAGCAGAAGCGACAGGGCTATCGTCGAGGCATCGGGCACATAGTATGTAACCAAATAACCGAGCCCCGCCCAGCTTCCCACACCCAGCACAAAGGCCAGAACCGTAATCGCCCAGGTAGGCATCGCCTGTCCCTGTCCTTACCTTTCATTTCATGAACCAGATTGAAGAGGATTATACTCCAAAGCCTTGTTTTTGCCAATGAAAAAGTCCGTTCTTTGACTTCGCATGTGGCTTTTGTTACAATCCTCCAGGAAGGCTGAACAATTTTGTGCGTCGCGCATTTTCGTTATGTAAACTAATTGTCCACGGAGAGATATTGACTGGTCAGTGTCCCGTAGAGTTCGCGCGCTGTTGCCATTTCATTCTGGGCGTGAGCCGTCCTGTTTGGACGGTCATATTGCTATGCTTTGCCTGTTTGAGCGCAGGGTGCTCGTTACCTTTGCGGACAGAGGCTCAGCCGACGCCGACAGTCACAGCGGAGCTTCCGCCCACCGCTGAGCCGACGGCGACCCGAGTCAGCCCGCGTTCCGCCGCCAACAACGTTGTCATCGCCATTCCGGCCGACCCGGCCGGGTTCGATCCCCATGTTGCTATCTCACCGTTGAGCTTCCAGATCACGCGCAACATCTACGAGACGTTGGTCGAGGTGGGCGAGCGGGGTACGTTTGTACCACGGCTGGCCGAAGATTGGTCGCTTGACGAGGGCCGTACAACGTGGTCATTCAGGTTGAAGGACAACATCCTGTTTGGAAACGGGCGCCGACTGACCGCCCGCGATGTGGCGTACAGCATCGAGCGACTGATTGACCCGGCGACAGCGAACCTGCGGGCTGGCGAGTACGGAGTGATTGAGTCGCTAAGCATCTCTGACACTTTGAGCATCAACTTTCACCTGCGGGAACCTAAGGTCACTCTGCCGCTTGAACTGGCCAACGACTGGGCGGCGATTGTGCCTGATGAATCGGGCGACCAGTTGTATGCACGGCCGGTCGGCACCGGGCCTTTTCGCTTGAAGGAATGGGCCAGAGGCCGCTATGTCACCCTGCAACGTTCCGGCGGCGTTGCCCCCGCTGGTGGTGGGCTGTCCATTGACGAGATCGTCTTTCGGGTCATACCTGCCGAGGAGGACCGGATACGCGCCCTTCAGTCAGGCGAGGTTGATATTGTGGCCGGGCTATCCATATCGGCCACTCATGAACTGCAAGGAGACCGCGACATCTCGCTGTTCCAGGTCCCGGCGGCTGAAGTTAAAGTGTTGGCTTTCAACCATGCCCGGCCGCCGTTCGATGACCTGCGGGTGCGGCAGGCCATCTGCTATGGCGTCAACCGCCAGGCCTTGATTGGCGAGGTGTGGTACGGGGCGGCCGCGCCTGCCAGCGAGGAATTCTCGATCAGCGACCCGTACCATGTCGAGATGGCAGACTCTTATCCTCATGACGTGCTTCGCGCTCAGGCCTTGCTGGCCGAGGCGGGCTATGGCCAGGGGCTAGATGCGGTGATAAGCGTGCCAAAAGACGACGAATACATGCGACTGGCCGAAGCGCTGGCCCGGCAGCTTGCAGAGGTCGGCGTGCGGCTGGAAATCGTCCCAGTTGATTGGACAGTTTTCCTCAATCAGGTATACTTCGGCCGGGAATTTGACCTGACCCTGATGACACACAAGGGCAAGACCGACCCACTGGCAGCGCTGGCTCGCTACAAGTCGGACAGTTCCTGGAACTATCTGAACTATGCCAACCCTGAATACGACCAGTTGCTCGCCAGCGTTTCCGCGTCGGGGCTCGATGACCTTGTAGATGGGCTGGCGTCGTTGCAGCGGTTCCTGGTCGAGGATGCCCTGGTGGTCTACCTGGCCTCTCCTTTAATTACAACGGCCGTGAGAAACGAGGTCAAAGAGTGCCGGCTGCTGGCCGACGGCCTCTGCGACCTACGGACGGTGTACAAAGAGCCTGTGAGATGAGCGACTTTATGCCGAGAACAGTGATTAACTGCGTGGAGGGCATGATGCTATGCTAGAACCTGAGATTCTATCTGAAATCGCCGCGATAGTCGGCCCCGAACATGTTTTGACTTCTCCGGAAGACATTTTCCTTTACCAGTATGATGCCTCGATGGATTTTGCCATGCCGGACGCCGTTGCGTTGCCCGGCAGTGGCCGGGAAGTCGCAGAGCTTGTGAAGCTGGCCAATCGCCATTCCATTCCATTCACTGCACGTGGCGCGGGCACCAACCTGAGCGGCGGGTCGGTGGCCTCACGAGGTGGTTTGGTGATCAGCCTGGGGCGACTCAACCGTATCCTGGAAATTGACATCCCCAATCAACGGATGGTGGTTGAGCCCGGCGTGTTCAATCTGGATGTGCAGAAAGCCCTGGCGCCTTATGGCTACCTGTACGCGCCCGACCCGGCCAGTCAGAAAGTGTCTACGCTCGGTGGGAACGTTGGCGAGAACGCTGGTGGGCCACACTGCTTGAAATACGGCGTGACCACAAACCACGTGCTGGGCCTCGAGGTCGTGCTGCCCAACGGGGACACGGTCGAGCTGGGCGGCAAGGCCCTGGATACGCCGGGATACGACCTGGTGGGGCTGTTCGTCGGCTCGGAGGGAACGTTGGGCATTGTGACCAAGCTGATCTTGCGCATCATGCGTCAGCCCGAGGCGATCAAGACCATGCTCGTCGTATTTGAGAGCCTGGAGGCTGCTGGACAGGCCGTGTCCGACATCATCGCTGCTGGCGTCATCCCGGCGACCTTGGAGATGATGGACAATGTGATCATCCGCGCCATTGAGAAGACCTTCAAAGCCGGCTATCCTTTGGACGCCGAAGCAGTACTGATCATCGAGGTAGACGGACTGAAAGACGATCAGGACCGCTTGGCGGAAGAAATCATGCAAATTTGCTATCGTGCTGGCGCGACCAGCGTGAGCGTAGCCCGTTCCCCGGAAGAGCGCGATCAGCTCTGGGCCGGTCGGCGCGGCGCGTTTGGTGCTGTTGGCTCGATAAAGCCGAACTACCTGGTGTGCGATGGAACGGTGCCGCGCACCATGCTGCCGGGCATTCTGAAACGGGTCGCTCAGATCGGGCAGAAGCATGATGTCCTGATTGGCAATGTCTTTCATGCGGGCGACGGCAATCTACATCCGCTCATTCTTTTCGACGCCCGCGATTCAAACGAGACCGGGCGGGTTCGGGCGGCGGCTCTGGAGATTCTGGAGGCCTGCGTCGAGGCTGGCGGCACCATTACCGGCGAACATGGCGTCGGCCTGGAAAAGTTGGCCGGGATGCCGCTGATCTTCTCTGCCGCCGACCTGGAGGCGATGAGGAAGGTCAAGCAGGCCTTCGACCCGGCGGGCCTCGCCAATCCGGACAAAGTGTTACCAGCCGTGAACGGCCTGACGTCCACACTCCGAACATAACCGGCAGGGCAGCCTGCAAGAGTGGTGGGCAAACAGGCCGAATGTTTCACGTGAAACATTCGGACGATGGAGAAGCGATTTGGGCGCGCAGCAAGAGGGAAAATGCCAGGATCAAGCGGTGTCACCTGTAGTTCAGTCACCGGCGGTGTGCGACTACGAGGGCAGCACCTATGAGACCGATTTCTGGGTCGGCCAAAACAGAGATTATGAAGACCGCGTCGAACGGATTGCCCTGCGGCGGCTATTGCCGCCTACAGGCCATACGCTGATCGACGTCGGAGCCGGCTTTGGGCGATTGGCTGACCTATACGAGGGATATGAGCGGGTCATCCTGGTGGATTACTCCCGTTCCATGCTGCGACAGGCCCAGGAGCGATTGGGGAAGCGCAACCCCAAATACCTGTACGTCGCCGCGAATGTGTATCACCTGCCCTTCGTTGACGCCGTCGCCGACTCACTGGCTATGGTGCGGGTCATCCACCACCTGACCGATGTGCCTGCCGCGCTCGCTGAGCTGGCCCGTGTCACACGTACACACGGTTCTATCGTCCTGGAATTCGCCAACAAACGAAACGCCAAGGCCATCCTGCGCTACCTGCTGCGCCGTCAGAAATGGAATCCTTTTGACCCGGAACCGGTGGAATTTGTTTCCCTCAACTATGACTATCACCCGCGATGGATGGAGGCCAAAGTGCTAGAGGCCAAACTTGACATCGAGGCGCGCCTGTCTGTCTCCCACTTCAGAATTCCCTTGCTCAAGAAGTTAGTTCCCCTGTCCATCCTCGCCGGCCTGGACAGCGCACTACAATGGACGGGCCGATGGCTTATGCTGAGCCCAAGCGGGTTTCTGCTGCTCCGCCAAACCGTCCAACGGCCAGACAGCCCAGAACATTTGTTCCAATGCCCGGCCTGCCGCAACAGCCGCTGGTCATTCGGTGAAGGCTACATGGAATGTCAGCACTGCCAGCGACGTTGGGCGGTTGCAGACAATCTTTACGACTTCAAGCAGCCGCTTTAGAGGGTATAGCCCTGCTATATCCTCTCCCCCTACAATCAGGCCAATTTCAACCGGGTTTTTCCAACACCTCAAATATTTGACAGGCCGTTCCTTCTGTGCTAAAATTCACTTGATTCCGGTAGGAGTTGTCAGCTCAAAAGTATGAAACAACATTCGGTCATTGGTCAGAGGCAGACGTTGCAAGGCAGGCGTTGATTTCCAGATTCCAGCTACGTTCTTGGACTCTCCGCATCAGCCCCCTACGCCGTCTCAACAGAGCTGCCGGCATACGCTTGCGGTTAATCCTGCGAGGAAGGCTCATGACAGCAAGCCTTCCTCAATTTGTGCCAAGAGCACACGGAATTTCAAATTCTGTTCAGGCAACCATGATAAGTTGGACGAGGAGAATGACATTATGACAGGTATCATCAAAGTCGAATGGCTGAGAGACTTCATGGCGCTCTCCGATGCAGACCAAATACTCAAGACAAAGGTCCGCATAGGTGTCTCTGGCAGGCACATTCACATCTGCCAGGAACACTTAGATATACTGTTCGGTCGCGGCCACAGCCTGACCCCATTGCGATCGCTGACCCAACCGGGGCAATTTGCGTGCCAGGAGACTGTAACACTCAGATCGGCAAAAGGCGAGATCCCCAACGTCCGTATTCTGGGGCCGGTCAGGTCAGAGACCCAGGTCGAGCTGTCTCTAACCGACACGTTTCGGCTGAAGTTGGACATGCCGGTGCCGGTTCGCATGTCTGGCGACATCAAAGGCTCGCCTGGAGTGACAATGGTCGGCCCGGTCGGGGAAATAACCATTGACAGTGGCGTGATCATCTCACAACGCCATGTACACATGACCCCCCAGTTCGCCCAGGAGTTCGGATACGCCGACAAACAAATCGTAGCCGTCCTGTGCCCCAGCCCTCGCCAGGTCGTCTTCGGCAGCGTAATTGTCCGTGTCCGCGAAGACTTCGACCTGGATTTTCATATTGACACGGATGAGGCCAACGCGGCGGGTGTGAAAAGCGGCGACATCGGCTACATTCTGTAGGGCATTTCGCCAGAACCAGGGCTTCAGCTACCAGCGTGTATCGGTTGAAATTATAGATTCGATAGTCAGGAGAAACGGTCAAGTGAAGATTTTAGTCCTAAACTGTGGCAGCTCATCGGTCAAATATCAGGTCTTTTCTGTTGATGGCAATGGGAACAACACCGAGAGCCTTGCGGCCGGGATAGTCGAAGAAGTGGGGCTGGGCAACCCTTCTCTCACGCACAGGCGAACCGGCGCTGACAAGTACAAACAAACGAACCTGCCAGTCAAGGATCACAAAGATGCCATCAAAATAGTTCTGGATATCCTCGCAAGCCCTGAACATGGTGTGCTGAGCAGCGTAGGTGAATTGGATGCGGTCGGGCACCGCGTGGTGCACGGCGGAGAGAAATTCGCCACCTCAGTCATGATTGATGATGAAGTGATGAAAGCGCTTTATGACAATATTGAGTTGGCGCCGCTGCACAACCCTCCCAACATCCAGGGCATCGAAGCCATCACCGCGCTTCTGCCCAATGTCCCCCAGGTAGGCGTTTTCGACACCGCATTTCACCAGACCATGGAACCACACGTCTATTTGTACGCGCTTCCATATCGCCTGTACGAGAAGTACGGGGTGCGTCGCTATGGCTTCCATGGCACATCTCACAAATATGTGGCGCAGCAGGCGGCCAGGTATCTGGGTAAGCCACTCAAGGAGATGAAGATTATCACCTGCCACCTGGGCAATGGCGCCAGCATCACCGCGGTCAAGTATGGCAAATCGGTTGATACCAGCATGGGCTACACCCCGCTCGAAGGCCTGGCCATGGGCACAAGGTGTGGAGACCTGGATCCGGCCATTGTGTTCCTGCTGATGAGAAAAGAGAATCTCGACATAGATGCTGTTGATCACCTGCTCAACAAGCAAAGCGGAGTGTACGGTCTCTCGTCGGGGCTTTCTTCCGACATGCGGACTTTTGAGAATGCGTACCATGCGGGGCCAAGCGACCCTCATTACGAAAAAGCCATGCTGGTGCTCAACCTGTATACCTACCGCGTCAAGAAATACATTGGCGCATACGCTGCCGCTATGGGCGGAGTGGACTGCGTGGTATTCACCGGTGGGATCGGCGAGAACTTCAAAGAGATTTGTGAGTGGTCATGCGCAGGCCTGGAGTTCATGGGCATCAAAGGCGTCACACATGCCCGTCGCGCTGAGGGCAAGATTGTCGAGGCGTCAGACCCCGATTCTCCGGTCAAGGTGCTGATTGTGCCGACCAATGAGGAATTGGCTATCGCGCGGGATACCTTTGAGTTGGTGAGTGGCGGCCCTCGCCGCTAAACTAAAGCCAAAGTGAAACCCGCAGAGTTAGCGTAATGGGTGCGTCCGAATTTAAGGGAGCAGGTGCATACGGCGTTTTCCACAGCTACCGAACAAGGCTGCCGTCATTCTGAGCTCCCCCACGGCGCGTGGGCGCGCCGCTCATATAGGGGAAGAAACACCGCCCTATCCCGTCATTCTGAGCGAAGCGAAGAATCTCGTGCTGGCAGGCGTTGAGATTCTTCGGCGCTATCGCGCCTCAGAATGACGGGACAGAGTAGTTTCTTAGTAGCTCCCCCACGGCGCGTGGGCGCGCCGCTCATGGGGGAAGAAACACCACTGGGTGTCATGGCT
>DAOTYC010000011.1:0-3390 GCA_034435095.1 Anaerolineae bacterium | reverse complement strand
TCCTCGCGCACCACCTGCCCCACCTCCCACCACGACGTCGGATAGACACCGTTCAGCGGTTCATGCCGCTGGTCAATGACGTGCTCCTCGCCATAATCGCCCACAAACCGCGCCTGAATCTCGTAATCCTCTCCCATTGGCGCCAACGCCTGCCAGTAATAGACCACCCGAAACACGGCGTTGTGCGCCGGCATCCACTCGGCATGGGCATTGAAATGTCGCTCCCACCAGGCTACCTCTGGCGCAGCGACCACCTCGGCCGGCTTCAACTCGTAGCCCAACAACACCAAGCTGTCGCCGAACCGGGCGTCTGCACGGTTCAACCCATCCGGCGCGCCAGCCAACAAGACATTACCTTCGCTCGACCGCAGGTCGAACAGCGCGTATTTGTCGTAAAGCCTCACACTGTAGTTCGCGACCAACCGCCTGCGTAAAGGCCCGTCAACTGCGGAGTCTGAACTGAACAGGTAATGGCTGTAGGCCGGGTCCTTTGCCAGTAACGCATCAAACGCCGCTTCTGTGGTCGCCACACTCCAGGGCCGGTCCATGTAGTAAGCCAGACGTATGTCCGGGCGAAATGGCAGCATCAATTTGGCTTCACGCGGGGCCGCCTCGGCCACCTGTCGCCCAACCAGGTAGAAATCGGGTTGTAGCCGTTCACGGTGCAGGCCATTCAGCACGGTGGGGAGTGGTGACAGAAAAGCCCAAAGCGTCAGCGGTATCAGAACCAGGCCGGCCCAGATTTGCCAGCGCGGGGGGAACAGGTGAACCAACGTCCTCACGCCCAATGCACCAGCGATGGCGAAGTAAGGTAGCCACTGGAGGACAGTCAGGTAATCGTGGAAATAAATCCGATTGCGGAATGCGACGCTGTGAATCAACCCGTACAAGAACAGGCAAAACACCAGGGAATCGTCCCCTGAGATGCAGCGTTTGAAGGCCCGAATCGCGAACGAGCTCATCCAGACCAACACCAGCAGCAGGAGGGTCGGGGTCAGGTACAGGCTAACCCAGCCATAGGACAGCCTGTACAGGTCCGCCCATGTTGCAGCGCCCTCGCGCGCAGCCGGATCGGCTGTCGCGGCTGCTCGCCACAGGAATATCTGCATCAATTGCCGCATCGGCTCGAACCCGCCAACCAGCCAGGCCCACACCAGATGAGACGCGAACAGCGCGAATGGCAAGGACAGGCCGATGAGCAGGAAGCGGCGGTCAGGGCGCACCCTGTAGTGGAATAGCAGGTAGTGGAGCAACAACCAGGGCATGACGAAATAGACAATCCAATCTGTCCAACATCCCATCGCAAACAAAACCCATATCGCTGTGAAATACCTGCGCCCTTCGCTGATGGTCCATTGCCGATAGGCCAGGAACGTCGCCACAACAAAAGGCATCGCCAGGACGTGCGGCACAGGCAATCTGGCATAGAACAAAAGGCCGGGACTGAACGCTGCGAATACCGTCGCCAACAACGCCCACCCATCGCCAGCCATGCGCCGGACAAAAAGAAAAATCAGTGCAGCCATTGCCAACGAAAACACCAGTGGCATGAACCTTGCACTCCATTCATAGATTCCGAGGACGGTGTAGCTCAGTGCAATGAGCAGCGAAGTCAGAGGGGGATGGTCAATCCGATAAGTGAATCCGTTTTCTGGCCTGAGCCAGCCATAGTCCATCACCAGGCCGGTGCGAGTCTCCAGCCCAAACCGCAGGTAATTGGCCGCATTGTGCGACCATTCCGAAAGAATGTAGCCGTGGTGGTTCATCTCCCAGGCGGGTTCGGCCAGGCGATAGGCAGAGAACCAGCCACTGGTCAGCAGAATGAGCCCTAACAAAGCAAGCAGCAAGGTAGTTCTGTGGGGAATTCTCATCTTACTATTGTGACCGTCCCCAAAGGGATCGTATTACCCTGAAAGCCACGAACCTCAAGCCGGCGCTGAGTCAATTCATCATACATTCCGCCAACAAGGTGGAAGAGGCCCTGCTCACAGTCTTCCGGGATGGTCAACTCATACACGTCTCTGACGAATTCGCCGGCAAGCCAATCCACGGTTGGGAAGCTGCCATTCATGGGTAAGCTGTCCACTTGAGCTACGATAGCGCCATTGGGGGCAACCAAATGTAAGAACACTTTATAGCTGTTAGAGGTCTGCTTCAAAGCCTGCCAGTAAAGGCTCACCGACAGTTTCTGGCCAGGTTTTACCGTGGAGGGCAGAGGGTCTTGCCCCCAATAGAGCACTTCATCACCTAGCTGAATCTTCTCTACAAACTCCGATGCCGGCGCCTCGAACGAACCCTTGCGCTCCTGAATCCGCAGCCGACCAAGCGAAAAGATGTCACCCTCGCTCTCCAAGACCAGCTCATACTCATTCGGAGGCGCGTCAACCGGTGTGGTGATGGACATTGTTGTACACACCGCCTCGCCGGCACGCCAAACTCTGCCCGCCAGCTTCCCTCCGTCCAACCGCCCCCCGGCCAACTCAAAACGTTCCCCCGCGGCAGACGAGAGATGCAGCTTTACTTGAGGAACGCGAATGGTGTCTTCTACCGCCTGCCAGTAAAGGGCCATCGCCATCACCTGGCCGGCCATGACCTCTTCGCGTTCCAGGTCGAGGCCAATCAAGCGCGCCTGGCTGCCTGAAGGCTGCCAGTCTAGCGCGGCTTGTGGAGACAGTTGGGCAGCAGCAACAGGGCCCTCAAGAGCCAAATCAAAAGGCCCGAGCACGGCTGCCGTTCCGCTGTTCTCGCCTGCCAGCGGCAGTCGCCATCCATCGCCCAGCCGGTAGAGCCCAACCGCGAGAAAATAGGGCCCACTTGAAGCGCAGGGCGGCAGGGTCAGCCTAAAGCGGTCTATTATTGTATCGCCTTCCTGCCAGGATGTCGTGGGGTATAAGCCGTCGAGCGGACGTTTATCGCCGATACTCCGAACCTGCCGCCGGGAATCCAATAGATGAGCAAACACCGTGTAGTCCTCCGCCAAAGGGGTGGTATTATGCCAGTAGAGCGTAACATCAAGCGGTTCGTTCGGGTCAAGGCGGGTGTGATCTACGGTATATCCCAAAAGCTCCGCACCCTGAGCAAAAACTGACCTCTGCAAATTCATCAGCCTCAGAGGGAATGTAGGCGACAGCAACGTCTCCACAGGAGCCGCACGATCGGGCAATTGGGCGTTTTCCACTCTGAAGGCCACGGCCAAACGCTCCCCATTTCGGCCCACCAGGTCTTCCCGTTGGGCGTATGGGCCCCACACGTGGTCAAATGAAGTTATTGCCTCATCGTCTTGGGCAGAAAAGACGTAAATGGCGTCGCGGTTGAGTTGCCGGGCAGGGAGAACCACCGCGGAGCTTCCACGATGAAATTGGGCCCGCGCGCCATCGTGCAGAAACGTCT
>DAOTYC010000010.1:0-10754 GCA_034435095.1 Anaerolineae bacterium | reverse complement strand
TCGTTGTCCCGGTACCACTGCACCGTCTCGGCCATGGCCTGTTCCCAGTCCCGCCGGGGCGCCCAGCCCAGTCGCTTGATCTTGCTACAATCGAGGGCGTAGCGCCGGTCGTGGCCGGGCCGGTCGGGCACGAAACGGATCAGGGAACGCGGCTTGCCCAGCAAGTCCAGTATCAGCTCGGTTACATCAATGTTGAAACGCTCGTTCTCGCCGCCGATGTTGTAGGTCTCGCCAACCTTGCCGTGATGGAGCACGACGTCGATCCCTTTGCAGTGATCGAGCACAAAAAGCCAGTCACGCACCTGCCGGCCATCCCCATACACAGGCAGTGGCTGGTCGTCAATCGCGTTGGTGATGAACAGCGAGGCCAGTTTCTCCGGGTATTGGTAGGGGCCGAAGGTATTTGACCCGCGCGTTACCAGCGTTGGCACCCCATACGTCACGTGATAAGCGCGGACCATCAGCTCCCCACTGGCTTTGCTGGCCGAATATGGGCTGTTCGGCTCCATCGGGTCGGTCTCCTTAAACGAGCCGCAAGAGATTGAGCCATACACTTCATCGGTAGAAACCTGCAGGAAGCGCTCCACCTCGTTCCGGCGCGCTGCTTCCAAAAGCACATAAGTACCATACACATCCGTCTGGATGAAAGCGTCGGGGTTAAGGATCGAGCGGTCTACATGGCTCTCCGCCGCGAAATTGACGATGGTGTCAATCTGATGTTCCCGGATCGTGGCATTGACTTTTTCGGCGTCGCAAATATCGCCCTGCACAAAGGCAAAGCGCGGCGATTCGAGCAAATCTTTGAAATTGTCCGGATTGCCCGCGTATGTAAGCTTATCGTAGACCACTATCCGATAGTCCGGGTATTTGCCGAGCATGTAGCGGGCGAAATTGCTGCCAATGAAGCCCGCCCCGCCGGTAATCATCAGAGTTTTCAATTTGGTGCCCTCCTGAGCGCATGAATTGCCTGGCCCAACTTGCGCATAGCTTTGCGTGGCGACGCATAGCGTCCCCAATAGTATTTCACCTGTCGCTTGATGGTGTTGATTGGCTTGCGGCGCATTGATTCCTTGAGCGCCCACTGCAAAAACTCGTAGTCGTGCCCTTTAATTTTGACCTCGTCTGGGTTGCGCCGATAGCTGTCGTAGTTGGTGATGAGCGACAGCCCATGCTCCTCGCAGTAGTCAAAAAGGTCGCTGCCGGGGTGGGGGGTGTAGAAGGCCGGGCTGTAGTAATCCGGGTCAATTTCCCGCAGCATGGAAATGGTATCCATGATCTCCTCTTTGGTTTCGGTGGGCAGACCCAGCATATAGTTGGCCCAGATGGACAGGCCATACTTGCGCGACACACGGGCCGCTTCCAGGTTGATCGCCCGCGTTGTGCCTTTACGGATGAACCGCAGCACCCGGTCGTTGCCGCTCTCGAACCCAACGAAATACCCTTTCAGGCCCGCCCGAGCCATCAGCGCCACCATGTCCTCGTTCTTGACGATGATGTCTGCCCGACCCTGGCAGAAGAAGGGCTGCCTGAAGCCCTCCGCCATATACGCCTGGCAAAATTCGGTGACCCACTCCCTATCCTCAATGAGGCAATCGTCGTGGAACATGAAGCTGTTGAAGTGAAATTTGTCCCGCAGCAAGCGCAGCTCGCCCATCACGTGAGCCACACTGCGCCGGCGCACCCTCTTGCCAAAGATGTAGTTCTCTGCCGGCTTGCAGAATGAGCAATTGTAGATGCAGCCCCTCCCGGCAATGAGGGTGATAAACGGCGGCGGCAAGAGAGGGGTAAACGACGCCTCCGGCGAGTTGTCCTTGTAGCCCCACTTGCGCCACTCATTCAGGAACAAATCATGGTCTGAATACGGCAGGGCGTCCAGGTCAGGCATTTCGCCGACGATGACCTTGCCTGGGGGAAGTTCGCCGCGCTCTATCGCTTGCAAGAGGCGGGGGAAAGATATTTCTCCCTCTTTCAATACTACATAGTCAATGAGAGGATTTTCCAACACTTCGTTGGGGGCGATAGTGGGATGAGGCCCGCCCACAACGACGATGATATTGGGGTCAACGGCTTTGATGATGCCGATGCTTTCCATCACGGGGTTGAAATCCACGCTCATCATGGTCAGTCCACAGACCCGCGGCCGACGTTTGCGCAGTTCCTCGCGGAAATGTTCCCAGCTCTTCAACGCTCGAAGGTCAATCAGGTTGATGTCAAACCCCTTGTCCTTGGAGACGGCGGACAATATCGCCAGCCCATGGCTGATCCAACCGGAATCCATGCCCTGCCCAATGCTATCGAACCCCTTGCCGGCTATGCCAGCATAGATGAGTGAAACGCGCATGTCTGTTGTTGACCTCTCCAGCCTTTACGTGCCGATGATGCCCACCCGGCTGTTATCGCCCAGCGTGAATTTGTGAGCTCTCGGCTTCAACGGGGATTGAGTAATCACCACATTCCGCCCGATCAGGCTGTCTTCGATGCGCTCGGAGATGGACTCGATACGGCTGTTCTCCAACACGATGCTATGTTCGACCTCGCTGTTCTCAATAACCACGTGATGATATATGGAAGTGAAAGGCCCAACATACGAGTTCACAATGCGCGTGTTCTCGCCGATGATGGCCGGCCCACGGATGACACTGTTGATGATTTCGGCCCCTTTCTCGATGACGACCAGGCCATTCAGTTGCGAGTCGCGGTCTACCCAGCCTTCTATGCGCGGCGTCAACTCCTGAAGGACAAGGCTATTGGCATCCAGCATGTCGCCCGGTGCGCCCGTATCAATCCACCAGCCTTCGTGGATGTAGGCGTGCACGGTGTACTGGCGGTCAACCAAATACTGGATGGCATCGGTGATTTCCAGTTCGCCGCGCCAAGATGGTTTGATGGCGTTGACCGCCTCAAACACATGGGAGTCAAACATGTAGATTCCCACAAGGGCGAGGTCGCTCTGGGGCTCACGGGGCTTTTCCACCAATCGGCGGATGCTGCCATCAGGGTTGAGTTCGGCTACACCATATTGTTCGGGCCTGGCTACTTTTTTGAGCACAATCTGGCAATTGTAACTGCTGTGCTCGAACTGGGCAATGAGCTTTGAGATGCCCCCCTGGATGACGTTGTCGCCCAAAAACATGACAAACCGCTCATCTCCCAGAAAGTCCTGCGAGATTTTCACGGCGTGGGCGAGACCCAAGGGTGCTTCCTGTTGGATATATTGGATTCGCACATTCCAGCGCGAACCATCGCCGGTCGCTGACTTGACTTCTTCAGCGGTATCGCCTACCACGATGCCAATATCCCGAATGCCAGCTTCAGCAATGGCTTCGATGACCCTGAACAGCACGGGTTTGTTGGCTACCGGCACCAATTGTTTTGCGCTGGTGTAAGTAATCGGATACAGGCGGGTTCCTTTGCCGCCGCTGAGAATCAATCCCTTCATGTTTTCACCTCACTCTTACCTTACGAACCAATGATGTCGTGGGCCATATCGCAACGGCTCTTCGGCGACGATCTCGACGTCGTCGAGCACCGCCTGGGGATGGGTCACAACCAGTGCGCGCGCGGCATCGTAGCCGATCATTTCTGCTGCCGTGGCCAGCGCCTCGGACAGCCTGGGAGCACGGTGTCCGTTGTCGTGGGCGTCAGAAGCCAGAAAGTGTGCCCAGCCGTGTTCCAACATGATGCGCGACATGGTCTGGCTGGCCGGCCCGAATCCACCGGTCAGGCTATCTGCGGTCAGTTGGACCAATGCGCCTAGCTTGATCAATTTGCGGAGCAGATTGGGATCTTGTTGAAAATATTCCAGCCGCTCTGGATGAGCGAGAATGGGAATCACGCCGCGTCGGCGCAAGGCGACCAGCAATGGCTCGACGCTGAAAGGGTAGCTGTAAAAAGACAGCTCCAGCAAGAGATAACGGCTACCAGCCAGGGTAAAGGCAATGCCATCGGCCAGGTTCTGCTCAATATCGCCGGTGAAATGCACCTCGATGCCCGGCCTGACCTGGACCTGGATGTTTGCGGATTGGCCCTGCTGCTGAAGCATCGCGGTTGCTGCTTCAATCTGGCTCTTGCCATAGCGCTTGCCGACCAGGAACGCCGAATGTGGGGTGGAAATGATCGTCTGGATCCCGTCTTCTTCCGCCAGCCTCAGCATGTCCAGAGACTCTTCGATTGAAACGGGGCCATCGTCAAACCCCGGCAGAATGTGGTTATGAATGTCGATCATTCCAGTGCATAGTAGCCCTGTAATTGGGTATCTGTGCGAACATTGTTCAACACGACACCGACCAGGCGCGCATTGACTTTCTCCATCAGGGCCTTGGCTCGCTGGGCATGCTCCCTCTTGGTGCGGCCAGCACTGAAAACAAGCAGAACGCCATCCACCTTGGAGGCCAGCACTGCCGCATCGGTCACGATATTGCTTGGCGGTGCGTCGAACAACACCAAATCAGCCTGCTCTTTCAGCCTTGCGATCACTTCTTCCATGCGCTTAGACCCCAGCAGCTCCGACGGATTAGGCGGCAGCGGGCCGCTGGGAATCAACCACAGACCCGGCGCTCTGGTCTCTTGCAGCGGCGGGTTGTCGCGCAGGGCCTCATCACGGATCATATTGGTTAAACCTACTTCATTAGGCACCCCGAACAGTTCATGCAAGGTAGGGCGACGCAGATCACAATCAACCAGATATACCCTCTTTTCTGCTTGCGCGGCCGTAACTGCCAGATTGGCCAATGTGGTTGATTTGCCCTCGCCCGGGCCGGGTGAAGTGACCAAAAGTGTCCTGATCGGATTATCCAGGCTGGAGAACTCCAGGTTGGTGCGCAAAGTGCGAAAAGCCTCAGACACCGGCGACCGCGGGTCGGTGAGGGTGATCAAACTCTCTTCAGTCAGACTGGTCATGCGAACATCCTCCTCAGTCAGGAGCGTATTTCTTAACAGGACGCGCTCATCCGCCGCGATATTTTCTGACGCCAACATCCTCTTTGGCAAATGGCGGGATTGTGCCCAGCACGGTAACGCCCACGTATTTCTCAGCGTCCTGCGCGCTGCGGATAATGTCAGACTCTATCCACTCCAAGAAAAAGACAATGAGCCCGCCGATCAACAGCCCCACTACTCCTGCGGCAAGGACGTTGATTTTGGTCTTCGGTTTGTAAAGGGAGACGGTCGGCGCGTCCAGGATCGCTGCGCTTACCCTGTCTTCTTTGCGCAGGTCAAGGTTTTCGGCCGTCCGCCATTCGACAAACAGGTTGGCCCAGGCCCAGGCAATGTCTTGGGCGACTTTGGGGTCCTGATGGTCAACGTCAACCTGAATGGTCATGTTTGACTCATCGGAGCTGGTGTGCGTCAGACTGAGCAGGTAGCTGGTAGGAACATCCAGCTTCAGTTGGTCTATAATCTTCTGCGCCCAGGTATGGGTCGTCATGTTGACCGTGTAGTTGCGCAGGAAAATCTTAGCCGTTTGCGCCAAACCCCAATCCGGACGCGCGGGATTGATGCTGATTTGGACGCTGGCCCGGTAGACAGGCGTCTGCAATTTGCTGAACCCATACGCGCTGCCCACCGCTACGGCCGCAACCAAGATAACAATCCAGCCCCGTTTCCACAACAAGGACACATACCGACTTAATTCCAAACTCCATCCCTCCGCGCTGAGGCCCATTGATTGGGAATCAGCCTCAGCCTGGCTATTGTACTATATCCGATGAATAATTCCAAAGGCATCACCGAAACTCTCGCCATCTGGCGAAGGGCCAGAAACGACGCTTGAAGGGCGGGATAGCTCCCAAGACCACAAAGCCTGATTCTTCCAACTCTTGCACATCGCGCACGGAATCGTCCAGGTAATCAATCAGAAAAGCCAGGAACAGGCCGGCTATCAGCGCCAGCAACAGGCGAATCGGCAAATCGAGTCGCTGCCTCAGGCTGGGCGGGACTGGAGTGATGGCTGGTGGGTCAATGAGATGAATCAAGGCCTGTTCTTCTCCCAACTGGCCGAAATATTTCGCCCCGTCTTCCTGCAAGGTCGTGGCAGCCGCCTGGGCGATTTGTTCCAGCTCGATGGGGTTGCCCCAGGTGATGCGCAGGCTCAAGATGCGATGCTGCTTTTCAGCCACAGTCGCGCCTTGAATCGCCCCGGCCGGTATCTGGGCGTCCAGGCCGGCGGCCCGCAAGTGATCGGTTACATCGGCTGCAAAGGCCCCGCTTTTGACCACCTCAGAGAAATCATCGGCCAGATATTCGGAAGCCAGCCAGGCGTAGTACCTGTCGTAGGTATAGTAATCTCCACGCACAGGTTCCGGCGGCACTCCGACAATGAAGCGCAAGCCGGCCTGATAGACGGGTGGCGTTGCCTCGCGGAAAAACAGGGAGACCACAGCCACCACCAGGACCAAACCAATGACGACCCACATCCGGTGCCGGACAATACGCCAATACGAGCGCAGTTCCATAGTCAATTACCTCGTTGTGACCATTTCTTCTCGAGAAAAGCCATAAACTGTTCTTTGAAGACCGATTTGTCAAACCGCCGGGCCCGCTCCCTCAACTGTAGGGGTTGATACCGGGTTTCATCGAACCTCCGAACCGTTTCGGCCAACGCTTCGGCTGTTTGAGGATAGAAAAATGCCCCGGTGACACCCTCCTCTACCGTATCGAGCGCGCCGCCGCCGGCATAGGCGATGACCGGGCGTCCGGCCGCCATCGCCTCAACCGGTGCGATCCCGAAATCCTCCAGGCCAGGAAAGATGAAGGCCCGGCATCTGGCCAGGTACTCGCGCACTTCCGCGGTGGACTTGCGTCCCACAAAGCGGATGTTGGGCCGGGCCAGCGATTCCAACCGAGGTCGATCTCGCCCGTCACCGATGATGACCAGCGGCAGTCCCAGCTCGTTAAAAGCTGTCACAGCCAGATCAACGCGTTTGTATGGGACAAGCCGCGACACGATCAAAAAATAGTCTTCGCGCTCGTCGGAATGCTGAAAAGCAGAAGTCTCTACGGGCGGATAAATGATTTCGGAATCCCGACGATAGTACTTTTCGATCCGCTTTTGCACCAGTCGGGAGATAGCCACAAAATGGTCCACCCGGTCGGCGGCCAGGCGGTCCCACATGCGAAGGTAATTCAGAAATGGCATCAGGGGCACATGCGCCAGCCGGCTGATCCCCTCCCTCTCCAAATAGCTGTGATGCTCCCACAGGTAGCGAGTCGGCGTCAGACAGTAACAGATGTGCAATGTTTCCGGCGGGGTGATGACCCCGTGACAGAACCCGCTCTTGTTGCTGATCACGACATCATAGCCGGAGAGCTGCAAGGTCTCGAAAGCGATGGGATACAAGGGCAAGAAGATCTGATGGTATCTCTTGACCAGCGGCAGTTTGTCCATGAAAGAACATCGGATGTCCCATCCGCGATAACTCTCAGGCATCTTCTCCCGCCAGTAAATGGATGTATAAATCGGCGCCTCGGGAAACAGCTCCTTCAGGACGGACAGAACCTCTTCCGCTCCACCTATCTGGTTCAACCAGTCATGGACAATGGCAACCTTCAATCGGCCTCCCACCGATGCATTGGATGCTCAAATTCAAAAGGCTGAGCCACCCTGTGTCACCGGTGCTAGTATACCATAGCCAAATGTAAATGTGCAACCTTGACGAATCATTTCATCTATGGTATACTTTGTGAGAAAAAACACGATATGTGTATGTGGGCAAGGGTTAATGAGGGTGGCAATACTTGGAGGAGGAATATGCCTAAACAAATAGGTATTCCGAGGCCGAGCTTGAATCGGTTGCCTTTGTATTACAGGCACCTGGTAAAACTGGCGGAGAAAAACATTCCGATCACGTCGTCGGAGGAGCTTGGCGAAGCGGTCAACGTTCCGGCGGCCCAGGTTCGCAAAGACTTGACTTTCCTCGGAGAATTGGGGCGGCCAGGCGTCGGATATGACGTATTATCGCTGGCGGCTCATCTGGAAGAAGCGTTGGGGATTGTCAATGATAAAGAAGCTGTGCTGGTGGGGGCGGGGCGGCTGGGCACGGCGCTGGCGAGCTACGAGGGTTTTCGCAAATATGGGCTCAACATCGTCGCGCTGTTCGACTCTGATCCTCAGAAGATCGGGCAGACCGTTTGTGACAAATCCGTTTTCCCGGTGTCCAAATTGGGGAACCTGGTGCGCCGCCTCAACATCCAGTTGGGAATTATCGCCGTGCCGGCGACCTGTGCTCAGGACATCTGTGATCTGATGGTTCAGGCCGGCATCAAAGCCATCTGGAATTTCGCTCCAGTCAATCTGAAGGTGCCCGATTCTGTCTGGGTGGAGAACGAAGACCTGGCCGCGCGCCTGGCAACGCTATCCTATCACATCACGCACCAGAAGGTACGGGAAAAATACGACCACCTTCTTAGCCCGGCGAAGTAGGGGGCCGGTTGAACGGTGTGACCCGCATCAGATAAGCCGCCACTCCCACTGCCGAGATCAGCGAGGTGATGGTCGCGCCGATGATAATTTCCCTTCGCCTCTGTTCCCACAGCGAATGACAGCCACACTCGAGCTGAGTGTGGGCCTGGCGCATCAGGTTGTGGAGCAGGCGGCTTTGAAATCCAGCGGTCGGACGCACAGGGTACAGACATTCGTTCGCCAGTGTCGCCAAAGACATCAGCTCGGATAACTCTGGCTCACAAGAGGATGGTGCAACGGCTGTGTCATCCGCCTGTGTCAGGCCGATCAGCCGGTCGGCGTGAGCTGATAACAGGGTTTCAATCTCCAGCCTACGGGCGATGGCATCCTGATTGCCAAATAGGACGCGCCAGACATGTTCAATTAACATCCCTATCCGTCTCAGTAGATTCATTGTAGTACTCTTGGCCTTCCTAACTCATCGGTTCCTGGCGTGAAAGATACTGTGCAATCTCCGGCGGTTCATGTTCATCGGCCTCCAGCAGGCTGAAGGAAGTGAAACCTTCTCGCTCCAGTTCCTCTCGCAACGCCAAAAGTGTGCGATGATAAAGAGACTTGATAGCGCCCTCGGTTCTGGACATGATCTCTCCGATCTCGCGATTTGACAGCTTCTCGGTGAATTTTAGAATGAGCAACTGCTGACGATCAGATGGCAGTCTGTGAATCGCCCGTAGCAGAGCCGCTCGCTCTTCGTTGCGCACGGCCAGCGCGTCCGGCGAGGTCCGCTTTCGATTGGAGAACATCACCAGATCATCCAGTGAAATAAACCTGCGACGGCTTCGGGCGCGATGCCAATTCGCCACGATGTTGTGTGCGATGCGATACAACCAGGCAGAAAAAGGCACCCCCTGGTTCGTATACCGCTTGATGTGACTGAGAGCTTGTTGGAACGTGCGCGCAGTCAAGTCCTCCGCATCATGATGATTGCTCACACGGTAGTATATATAGCTGTAAATTCGGTCAACGTATTCCTGGTAAAGCGCGCCAAACGCCTCAGGGTCGTTTTTGGCTCGTTCCACCAGCACTTGCTCAGATTCTATCACCGGAAACCCTTTTATTAAGAAGTCCCCAGTGCCCTCTCCAAAGTATATAACACCAGAAGGCACTGGGGGTTACGTCCTGATACGCTTAACACTGGCAGCCAGTATAACAGAACTCGAAGCACGGGTCAATCACGTCCTGGCCCGCTTCAGTCTTCCAGCGGGCACACGGCCAGACCCAGAACGCCCGGCCCGGTATGGGCGCCAATGACCGGCCCGACCTCGCTGACCAAAATCTCACCGGCGATGTTCAACCGCCCCTGAACCATGCCCAACAGCTCGTCCCTCTCATCCGGGGCCTGGGCGTGGGCCACTGCGACCTTGCACGGCCGCTGATTGACCAAAGCAACCGCCTGCTCCAGCATGAAAGCAATGGCTTTCTTCTTGGTTCGCACCGAACTCACCGGCACAATCAGCCCATCCTCGATTTTCAGCACCGGCCTGATCTTGAGCAACGTGCCCAGCAGCGCACGCGCTGCGCCTATGCGTCCACCCTTTTCCAGGTACTCCAAGGTATCAACCACGAAAAGCACGGTGGTGTGGCGGATCATCCGCTCGAGCTGGTGAAGAATGTAGCCCGAGTCGTATTGTTGTTGCACCGCCTGCGCCGTTTCCAACACCATCATGGCCAGGCCAAACGCCGTCGAGCACGAATCAACCACATGGATTTTGGCGCCCGGGAATTGTCCGGCCGCGGCGCGCGCCGATTCGATCGTTCCGCTCAGCTTACCCGATATGTGTATGGAAATGATTTCGTGGCCCTGGCTGACCAGACCGGCATACACCTCTTCAAATTCACCTGAGGAGGGCTGCGAAGTGGTGGGCAATTTATCGGCTTTGGAGAGCATGTTGTAGAACTCTTCGTTGGTCAGGTCAATACCATCCTTATACACCCGGCCGCCGAACAACACCTTCAACGGAACCACGTGGATGTCATACTGCGTGCAATGCTCTTTGCTTAAGTACGCCGTGCTGTCGGTAACAATTTTCACTGCCATCAGATCTCCTTTCCCTAGAAACCAGACCATTCCATTGCGCTACCCCACGCCCGAGGGCCAAGGTGCAGCCCGTGGAATCTCACGTCCCTTGTTTCTTTCGGGCTACACCGAGAGTGTCGCGCAGGAAATCGGTGGGGATGGCTTTGCTTTCTTCGCTCAGAGCAAGCAGGAAGGCTGCAGCCGTGTGGTATGGCCGAGCAAATAAGCAAGCACTGACGAGCCGGTTCGTTATACAATTGTAATTCTACCTGCGTGGCG
>DAOTYC010000009.1:0-18942 GCA_034435095.1 Anaerolineae bacterium | reverse complement strand
GCGACTGACATATCTGAGGGCAAGTCGGGGGCGACTTGCCTTCGCTTTTTTGTACGGCTTTGTCCAAGGAGAGCGAGACCAAAGATGTTGACAGGCGAAATGGCGCTTAACGACCCGTTGACCCACCACCATGAACGACATGGCTGGGTTGAAGTGATCTGTGGCAGTATGTTCAGCGGTAAGACGGAAGAGCTGATCCGCCGTATCCGCCGCGCCAAAATCGCGCGCCAGAAAGTTCAGGTCTTTAAGCACCACATTGACGTACGTTATGTGCCGGAAAAGTTGACTTCTCACAACGGGATGGCGCTGGAAGCGATCAAAGTCGAACAGGCCGTGGAAATCCTGGCCATGGTCGCCGATGACGCCGAAGTGGTTGCCATTGATGAAGGACAGTTCTTCGATTGGAGCCTGGCCGAGGTGTGCAACATTCTCGCCAACCGCGGCATTCGCGTCATTGTGGCTGGCCTGGACACCGACTTTCGTGCGGAGCCTTTTGGGCCGATGCCGCTGATCATGGCCCAGGCCGAGAAACTGGACAAGCTCCAGGCTATCTGCGTCGTCTGTGGCGCGCCAGCCTCACGAACTCAGCGTCTGATTGACGGCAAGCCGGCGTCATACGACGACCCCGTCATTCTGGTCGGCGCCAGCGAGAAATACGAAGCCCGCTGCCGACATTGCCACGAGGTGCCAGGCAAACCTGCTCCAGACCTGTACATGGACTGACCCACAAGTCCGCCCTTCAGGGAATGTGGTCAGCCATGTCGTCTTGGGCCGCTCAAGGTTGTTGCCTCTCATAACCAACGTCGCGCTGAAGATTCCCGCTCCGGCAGGCTTCCACGGCCAGCCGGTCGCATCGCTCGTTTTCAGCGTTGCCGGCGTGGCCGCGTACCCACACCCAACGGACGTGGTGCCGGTCGCACAGGTCTAACAGCTCAGCCCACAGGTCGGGATTGAGCGCCTTCTCGCGCGCATTGCGTCGCCAGCCATTGGCCCGCCAGCGTTTGGCCCACCCCCTGGTGATACCGTTGTATACATACTGCGAGTCGGTATACATCGTCACCCGACATGGCCGTTTGAGCTCGCGCAGGCCGACGATGGCCGCCATCAACTCCATGCGGTTGTTGGTTGTCCGCCTGTAGCCGGCCGAGAGCTCGCGGCGATGGTCGCCATTCAACAGCACGACGCCGTATCCGCCCGGCCCCGGATTGCCCAGGCACGCCCCATCGGTATAAATGACGACTTCAGGGACATCGGTCATGGGTTGACCACAACTTTGATCGCCCCACCCAACCGCTTCTCAGCCGTCTCAAATGCCTGATGGATTTGGTCGAGAGGGAAGGTGTGGGTGATGAGCCACGAGAGGGCATCCACGCGCCGGGCCAACACCGGCAAGGCATAGGCCAGAGAGCGCTCACCCTCCGCTTTTGAGCCGGCAATGGTGATGTTCCACTGGGCCGCCTTGAACAAGTTCAACGAGACCGGCTCATGATACAGCCCGATCAACGCAATGCGGCCGTTCTTCTTGGTGTATTCTACGGCATCGCTGGCTGCCTGCGCCTCGCCTGAGCATTCCAGGACAGCATCGGCGCCAACGCCGTCGGTCAGGGCCATGATGCGCTCGACGACGTTCTCCGTGCGGATGTTCACGGTCACATCCGCGCCGAGTTTGCGGCCCAGCTCCAATCGTTCGGGCCGTGTGCCGGTGAGCACCACCCGGCCTGCGCCCAACAGCCTGGCCAACAACACACCCATCAGGCCGATGGCCCCCGGCCCCGATACGACCACCGTCTCGCCGGTGCGGATGCCGCCGATGCGCCGGATGCCGTACAGGCTGGTAGCGGCCGTCGTGATCAATGTCGCTTCGTTGATCGGCATGTCATCGGGAATTCTGTACACCGAATTGGTATGGTTCACGGCGTATTCGGCGTAGCCACCGTTGACGGTGAAGCCGTAGTGTCGGTGTCCTTTAGCCAGGTTGCCGTAGTTCAAGCACGTGTTGTATAGCCCATCCCGGCAATTGTTGCACACGCCACAGCCCTTGTGCGGCTCAATGGCGACCCGGTCGCCCACCCGGAACTCGGTGACGCCCTCGCCCAGGGCGACGACCTGGCCGGCGTATTCGTGTCCAAAAATGAACGTGCCATAGGGCGGATGATTGGGCCAGCCATGGGCCAGGATTTTCGGGTCTGTGCCACAGATGGCGCAAGCCTGTACGCGGATCAGCACCTCGTTGGGGCCAGGTGTTGGGACGGGATAGTCGGCGACCAGGCGCATGTCACCTTCGCCGAACAAAACTGCGGCCTTCATGGTCTTGGGAATAGTCATAGTTCACTCTCCTGATCAGAACTCGATCAATACCTTCATTGCGTTCTGGCGGTCCGAGGCCGCGGCGAAGGCCCGGTCGTAGTCCTCGAAAGGAATGCGGTGCGAGATGATTTGGCTGGCGACGTCGGGGTGGCGCACGATAAAATCGAGGACGGTCTCGAACTCGCCCGTGCCTCCGATGCTGCCCATGACCTGTGCGGCTTTCAGGGTGATGGTCTTCAGGCTGAATTCCACCGAGGGGATGAAGCCCAAGGCTACCACTATGCCTAACGGCCGCAGCAGATCAACAGCCTGTCTGAAAGCGGCCGGTGAGCCTGTTGACTCGAAAATGATGTCGTAGCCGCGGCCTGAGTACATCCCCCCATAGCTGTCCGCATCTCCCGCGCTGGTGAGCACGTCGGTCGGCTCTGCCGCGCCGAGGCGGAGTGCCTTGTCCACCCGCGACTCGACCAGATCGTGCAGCTCGACGCGCTGGCAGCCGTAGATGTACTTCAAAGCAAAGAAACAAGAAAAGCCAATCGTGCCGCCGCCCAGCACCAAAACCTTAGCTTGTTTCAGGTCTGAACGCACCGCGCTGACCCGCCGGACGGCATGCGCGCCCACGGCCAGTGGCTCGCTCAGAGCGACCAGGTCGAGGTCGGCGGACGGGTCGGCGCGGTACACGTATTTCTCATCCTGTAGCACATATTGGCGCGATGCGCCATCTTGGGTGATGCCCTGCTTTTCAATAAATTTACATAAATTCTTATCGAGAGCACAGAATTCACATGCACCGCAAAACAACGAACAGTCGCCGGTGACTTTGTCGCCTGGTCTGACTTTGACGACCTCTGGGCCGACGGCTTCCACGACGCCCGACCATTCGTGGCCGAAGTAAATTGGGTAATTCTTGGGCCCTTCATAAGTTCCGTTGTACAGGGCAATATCAGAACCGCACAGCCCGACGGCGTGTGTCTTGATCAGGACCTGTCGGCCGGTGGGCATGGCCGCTTCCTCGACGACAATCTCTGCCCGTTTGTTGCCGTGCAGCACAATACCTTTGGATTGCAGCATAGATAAGCCTTCTTTCTTACAGTAGAGACGCAACATGTTGCGTCTCTACTGTCTTTGGTGAAACAACAGACCGGCTATTTGGCGGCCAGGAACTCGTCAATGTTGTCGGCGGAGACCAGGGTGATGTCCTGCCAAGGGATTTTGGGCGGGAAGGTTTTGGTCTTGCCGCTTTCCAGGTATTGGACCATCAGTTGGACGGCCTGGCGGGCCTGTTTCTGTGGCACCTGGTCAATGGTGGCGTGCATTTTGCCTTCTTTGATGGCCTGCAGGGCGTCGTTGTTGGCGTCGAAGCCGGTGATGACGATGCCCTCGCGGCCGGCGGCCTGGACGGCTTCTGAAGCGCCGAGGGCCATTTCATCGTTGGCGGCGATGATGGCGTCAATTTCAGGGAAGCGTTGCAGCCAGTCTTCGGTGATGCGCAGGGCTTCGGAGCGGTGCCACTGGGCTGTCTGCGAGTCGAGGATTTCGAACTGGCCGCCTTCTTGCAGGCCTTCCAGGAAGCCCTGTTTGCGTTCGCCGGCGTTCTGGTGGCCGGGCGGGCCTTCCAGGATGAGCACTTTGCCTTTGCCGCCCAGTTTCTGGGCGACCCATCGGCCGATGGTTTTGCCGGCGGTCACGTTGTCGAAGCCGACGAAGGTCAGCGGCTTGTCGCTGGCGGTGGGTGTGTTGTGGCCGATGACCGGGATGCCGGCCTCGACAGCTTTTTCCACGACCGGTGCCAGGCCTTTGGTGTCGGTGGCGGCGATGATGATGCCGTCAACCTTCTGTGAGATGGCGTCCTCGACCAGGCGGATTTGCTCCTCGACGTTGTCTGGTTTCTGTGGGGCGAGGACGGTGACTTCCACGCCGAAGTCCTTGCCGCTCAGCGCGCCTTCGGTCGTCCGCACCCAGAATGGGTTGATGGTATTCTTGATGATGTAGGTGATCTTCCACGGCCTGGTGGCTTTGATTTCATCCGTCACGCCGGGGATTTCCTGCTGCTGGGCGGCGACGCTTATGCAAGATAAGCCCAACATCGCCACGATCAACAGAAGGCTCAGGTATTTGTATATTTTCATCTTTGAACTTCCTCCTTCCATCTCCATTGAAAAGATTCATTGGTCTGATTTCCAAGTCGAACGGCAAAAAGTGGGCGAGTTTTCTGCGTCGAACACCTCCTCTCTTACCCTAATGGCCGCTCGGGATGATGTCTACGGCGCGGCCCAATTGCCCAATGACAACTGCCCCAACAATCAGGGCGCCCATCGAAAAGAAATACCACTGCGACGAGACCCCCAATAAGGTCAGCGCGTTGTTGATCATTGCCAGCAGCAGTCCGCCGATGATGGTGTCTGGCACAGTGCCTCGGCCGCCGGACAGCGATGTGCCGCCGATGATCACTGTGGCGATCACCGGCAGCAGGAAATAATCGCCCATGGCGACTTCGGCTGAATTCATGCGGGCTACGTGTAGAACAGCGGCGAAAGCGGCGCAAAAGCCGCTGATCATGTAGGCGATGATCGTTACGCGCGCCTGATTGATGCCGACCAGACGGGCTGATTTCCGGTCGCCGCCAATTGCGTAGATGTGGCGACCGAGGGCCGTCTGGCTGAGCACGAAGTGTAGGACGATGGCTACGGCGGCCATCAGCACGATGGGCATGGGGATGCCCATGATAAACCCTTTTCCCCAGAACCGGAAATCGTCCTTGAAACCGTAGATGACATAGCCGCCCATGGCCACAATGGCCGCACCGTTGGCTACGAACATCATGCCATAGGTGGCGATAAACGAGGGCAGCTTGACCTTGGTGACCAGCAGCCCATTCAAGAATCCAAAGAAAACGCCGGTTGCCAGCCCGGCCAGGATGCCGAAGCCATAGTGCCAGTCGCCTGTACCTGTCGCTTCGCCCTTGATGAAGCCGGCGGCGATGATCGCCGATACGGTGAGGATGGCCCCGACGGACAGGTCAATTTCGCCCAGAAGAATGACCACCATCTCTCCCAGCGCCATGATCAAAATCAGGCTGGCGACCCGCACCACGTTCATAATGTTCCCCACTGACAAAAAGTGTGGGCTGACGATGGATGTAGCGATGAAAAGAATGACCAGTGCAATGAGCCGAGAGGAGCCGGCCAATATGGATGTCCAGTGTACAGGTGTTTCTTGCGCTTCAATCAAAGCTTTGGCGGCGATTTTACTTTCCATTGCCTCTTCTTACTCCTCAATACCGAGCCATTGGAGCTGTCGTCGGCTCAGGACGACCTCGATTACCAGCGCGGCGACGATGACCACACCAGTGACGCCGTGTTGCCAGTTGCTGGGCAGTCCGATGAGGTTTAGGCCGTTGCGCAGGACGGCGATGAGCATAACTCCGACGAGCGTCCCGGCCAGGCTGCCCCGTCCGCCGGATAGCGATGTGCCGCCCAACACAGCCGCAGCTACGGCGTCGAATTCCCAGCCCAAACCGACGGTAGGGTGAGCGGTGGACATGCGCGAAGACAGCGCAACCCCGCCCAAGCCAGACAACGCTCCGGCCAGCGCGTAAAGGCTGATTTTGCACTGGCGCACGTTGACGCCCATCCGCCTGACGGCGTCTTCGTTGCTGCCCAGCCCGAAAATGTAGACACCGAAAGCAGTCTCGTAGAGGATGTAATTGGCGAAGAGAAAGACCAATGCTGCCAGGATGACCAAAGCCGGTATGCCCAGCACATCACCATTGCCAATGAAGCGGTAGAAGCCCGTCGGCGCGACCTGGGATGAGGCATTGGTGAGCACCAGGGCCAACCCCTGGGCCATGGCCAACATGCCAAACGTAGCCACAAAAGGTGGGACGCGGCCAAATGTGATGAACAAGCCGTTGGCTAAGCCGGCCAGAATGCCGCTGCCAATGCCCAATGTCATGCCCAGCGGCACGGGCAATCCGGCATCATTTATAGACATAACGGCCACACAGCCAGCCAGGCTCATGACCGTGCCTGAAGATAGGTCAACCCCGCCGCTGAGGATGACCAGCGTCGTCCCCATAGCAATAATCACCAAAACGGCAGCCTGCCGCCCGATGGTCAAGAGATTGTTCAAGGTGAAGAAATTGGCCGAGCCGAGGCTGAACAGAATGAGCAGCAAGACCACAACCCAGGTGACTTTTGGGATCTGAATGACCGTTGGCAGCGTCTGGCGGTTCACCATGTCGCCTCACCTCTCTTTGTGAGACAGTTCGGCTGAATAGACGCGGGCGAGCTCGCGGTCGCCGCCGGATTCCGAGCTGGAGAAACCCTTGACCATCAGTTCGACTACTTCATCCATGTTGGTCTCATGGAGATTGCGCACGCCGACGTTCTCACCACCTTTGAGCACCATGACCCGGTCGCCGACGGTGAAGACATCTTGCAGACGATGGCTGATCAGGATCAAGCCGATGCCCTGGGCTTTGAGCCGCTGGATGAGGTCCAGCAGGGGGGCAATTGACTTGACCGACAGGCTGGCCGTAGGCTCGTCCATGATGATGACTTTGGCGTTGAAGCCGACGGCGCGGGCAATGGCCACGGACTGCCGTTGGCCGCCGGACAGGTTTTCCACTTTGGCTTTGACCGATTTGACGCCGATACCCAGTTCCTTGATAACCTCTACGGTCTTCTTTTCCATTGCCTTTTTGTCGAGGCGACGGAGTATGGGTAAGATGAGCCTCTGCCTGATCTCGCGGCCAAGAAATACGTTGCTCACGACGTTGAGGTTGTTGCACAGGGCAAAGTCCTGATAGACCATCTCGATGCCCATGTCCATGGCTTCACGGGTGTTGTGGAAGTGAACAGGCTTCCCTTCGATGATGATCTGTCCCTCGTCCGGAATATATGCTCCACTCAGGATCTTCATCAGCGTAGACTTGCCGGCTGCGTTGTCGCCAACCAGGCCCAGTACTTCGCCGGGATACAAGTCGAGGTCCACGTTGCGCAAAGCAGTTACCGCCCCGAAGCGTTTCCAGATACCGCGCATCTGCACGATTGGTTCACGTTCCATGAGTTCTCTCTCCCTGGCCGTCAAATGACCCTGTTCTGGCCTGTCAGTGAGGCCCACCGTCGGCCACAGGCGTCAAGTGTCTTCAGTTTTCGTGCGTAGAACGGTCGTAATATACCAGGTTTGTCGGCACTTGTCAAAGTCAGGACACTTTTTGGGAGATTTTTCTTTTCCTGTACGCCTGTGATAGAATAGCGCTGGACGGTTCTGCGCAAAGGTTGCATCAAATGAGACAACACTATTCTCTGATTTTGCTCGTGTCGCTGTGCTTCGCGCTGGGCGCCTGGTCGGGTGTCGCCCAAGTTGGCGCCGATGAGCCACAGTCGCTTTCCCTGGCTGTAGTCGCCTTTGGCGACTGGGAGGGATTGCAGAAGCTGAGAGGGCTTGGCCTTCATATCCTCGATGTGCGAGAGGATGTCTTGCTCACCCTGGCTTCGGCTGGCGAGATCAATGCGCTGCGCGGGCTGGGGCTTGGCGTGATCGTGCTGGACGCGCCAGCGGCGCCGGAGATGTACTATCTGGCGTCGGTGCCGCCTACCGCCCCGGCCGACCTGCTGGAGCGATACGCGAAGGCTTTTCCCTACCTGCCTGAGATGCCTGTCCTGAAGGCTGATGTGGAAGCCATTGAGAGGCTGACAGGGCAAGGAGTGATGGTCATCAGGTTGCTTGGCCCGGTCGATTTGCCCCTGACGCCTCCCTCATTTGCAGTACCTCCTTCCACGGTGGCTGC
The DNA here is from genome assembly GCA_034435095.1 of Anaerolineae bacterium. Lineage (GTDB taxonomy): Bacteria > Chloroflexota > Anaerolineae > DAOTYC01 > DAOTYC01 > DAOTYC01. The sequence continues at coordinate 10,841 of DAOTYC010000009.1, read as the reverse complement.
CGCGTATGATCCGTTGATTGCGGCTCTTGTGCAATCGGTCTCGCAGATAAGGGTTCACGACGACATCCGCTTCCTCCAGGACGATTCCAACCTCGCTGGCTGGGATGCCAAAGGCTCGCGGTATACGTTCTCGTCGGAACTGCCGGGCAAGCGCGATTACATCCGCGGGCAGATGGAGTCCATCTTAGGTGCGTCAAACGTCCGCCATCAGAGTTTCTATTACTATGACCGCTGGCTACAAAACATCGAAGGGACGCTGTCGGGCTGGGGGCCGTCCAGCGAAGTGGTCTACATCGCCTGTGCGCACTATGACTCGACTTCTGGCGACCCGTACAACGTCGCGCCAGGGGCCGACGACAATGCCAGTGGCGTGGCAGGCGTGCTGGAGGCGGCGCGTGTGCTCAGCCGGTACCGCTTCGAGCGCACACTGCGTTTCGTGACCTTCCCTGCTGAGGAGCAGGGGCTATATGGCAGCTATCATTACGTGAACGAGGCCGTCTCACTGGGCACGGCGATTGCGGGCGTGCTGAACCTGGACATGATCGCCTGGGACTCCAACGGCGACCGACACATGGACATCCACGCTGGCACAATGGGCAGTTCCCAGTCGCTGGGCGCGGCCTTCGCCAATGCGATTGTTACATACTCGCTGGGCCTGTCGCCGCAGATAGTCACCGCCGGGGCTACGACGTTCAGCGATCACTCCCGTTTCTGGAACCGTGGCTATCCTGCTGTGCTGTTGATTGAAGACTACTACCCCAATCGCCCTGATTTCAACGCCTACTATCATACCACCAATGACACGCTGGCCCGTACGAATTTGCCTTTTGCTGCTGAATTTGTGAAAGGCACAGTGGCGACGTTGGCCGGGCTGGCGCGCATCATCCCGCCAGGGCTGAGGGTGGAGCATTGGGGTAGCGGCGTGGTGATGACCGGAACGCAGACGACCCTGACGGTGCGCTATGCCAACCCCGGCCCCGACCCGGTAACCGGCCTGGTGATGACCGACACGCTGAGCGCGGGGCTGACCTATATCGGCGACAGCAGTGGCCTGCCGACCTTTCAGCCCTCGCCGGACGTGGTGGTGTGGCAGGTGGGGTCGCTTGCTCCGTATACGCGGCGCACTTTCACCGTCACAGTCGAGGTAGACGTGAATCTTGCGCCGCGTACGCCGCTGAGCAGCACGGTGACTGGCGCGGGCGTCTTCCTTTGGGATGACCCGGCCGATAACCAGGCAACATGGCGGGGCAGCGTCGCCAGCGACTGGCAGTGGCTGCCGCTGATCTTGAAAGACGATGCTTGATCGCCCATGCGGCAAAATGGTGGCAGTGATTCGATTAAAACTTACCGGTATAGACAGGAGATACTAGATAGGAGATACTATGGCATCGAAGGTTTGGTTCAATCGTCGGGAATTTCTACGCGGGCTGTTTTCGCTGTTTGCGGGAGGGTTGATCGGCAGGCACTTTGCCGGGATGGGGCTGGCAAATGCCCAGTCGCCAGGGCCAATCTATCTGCCGCTGATTAGCAAAGCTCCATCTTCGATGATATATGGCGTGCGAGATATTGGCATACCTGATTTCAGCTCGGCCAACTATCATCCAGGCGTGGAGAGCCTGCTGACCTTGATGGGGCAAAAGGGCCTTAAGTTCTACCAACACTCAGAAACGAGTGATCTGGCAGGGCCAAACGGCCTCATCGCAGCGAACGATGTGGTGCTGCTGAAGGTGAACGCGCAGTGGAAACATCGGGGCTGCACCAACACAGACGTGCTGCGTGGGCTGATCCAGCGCATCCTGGACCACCCGGCGGGCTTCAGCGGCGAGGTGGTGATCGTTGAGAATGGGCAGGGGCGCGGCAGCTTCGACAGCAATCAGAACTACAATGGGGATACCTCCACCGCGGCCAACGCCGAGAACCCGGCCCACACTTTCAATTACCTGGTGCGGACAGTATTCAGTGGCCGGCCGGTCAGCGCGTTCCTGTTAGACTCAGTGCGCTCGGTCCAGGTGTCGGACAATGACCACAGCACGAACGGCTACCGCAGGCTTAACCCGCACCCGGAACGGCAGTCGTGGTACATCTCCTATCCGTGCTTTACCACTGCTGGCGGGCATCGGGTGGAGCTGGCCCGCGGGCTGTGGAGCGGTTCGGGCTATGCCCAGAACCTCAAGCTGATCAACATGCCGGTGTTGAAAACGCACGGCGGCTGTGGAGTGACCGGCGCTCTAAAGCTGTTCTACGGCGTGCTGTCTATGTCGTTTTCAGACTCAGGTTATCACTATGGCCGCATTGGCGAAGTGCTGGGCCAGATGTTCGCTCATGTACGCGCGCCGGACTTGAACATCATGGATGCCATTTGGGTGTCCTACGCTTCATTGGGTGGCTATCCGCCGAACACCACGTCGCGACAGAACATACTGCTTGCCAGCACGGACCCGGTGGCGTTGGACTATTGGGCGTCGAAATATGTGCTCTATCCGATAGACCAGAATCCCAACCATCATCCCGACCTGCCAGCGCAATACACCGATTCCAACCTGGCCCAGTATCTCAACGCGGCGGGTATGGAAATCAACGCCTGTAATCCGATCGGTGGTCGGCCAGTGAATTGGAGCGACTCGCTGATCACCTGTTGCTGGACATAGTGATGGCATAAGACTTTCTTCTACCTGTTGTTCGCGGGCCACGTCGTCTATATATTGCTGCGCCCCTATTTCGCTGATGACAGGGTGCAGGGCGGCCTAGTGCCCGACCTGGACGCTGGCTGTCGCCAGTCTCACGCCTGCATTGGGTGTGCTCCGATAATAGGTCAGGAAGCGAGCGCCCTCGGCGGTGTCGTCATCGCCTATGTTCTGCGCCCAGCGATAGCCGATGGTCTGATAGAGCAATTCTACCTCTAGTGTGAATGGCCCTGTTGCATGGCCTACCTCTGCGACATACCGTACACGGTCGCTGCCCCCGATGAAGTCGCTGTCTGATTTGGCTTGCCCCTGCACAGCGATGTCGTCTGGCGCGGTGGTTTTGTCAAAGCCATCGGGCAAGAGGCGATTGTCTTTGATGTACCCTGCACCACGCAGCAGCGTGGTGGTCACATTGCCCTGTGCGTCGTGCATGATCGCTTCGTAGATTTGTACCTGTTCTGGGCTGTTGATGGCCTCGTAGTGCGGCTCGTGCTGGCTGGCATCGGCGTCATGGTCATTGCCCTGAATAAAGCCATCGGCCCGCACTGCGCCCGATTCCCAGACGGGCTGTCCATTGCTATCGCGGACGGTGACGTGCAGCCAGGCGCGCCGGGAGGGGAAGCCACTGGGCAATTTGTGCCCTGTCTGACTCTTTACCACTACGTCCGCCGTGATTTGCCCGTCGCTGAGACGTGCGTTTTCAATGGCGACCGTTGCCGCCCGGTTCTGGAGCTGTTCGAGGGTACGCTGTCGCGTGGCTTCGATCTGTTCGCTCGACGCCGTTACAGCCAGTTCCGTTCCGAACAGGCGCAAGATATCCAGCATATAGACGTTTCCGCCGACGAATGTGTGCTTCAGAACCGGGCTGCGTGGTTCACTGCCGGTGATGGAAAGCGAGACTGCCCCCTGTGCGGCGGGCAGATGGCAATCCTGGCATGACCGACTCTCTCGATAGCCGCTGTGCTGCCATTCCAGGTGCAACGCTTGTTCTGGGAATTCGCCCACGATCTGCCCGTTTTGGTCAATGGTGGGAGTATAGAGGTTATGGCAGACGGCGCACAGTTCGGACCGCTTGACGTGAAGCCCCTGCACGGGCGTGAAGCCTGAGGCGGCTTGCATCAGGGCCGCCTGAGCAGGTTCGGCGACGAAAGGCCCGTATGCTGGCCGCTGACCGGTGGGGGGTTGGGGGGCGATGATGTAGCCGCCGCTGAATGTGTCGGGTTGGCCCAGTTTCGTCGCTTCGATCTGATGGCATAGGGTGCACGAAACGCCATCCATCGCCAGGTCGTGTCCAGTGTTTTGGGGGTTGAGGAAGCCCTCATCGAGCACGCGCCCTTTGGCTCCCTGTGTTGCGACGGTGGAGCGCGCCAGCGGGGTATGGCACGTGGCGCATTTGTCCTGGATGGTGTCACCGTAGCTGGGGTTGCGCACCACCTCTTTGCGAACCGATGCCTGCCAGTAGGGATCGCGCGCCGCGTTAGCCAGCAGGGTCGAACGCCACAGGCTGTCGTGCGACACGTCTGCACCGCTCGCGTCTGTCAGGCGAGTGTGACAGGCTGTGCAGACACCGGACGCGGCGAAGAGTTCGTTGCGTGCAGCCGATAGCGGCAGGCCGGCGAATGAGGCGGGAGGTGTAGTCGGTTCGGTGGCCTTCGCCGCGGTTGGGGCTGGCGCTGGTGAAGAGAAGGCCATCACCTCGGGCGGCAGCGTGGCCGGGATTAGAGTAGGAATGGGCGTCGGCTCCAGGGATATCGTTTGAAGTGGCACGCATCCGGTGCACAGCGCCAACAAGCCGAAAGCGGTCAAAACAACTAAACGTTTCATTTGTGAACCTCCATTGAGTCTGAACCTGCGGAAACGATTTCAACTGTGCCACAGATGGCCCGTTCTGTGATATGGTCGTTTTCAATCACTGACACCGTGCTGCCATTGGGCCGTTTCAGGCTGACCAGCACGGAATATACACCCGGCGGGGTGATGGGATTGAGATTGATGTCGTAATCGTCGCGGATGAATTTGCCCGGGCGCCAGGTGTCAGGTGGAACGAGGCGCATCGTGCTGGTCGGACGGTCCAGGCTGTCGCCCCATATCTGGCCCTGTCCGTCGGTCAGGCGAACGGACGGCGCATATACGGCGTTTGGTGTGCGGATGGGCTTCCAGAACAGGGTGACGTGTATCCAGCCGCTGGGCGGATGATACAGATTGTCTCGGGCGGAGAATTGCTTGCCGACGATATGGCAGCCGGCCAGTTGTAAGACGCCATCAAAGGTGGCCTTCAGAGGCGTGGCCGTGTCTGGCAAAGCCTCGTAGCGATAGCGGGTGGCGTAGCCCTTGAGGGTCACTCCTGGCGGGTACTGCTCACTGATGAGCGGGTAGCGTTTGGTGAACCATTGTTCAATGAGGCCCTGCGGGTCGGGGATTTCCCAGTGGGATCGGACCAGCCACACAGCCCGGTGTTCGGCCAGCTCATCGAGCAGAGGCGTAATCTGCGTTTCGCTCTCGATTGCGCCAGTGAAAGGATAAACGACCGGTGTCGCCCCACGATAGTAATATAAGAATGGTTTATGGACATAATCGGCGTGGACCAGAATGACCTCATCCGGGGCGGCGTGGGTTTCCAGGTAGCGGGCAGCGGCTCGCCATTCTTCACGGCGAGACTCCGGCGTCCATAGATGGGGCAAGGCCAGCACGAACACCAGTAGCGTCAGGATGGCATTGAGCGTGGCCAGGGTTCTGACCCGCGCCTCGCGTGAGCCAATGGGCCGGGCGATGGCCAGACAGAACGCGGGCGCCAGAAAGACCATGTACCGCGCTTCGTCGAATACCGTCCGGTCGAGCCGCAGCAGGCTATTGCCCAGCAGCCAGGGGACCAGCAGGTAGATGGCGACAAACGACGGGCCCCGCCGGTTCTTCTCGCGGAAAAGGCCGACCAGGGCACCCCACAGGGCCATCAATCCCAGCAAGGCGACCAGCGCGTCTACAGTCGGCTCGTGCCAGGGAGCTTTCCAAATGACGAAGGCACGCAAGATGTTGTGGAATTGCGCGCCCAGGTTGCCGAACGGCTGCCCGCGGGTGGCCTCGCCGGCGCCGACCTGCCAGGCCTGCCAGGCCAATGGGGCGCAACATCCGGCCAGGGCCATGAACGTCGCGATGGCGGGCCAGGTTTTCTGGCGAATGGACCGCCAACGCAACCAGCACAGCGCGACATACACAGCGTGGGCCACGAGGACCAGTGCAGAGAAGAGATACGTGTAGAAGCTGGCTGTTGCCAGCAGCACGTAGAGCATCCAGCGCTGCCATCCTCCGAACCTTTGGAGCGTTCCAACCAGCGACCAGCTCGCGGCCAGCAGCAGGGTGGCAGCCAGAGCGAACATGCGCACTTCTTGACTGTACCATACCAGGAAGGGGTTGAATGCAACCAAAACGGCGGCTGTGGCGCCGGCACGGTGGCCGTATAGCTCGCGTATGAGCATGTAACTCAACGGCGCAGCCAACGCGCCAATGATGACAGACAAAAGCCGGACTGAAACCTCGCCTTCGCCGAACAGTTGCGTCCAATAATGCAGCGTGAGGTAGTACAGAGGCGGGTGCCTGTCTTGGGCCAGCTTCAGGCCAGACGAGACAATCATTTCGGCTGGGAGACGCGCCCAGCCCACGCTGATGGCCTCATCGAGCCACAAGCTGTGGTAGGTGAGCTGGTGAAGGCGAGGGACCAAAGCTATGACAAAGAGCAGGGCAGCCCACAAAATTCCCTGTCCGATAGGCTGAGGCGCGGCCTGGGTCGAGGACTGAGGCGCCTCAGGTTGGTGAACGGCCGTTGCTCTCTCTGCGGCGGGCGCCGAATTTTGGTTGGGCAAAGTCGTAGCCAAAGCACTTCTCCACGTAGACAAGTTCTGGAAAGCACGAACGATGAGCTATTATAGCAGCGTGTGTGGGGAGTTGGCAAGAATGGATTCAGTTGCGCTCCTGTTGTCCGCCTGGGGTGAGATGCTTCGCCTTCGGCTCAGCATGACGCGATTGGGGCTTCTGCTAATAACTCGCCTAAAATTCTGGATGCGCCCGTGCAGATGTTCAATCTTGACGCCTGGAGCCTGAAGGTGTACACTATGCCATGTCATCCAAGTCAAGAGGAAGGGACGGATTTCATGGCACGGCAACTGGTTTTCAAGGCAAAAGATGTCGAAGGTTTTTCTCTCCCTGGCGCAGAGGACTCGTTTGTTTCCAGGCTTTTGATTGATTCAGAAAGTGTGGGCTCACACTCTTTCGTGGTCAACCATTTCACACTGAAGCGTGGCAATTTCAGCGACCCTGGCGGCAGACACCCGGCGCCTTTCGATGAGGCCTACTATGTCTTGAGCGGGACCGGACGACTGTTCCTCGGCGAGCCAGCCGAGGAGTTCGACCTTGAACCGGGCACAGTAGCCTTCATACCGGGCGGCACCTATCACGCCGTCATCAACCTGGGAGAAGATGATTTAGAGTTGCTGACGGTGATGACAGGGCCTCTGAAAGAAGGGGTGAACCCTGTTTATGACGCCCGGCGCAAGGCCTGGGGCACGAGTTTCAGACTGAAGCAGGGGTGAATCAAACCATCGCGTTGCCCGGAGACAGACTCACCCGTGCACCCGAAGTCCCTTGCCCGGTTTATCCTGGCGGTGCAGGGGCTTTGTCAGACTTTTTGTGGGAGCCTGTCTAGCTGATATTGCGCCTCGGTTGCTGCGTTCAGCAGACGCTTGACCGCAACGTAGGCCCTGGCCGTGCGGCGGACCACCTGATCGCTGGTGAGTCCCGGCGCTACGCCCGCTTCGATTGCGGCAGCAACCATCAGCCACCACAGCAACGTCTCAAAGCCTTCTTTGTTGAACCACAGCACGTCGTTGAAGAGATTCACGCCGATGAACTGTCGCACGGCCGGGTCTTGCAGCCAGCGATCAAGAACAGGCGATAGTGGCGCTTTCTGAGACGACAAATCGGCGGCCCACTTGCTGTGCAAGATCAGAATTCGGATCACATTGAGCGATTGGCTGGCAGCCCATTCATCCAGTCCCAGACTGCGCAGTGTGGCGACCAGCGACTTGCCCAGCAACCACTCGTCAAGCCACGCACGGATGCGTTGCGCCGGGCTGGCGGCCGTTGCCTCTCCTTCCGCGCTGATGGTGACCTTGCCCAGGTCCGCTGTCAGCGCCCAGCCCAGCAGTGTGCCCCAGGTTGCCGGCCCCTCAGCCAGACGGGACTGGATATAGACGATGGCCTGAGCGTATTGCGGTGACCTGTTTGGCGGGACGTACTGCCCCAAGAGGGGTAGCCGCAATACTGCCGCCACTTTGCGCCGTATCTCCTGTGCAACGTCTGCCACATGGTTCGGCGTCGGGCCGGCTGCCGTTCGGTTTTGTCCCGTGGCTGCTTGAGAAGCCAAAACATAGTCTCGGATGGCCGATGACACCCTCGCCGCCCGGTGCTCCACTTCGTCGAGCAAGGCAGAGGCTGTTGCATCGTCCAGGCTGGATGCCTGTGCTGCCATGAGTCGAGCGAACAGCTCGACATCTATCAAGGCGCGATAGGGCGTCAGGATTGGCTCAAGGACCATCTCCTGTAGAGCTTCATCAATGCCGGGTACGCCCCGGCCGTTGAGTGCGGCTGCCAGAGCGGCGTAGGGATGTTGCGCATCGCTCTCTACCTGGCGAAAATCGAGAAAGACATGATATTGATACGCGCCCAACTCGACGTAGAGCCCTCTGTCGCTGAGTTCCCGATTGGAGCGAATGTATTCCAAACCAGCGACGTGGTCGCGAAAGATGGTGTACCAGTTGTCGCCATCGTGCAGCCCCAACCCCTGCGCCAGGCTTCTTTGGGTTAATTGTCGCTCCCCGTTGTCGTTGACCTTCGCCGAGAAGGCCGCCGACATGCGGACCCAGCCCCGCGCCTCGGCATAGCGGTTGTGATAGACGATCAGGGCGCGGTCATCGCCGGATCGGTTGGAATAGGCAAACACATCTTCGTTGACATAACCATCGGACGCGTAGAAATCGTAGAGCAAGAAGTGCTCCACTTCGGCGAACAGCCGACGGCGGTGAAGCAGCGGGAAAATCTCCCGCTCGTGGCGCTCCATCAGATAGGGGTCGGGCTTTTCGTTCCACATGGCACGGTGAAATTCCATGCCGTACTTCTCGGTGTAGCCCTCGATCTGGCCGTGGCCGAACATGGGCAGGCCGGGCAGTGTCGCCATCATGGTGCAGATGCCAAAGTACTTATCTCCTTTGCCGAATTGCTCTGCGGCCGTGCGCTCATCTGGATTGTTCATGAAGTTCACGTAGCGTTTCAATATCTCCGGGTCGAATTCCAGCGTATTCTTGATGACCAGCCGATATTCGGCATTCTTTTCATCGCGCAGCATGTTCATAAACGCGCTGTTGTAGACGCGATGCATCCCCAGGGTACGGACGAAGTAGCCTTCCATCAGCCAGAAGGCTTCGGCCAGCAACAGGGTGTCGGGTGCTTCGACTGCGGCGCGGTCCACCACTTCGCGCCAAAACTCGTTGGGCATCGCTGCATCGAACTGGGCTCTGGTCAATCCGAATTCTGCGCGGGTGGGGATCGCGCCTCCTGTGCCCGGCTCGGGGAACCACAGCCGCTGATAGTGTCGCTTGGTCAAGGTCATGGCTGCATCGAAGCGGATGATGGGAAACTGTCGCGCCACATGCAGGATGGTTTGGATGACGGCCTCTCGCACCTCGGGCAACAGATAATTCAGTTGTGCCGTGTCGTTCCACGGCATTGACGTGCCATCGTTGCCATGATAGATGTATTTGACGTCGCCCGTCCAGTGGTCAACTCGTTTGAAGACCACCGCCGCGTCAGTCGCGTTGTAGTAATGGTCTTCCAGGTAGATGCCGACCCGGCCATCTTCTGACAGATTGGGGCCATTAAAACTGTAGGACGGGAATGGGCTGTAGTCGAGGGAGATGAACCAATCGGGATGCTCCACCACCCAGCGGGAATAGATGCCCACATGGTTGGGCACCATGTCGCTGGCCAGGCGAATGCCTCGCCGCCAGGCACGGTCTTTGAGGTTTTGCAGGGCGGCTTCTCCGCCCAACTCCTCGGCAATTTGGTAATCGTAGAGAGAGTAGGCGGATGCGCCGGCATCGGGCTTGCCGCACAGTTGTTTGATGCGTCTGGAGGCCGGGCTGCGTTCCCAGAGGCCGATAAACCACAAGCCGGTGAAGCCCTGGTGGGCCAGCAGGTCCAGCTCCTCGTCGGGAATCTGGTCGAGCCGACTGATGGTGTAGCCATATTTCTTTGAGAGCTGGTCGAGCCAGACGTAGGTGTTCTTGGCGATGAGCACCAGGCGCGGCATCCAGTCCCGGTCGGGGCTAAACTGCTCCGGCTCGTGGTATTCTTCCGCCAGATATTCGTACACGACTGCCGGCCCGGGGCCGGCAAATACCGGCTTTTCTTCCTCCTGGATGAAATCTATGCTGCTCAGCAGGCGCAGCAGGTACCTTCCCAGCAGGACGCCCCAACGGCTGCGGATATACGCCAGTTGGCCGGCGAGCGAGTCGGGGGCGTTCAAGGCTGGCGCCCGCAACATGTCGATCAGATTCTGGTTGTCAGGCCCGAAGCGTGGCTGAGTCTCGAAGAACCTGTGCAGGTCTGACATGATTGGCTCGTAGATGGTCTCGCGTGTCAGGTTCAGGTCGTCAAACAGTTCGCCAAATGGCGCGAAGGCGGGGTTCAGGTTCGCCAGCCAGAGCATAAGCATCTCTTCCAGGACGATCTGGCGATTGGGGACGCTGGAAGTGTTGCCTTCCAGGTAAGCGGATGGCGATAGTGTGCCCCGGTGCACCGCCAGGGGCGGGAATTCTTCTACAAAGCGGCGCAGGGTCACATCTACGGCGGCCTTGCCGAGCCGCTCATTCAGCCATTCCAGGGCTTCAGCCATGGCCTGCGGATTCCTTTGTTCGCGGTAGAGGGCGACCATGAAATGCAGGATTTCGTCAATCAGTCCCATCGCATTGATCTGTCCGGCTCTCACCGCCTGATCCGGATGGCGTGCCAGGTCACGGCCTTCGTTCATCCGCTGGGCGAAAACTCTGGCGGCCTGGAAATTGGCAAAGACAACGTTGCCAGTCAGGCCGAACAAAGACTCGTCGAAGC
>DAOTYC010000008.1:0-19751 GCA_034435095.1 Anaerolineae bacterium | reverse complement strand
ACAGCTACTAAAGGAGGAAGATTGTGCAGAAATTCGATGTCATCGTGATTGGCTCCGGTTCCGGACTGGACGTGGCGAATGCGGCAGCGGCTTCAGACCTGCGCGTGGCCCTGGTCGAAAAGGGGCCGCTGGGCGGGACGTGCCTTAACCGCGGCTGTATCCCGTCCAAAATCATCATTCACAGCGCGGATATTGCCATGGCCATCCGCCGCGCGGCCGATTTCGGCCTTCATGTCAAGGGCCTGGAAGTTGACTTCGCAGCGATCACCGCTCGTGCCTCACGGCTGGTTGATGAGGACTCCGAAGGCATCGAACATGCCCTGACCCATCACGTGAAGAACCCTCGCCTCATCAAGGGTGAGGCGACGTTCATCGGCAAGAAGACGCTGCGTGTCAGCGGGCAAGAATTGAAGGCCGACCGGATTCTCATCGCCACCGGCACGCGCCCTCACGTGCCGGACATCCCCGGCCTGCGCGAGGCGGGCTATATCACCAGCGACGAGGCTCTGCGCTTGCAGGTACAGCCCAAAGAACTGATCATCCTGGGCGGCGGCTATATCGCTGCTGAACTGGGACACTTCTTCGGCGCGCTGGGTACGCACGTCACCGTCGTCCATCGTCGGGCAGTGTTGCTGAGGCAGGAGGACACCGAGGTCGCGGAGAAGTTCACGGAGGTGTTCGCGCGCTATTACACCGTCCTGACGGACTCGCTGCCCGTTGAAGTGCGCCGCGAAGGAGACCGCCTGGTGCTCACGGTCGAAAATCGGTTGTCCGGCCAGCGAAGCGAGGTGGCCGGCGATACGCTGCTGGTAGCCACCGGTCGGACACCCAATACCGACATGCTCAACCTGGACGCAACCGGCGTGAAGGTAGACGACAAGGGTTTCGTCAGGGTGAAGGAAACGCTGGAGACCGACGTGAAAGGCATCTATGCGTTGGGCGATGTGGTCGGGCGCTATCTGTACAAGCACAACGCCAATCACGAAGCTCAGTATGCTTACTGGAATATGGTGCTGGGCCGCGAAATTCCCGTGGACTACAGCGTCATGCCCCACGCGGTGTTCAGCTACCCCCAGGTCGCCGGCGTCGGCCTGACCGAGCAAGAGTGCCAGGCACAGGGCATAGACTATGCGGTGGGCCGCTATGAATACGCCGACACCGGCATGGGGACGGCCCTGCAGGAGAGAGACGGATTTGTGAAGGTCATCGCCCGACGGTCCGATGGCAAGATTCTGGGCTGCCACATCATTGGCCCGGAGGCCTCCACGTTGATCCAGGAGGCGGTCGTCGCCATGAAGAGCGGCGAGGGCAAGATCAGGAACATCCTGAATTCAATTCACGTGCACCCCGCGCTTCCGGAGGTTCTGGCCAGAGCAGCGGCTGCTCTCCAGTGACAGGTAGCCTGTCAGGGTCTGAGGAGGCGGGGATGGATGGGAGTCGAACCCACCAGGGCCGCCTCAGCAGCACCCCCCAACGGTTTTGAAGACCGCGCGCAGCACCGGCCACGAGCCACCCCCGCACACTGACGAGTATATGATAAACGCATTGCGCCGGCCTGTCAAGTTTTCTTTGACTCCTGGACACAAATGTTGTACAGTATACCCGTAGGGTAATTGGGGGCAACTATGACAGATAAGGTGTTGCTGGTCGAAGACGACCCAACGTTGTTGGAGACGTTGGAATACAATTTCGCCCGGCAGGGCTATGATGTACTCACCGCGCGGGATGGGCTGAGTGCCGTGCAGGTGGCCCGACGCGAGCGGCCAGACGCCATTGTACTCGACATCATGTTGCCGGGTCTGGATGGCATCGAGGTGTGCCGCACACTCCGCCAGGAAATGCCTGTCCCCATCATCATGCTGACCGCGCGTGCAGAAGAAATAGACAAAGTGGTCGGCCTGGAAGTGGGCGCGGATGATTATCTCACCAAGCCGTTCAGTATGCGCGAGCTTATTGCCCGGGTGAAGGCTCTGCTGCGGCGGGTGCGCCTGACACGTGAGGAGATGGCACCAGGCGCAGACGGCCAGACGGCGGTCCCTGTCGAGCGCGCGATGGTGTTCGGCGACCTGACCATTGACCTGTCACGCCGCGAAGTGACCCGTCAGGGCCAGAAGCTGAGCCTCAAACCGAAGGAATTCGACTTGCTTGTCTTCCTGGCGCGCAACAGTGGCATGGTCTTGTCCCGCGACCTCATCCTGGAGCGGGTCTGGGGGTGGGAATACATTGGCGACAGCCGGACTGTGGACGTTCACGTTCGCTGGTTGCGCGAAAAAATCGAAGACGACCCGTCCCACCCCACGAGAATCCTGACGGTGCGCGGCGTGGGCTATCGCTTCGAGCGTTAGAGGCCCGGAGTCGAGGCTTCAGCCGGGGTCGAGGCTTTAGCCAAAGAATCGCGCCACCGGCTAAAGCCTTTACTCCGGAGCCTTTAGCCGAATCGTGAGTCGCCGGAATCGAGGCGTTAGCTGGGGAATCGCGTCGCCGGCTAAAGCCTTTACTCCGTAGCCTTTAGCCGAATCGCGCGTCGCCGGAATCGAGGCGTTAGCTGGGGAATCGCGTCGCCGGATAAAGCCTTCACTCCGGAGCGTTAGCCGAATCGCGCGTCGCCGGAATCGAGGCGTTAGCCGGGGAATCGCGTCGCCGGCTAAAGCCTTCACTCCGGAGCGTTAGCCGAATAGCGCGTCGCCGGAGCCGGCTAAAGCCTTCACTCCGGAGCGTTAGCCGAATAGCGCGTCGCCGGAGTCGAGGCTTTAGCCGGAGCAGGGAGGTCAAGAGTCTTGACTGGACATCATCCACCTCACATTTACCTGTCAGACACCTGCTATATCATCACTGCCGCCACGCTTCACCATGCCCCGTTCCTCGCCAGCGAGGCAGCCAAGACGTACGTACGCGACTCGCTGCGCTCCCTTGTCGTCAAATTCGGCATCAAACTATATGCCTGGGTGGTGCTGGACGATCACTATCACCTTCTGCTAAAGACCCATCGAGGAGAAGACTTGCCCCGCTTTGTGGGCCGTTTGCATGGCAGTTGTTCACATCGGATCAACCTGTTGGACGGAAAGGCTGGCAGGCAGGTGTGGCACAACTACTGGGATACCTGCATTCGCACTGAGCGCGATTTTTGGGTGCGCTTCAATTACATTCACTATAATCCGGTCAAGCACGGCTATGTCCAGCACATGGAAGACTGGCCGTTTTCGAGCTACCGCCACTACCTGAAAGAAAAGGGGCGGGACTGGCTGTACGATTGCTGGCTGAATCATCCTGTGACCGAATTCGCGGAAGCAGATATGGATGTCGCGCGGTGACGATGTTTGTTGTTCTGCTTCACCAGTGATATACTCTTGGTCAGTGGAACAGGTCCCCATCCGCCAATAGTCAGTTTGAGAGGTGTCCCTGATGATCTTTCGAAGCATCCGTTGGCGCATTGCCTTTCCCTATGTGCTGCTCATTCTGCTGGCCATGTTCGGCCTGTCAGTCTACCTGTCCGTCTGGGTCCAGAACGATTACCTGCAAAGTACGCGCAGCCGACTGGCAGCCAATGGATACCTGGCTGGCCAGGCCATTGAGACCCTGCTGGCACAAGGCGGACGGCTGGAGGCCCTGAACGACGACCTGGCCCGCCGCTGGGCTCATGGGTTGGGTATGCGTGTGACCATCATTGCCACCGATGGGCGCGTCCTGGCCGACTCCGAAAAAGATTCGGCCACCATGGGCAATCACCTCAATCGCCCGGAGGTTCAGCAGGCCCTCACCACCGGCGCAGGGACGTCCTCGCGTTTCAGCCTGACGATGGGCTATGACATGCTCTACAGCGCCGTATCGTTTCGCCGTGGCGCGGACAGTACGGAGACCGTCGGCGTGGTGCGTTTGGCCGTGCCCTTGAGCGATATTGACGCCAGCGTGAACCGCTTGCGCTACACCGTCGTCGGCATCTTTCTGCTGACCGCGTTGTGCGCCATTGTCCTGGCCTTCTTGATCGCCGGACGCACCACCCATCCCGTTCGGCAGCTTACGCAGGTAGTCGAACGCATCGCACAAGGTGACCTGAGCGCGCGACTCCTGCCGACTACCCGCGACGAGGTGGGCAAGCTCACGGTGATGTTCAACTGGATGGCTGAAGAGCTGCAGGAGAAAATTTCCACGCTTTCCTCGCAGCGACAACGGCTGGCGGCCATTCTCGAACACATGGCCGATGGGATCATCATCACCGACCAGGAGGGGCGGGTGCAGTTGATCAACCGGGCTGCGGCGCGGCTGCTGGGCACGACGCAAAACGTGGCGGTCGGCGCCTCGTTCGTGCAGGTCGCCCGCGACCATGAGCTGGTCGAGGCCTGGCGACAATGCGAGCAGTGGGACGAGGAGCAGGTGGATACTGTTGAACTGGAGCGACGTTCCCTGTTCGTCAGGATCGCCGTCACCCCCATCCACGAGGCAGACAAACGGAGCTGCCTGGTGGTTCTGCAAGACCTCACCCAATTACGACACCTGGAGACGGTCCGCCGCGATTTCATCAGCAACATCTCCCACGAGCTGCGCACGCCGCTGGCTTCGCTCAAGGCGCTGGTTGATACGCTGCGCGATGGTGCCCTGGACGATCCGCCGGCCGCCCAACGCTTTTTAGACCGCATGGAGACGGAAATTGATGCGGTGACGCAGATCGTTGACGAACTGTTGGAGCTGTCTCGACTGGAGTCGGGGCGGGTGTCTTTCCAGATGCAGCCAGTTGCCGTGCCTGAACTGGTCGAGCCGCCAGTCGAACGGCTGCGGCCCCAGGCTGAACGGGCTGTCCTGCGCCTGGAGACCGAGGTCGTGCCGGACCTGCCACTGGCGATGGCCGATGCGGAGCGTGTGCGGCGGGTTGTCTCCAATCTGGTACACAACGCCATCAAGTTCACCCCCGCGGGCGGCTTGGTGCAAGTCAGGGCAGCGTTCGATGCCGCGGAGAATGAAATCGTCATTTCGGTCGCGGACACCGGAGTAGGCATCCCGGCCGACGACCTGCCACGTATCTTCGAGCGGTTCTACAAAGCCGATAGGGCCCGTCAGCGTGGCAGCGGCACTGGCCTGGGGTTAGCCATCGCGCGCCACATCGTCCAGGCCCATGGCGGCCGCATCTGGGTGGACAGCATCGAGGGCCAGGGCAGCACGTTTTACTTCTCGTTGCCCATCGCCGCGAAGTGATTGAAACTGGCGCAGCGAAGGGGCTGCGGTTCAATGCGCGACCAGGGCGCGCCGCAGATTGACCATGAAATCCTGGGCGTTGGTGGTGATGCCGATGGCCTGCATACTGCCGCGGTTCGCCAGCTTGTCTACCGCAAACTCGGAAATGTCAATGATGTACAGGTACACCGGGCGGACGCCTTCGGGCCGTATCTGGTAGGATGGCAGCATGTTGCCGAAGGCGATGGTGTGCAGTTGGGTGGCGACGGCGATGACGGTCGTCGCCCGGCGGGCGTATTCGCGCATCTGGCGTTGGCTTTCGTACACATCGCCGATCACGTCCGGCAGGGGGCCGTCGTCGCGGATGGAACCGGCCAGCACGAAGGGGATGTCGCGCTCCAGACAGGTGCAGATAATGCCGCCGCACAGGTTCATTGCCCTCACCGCAGCGGCTATTGACCCATAGCGGCGCACTTTGTTCAGCAGGTCCAGGTGATTGCAGTGGCCGGACGGCTGATGTTTCTGATGATAGATGTCCTGTCCCAACGCCGTACCGTATAGCGCAGCCTCCAGGTCGTGGGTTGCCAGCGCGTTGCCGGCCATAATCGCATGGCAATAGCCGTGCACGATGAGCTCCGACATGGCGTCGCGTGAGTCTTTGTCGAACGCCACGGCCGGCCCCAGCACCCACACGATGTAGCCATGTTCACGTTCATAGCGTAGCAATTCGTACAGCGTGTCGTAGTCGCGTGAGAATGGGAACTCACGGGTGCGCCTCAGGTTGAACAGAAACTTATCGCGCGTTTCCGCGACAGGCTCGGCGTACTCGAAGCCGTCGCTGTGGACGAAGATGCCTTCTTCGCCGTTTTCGGTCCGACCGAGGACTACCAGCTCGCCCTGGCGCAGGTTGCGCGGCTCAATGACACGCAGCTCGCGCCCCTCAACCACGATGACCCCATCCATGCGGCTCTCCGGGCACAACACCCATATCCCGACATCTATTTTGACATACTCTGGCAGGTTGCTGGTGGCGTGGAAATTGTCGGGTGCGATGCCATCAGCCGGACAGGGCGCCAGCCGGGCGACGGGCGCACTGACGAACGGTTCCTGAGAGAAATCAGGCGCACGATAGGGGGGCAGTTGAAATACCATGGGCGGTTCCTCCTTAAAAACGCGAAAAAACGCGAGCTAATCGGGCCCGACGGCGGCCCGCAATACCTCTCCTGCTGAGTCGTGAATGACCAGGTCGGCGGAGGCGTCCTGGTCAGTCGGGTCACGGTTGATAATGACGTAGCGGCAGCGGCGGCTGCGCTCGAACGGCAGGGCCGCGGCCGGATAGACCACCAGCGAGGAGCCGACGACCGCCAGCAGGTCTGCCTGGGCAATCGCCCGTTGGGCCTCGCTGAAGTCACGTTCTGGCAACAGCTCGCCGAAGAAGGTCACTTCTGGTTTGAAGACCCCGCCGCAGGAATGGGTCGGCACCTCGCCCCGCCGAATGGTGTCCATCAGGTCGGTCGTCTTGACGCGGGCGCGGCACCGCACACAGCGGCTCCATTCGAGGTTGCCATGCACACACCACACGGGGTCGCTGCCAGCGCGCTGGTGCAGGTCATCAATGTTCTGTGTGATGACGGTCACCTGCTTGCCGGGCCGCCGCCCCAGCGCAGCGATGGCCTTGTGCGCCTCGTTGGGCTGGGCTTTTTCCATGATGTCGCAGAACTCGCGGGCGAAGTCGTAATACAGGCTGGGGTCGCGGCGAAACACGCTGATGTCGAACACATTGGCGCCGTGCCCGCGCGAATAGATGCCCGAGGCGCTGCGAAAGTCGGGGATGCCGCTCTCGGTAGATATCCCCGCGCCGGTCAGAAAGACGATACGTTTGGATTCGTCGAACCAGCTTTTGAGTTTGGCTATCGCGTCATTGTCCATAGGTCCTCCTGAAGCACGGCAGTGCCAAAGCTACAGCCCTGAGCCGCAGCAAGCGAAAGGAATCTCAGCTCTGCAGGCAGCGCGAGATGCTTCGCCTGCGGCTCAGCATGACGAGATGGCGCTGCGCCCACTAAGACCGGACCCACACCCTACGGCCCGGCGGCGCAACGAAAACCAATCGCGCGGTTCAGGTCGGCCGGATTGGCTGCCCCGCGCGCTGAGCCGCGCGTTTCATATACTTTCGACTGGAATGAGCCGCCTTTGTTCACCCGATACTGCCCCAGGGCCGGCCCCTGCGGGTCATTTTGCGGTTCCGCCTTGTACGGCCCCATCCAGTCGGCGACCCACTCCGCTACGTTGCCGGCCATATCCAACGCGCCACACCAACTGGCGCCGTTGAGGAAACTGCCCACCGGCGCCAGGTCCTCGTAACCATCGGCCCGAGATTCGTAATTCAGTCGGGACTGTTCGAATTCGTTGCCCCAGGGGAAGATGCGCGAATCTGGCCCGCGGGCCGCATACTCCCATTCTGCCTCAGTCAGCAGGCGCGCCCCTGCCCATTGGCAATAGGCCTGTGCGCCCGCCCAAGACACCAGGCTCACCGGATACCCGGCGTATCCACTTTTGGGTTGATACCCGTCGCCGGATTTCTCGACCTGCGCCGTGCTGTCGCTGAGGTTGATCCATTCGGCCAGGTCCTTCAGGGCCTGCGGCTCTTGGGCGTTCAGGAACCGGGCGAACTGGGCATTGGTCACCTCAGTCTTGTCGAGCCAGAAGGCTTTCAGCGACACGGTGTGTGCCGGTTGTTCGGCTGCGAACCACTCCCGGTCGCAGTTCCCGCTGTACTGCTGACACAGTCGCAGCACATCGTCTAGTTCGGCATCGGTAGCGCCCATCCGAAACTGGCCGGCCGGCACGGCGACCATGACCATCCCATCGGCCTCACGGACTCTGGTCTGGCCCAGGGCCAGCCCGGCTGAAGTCGGACGTAAGGCGACGGTGATCGTCGGCGCCGGCTGCGGCGAAGCGGCGGGCAACACCCCGGCAGGAGAAGGGGCCGGTTCGCTGGTCGGCGTTGGCAAAGCAGTCGCCCGCGCGCCGGCCGGCGACGGGACTGTGGCTGCGGGCGGACGGGTCGGCGCCATCTCTCCCGCCGTCGGCTGCCCCGCGGGTTTTGCCGGACTGGCCGCAGTCTCAGGCGTGGCTGCCCGGCGTTCCACCGGCGCGACGGTAGCTGCCGTCTGGCGGCCCATGACCCGCGACAGGAGGTCGCTCACCTGTTGTCCGTGCTGCATGAACACGAAATAGTAGACCGCCATGCCCGCGGCGATGCCGATGATCAGCAGGGCGGCCCAGGCCAGGCAACTGCCCCCCGTCCGCTCCTGTGCGGGCGCCGGTTCATAGCCCGCACGCGCCGGCTCGCTAGGCTGATCAGGCGGCGCGATTGGCGGTGGAGATGGAGGCAGGTCCAATGGGCGCGGCGGCTGTGCGGCTGGCGGCGTAACATCCAGCGGGTGCGGTTCGGGTGCGACAATTGGGGCCGCTACCTCGCCGACCTCGCCCGGCGTGTATTCAGTTACTGGCGCGGGCGGCGTCGCCTGCGCGGCCGTCAGGTCCACGACGGTTGGCGGCTCACCTGGTAACGTCTCAGCGACCGCCACATCGGTCAACTCTTCGGCGAAGGACATCTCCCACGGCGGGTGTGCCGGCAGCGCGGCGGCCTCGTCCATCGTTGTAGCCTGGGGCTCCGCCGGCTGACTGATTTCTGCTGGCTGCGACAGTCGGCTGTGCAGCGAGTCAATCATCTGGCCCAGCTCACGCGCCAACGATGTCTGGCCGACGGCCAGCGACTGCGCCTGCCGATAGGCGGCCAGCGCGCCGGCGAAGTTGCCCTCGCCCTCCAACTGTCGGGCCAGGCTGATGAGCGCGCCGATGGCCGCGTCTTGTTCGCCGGTGGGTTGAGGCGCCATGCTTTCCTCTGCCTCGGGGGCCTCCTCGCGGCCCACCGTTTCCGCATCGGCGGTGGTATGGGGAAGCGCCGACAGCCACTCCAGGAAAGTCGGGCATTCGGCCGGAGTCTCGCTGCGCCAGGCGCGTTTGAACAGGGCGGCAGCCGCTTTCCCCCACCGCTCGCGGATGGCACGGCGCAGGGACTGATAACGTTCGGAGTCTTGTTGCATCTCTTTGGGGTCGAAGTAGTGCTCGCCCCAGGCCAACTTGCGAACGTCGGCATCGCACCAACCCAACATTTCGGCCAGCAGAACCGCGCCGGCAAAGCGGTCGGCGTCAGCGCGCCAGCGCGCCTTGCCCTTGCGATAGGTATAGCCTGGCACCGGCGGAGCCATTTCGGGCGGCTGCGTCAACTGAGCGGCGTAGAGTTGCTCGACATCAACCAGCTCGATCGGCTGAGCCGCCAGCGAACCAGCCGTCGAAGCGACCAGGATGACGTTTCCGCCCGTCAGGTCACAGTGGGCCAGGCCTCTCTCTTCCATGCTGACCAGCGTCTGAGCCAGCCCACGTGCCAGCCGGAGGCTTTCTTCCGCTGTCAGCTCCGCGCCCGTCAGCATCGTTTCCATCCAGGTCAGGCCGTCAACCCAGGGCATCCACACCGCATAACTCAGGTCTGGATATTGCCGTAAGAGCTCGCCATCGTGGCTGGCGTTGATGATCTGGCGATCACAGACACTCAGGCCCGGCAGCCCGGCCAGAGTCAGAAAGGTGTCGTTGACGGAGACCAGAGTCGGCATCCGATAGCGCGGTTCGAAAACTTTGAGCGCGTAGCGCCCCTGTTCGCCAGCCCCTACCGCGATGAGCTGATAGACCACCGACTGCCGCCCCTGGATGGCATAAGGCGACCCGGGCGAGGCGGGGTGCTCAGCTACGCGGTAGCTCTTTCCCCTAAACGTCAGCCGGTCATTGACATTGGGCTGAAAAGACATTTCCACTCCTCCTAAAGTACCAAAAAGAGACTCCGAATCTCAGATGGCGGGTTTGTGACTGGGCAGGCCAATGAGAATAGAGCATTTGCGGGCATAATTTGTGCACGCATCCAAAAGGTCACCACATCGTCTGGTTACATGATTCCATGAGCAGATTATACCCGCCTCAGGCCATGAAGTCAAAAACCCGTGGCCGGGGCAGCCAGAATTTTAGACGAGCCGTAGGTCGGGTTTCCATACCCGACCGATGGCGGCTGAGCCGCCGTCCCTCACCCGTCATGCTGAGCCGAAGGCGAAGCATCTCGCGCTGTCAGGCGTTGAGATTCTTCGCTTCGCTCAGAATGACGGCCAGCCCGTAGGTCGGGTTTCCATACCCGACCGATGGCGGCTGAGCCGCCGTCCCTCACCCGTCATGCTTCGCCTCTGGCCCAGCATAATGGAAGCAGCATAGCCCCTTTCGGGCGTCTGAACGGGCACAGGGCCCTAAACTACACTCGCCTGAAATCCTCGACGCACCCATCGCCAAGTTGGCTTCCTGACGGCGGTGTATTATACTATGGCGCAATTCAGATTTCACGGTTGGTTAAGGAGACAAGATAGAAAACATGACACCACGACGTTCCACATGGCTCCTGGTTCCCGGTATGTTCACTCTTTCAGCAGTGCTGAGCGGCCTGTCCGGCGCAGCGTATGCCTCGCTGACCAATGCGCAAGGCGAGATGCCGTTCGATATTACGACCTTCGAGTTGGATAACGGTCTGCAGGTGATTCTGGTCGAGGACCACTCGGCGCCGACGGTGGCCGTCAGCGTGTGGTACAGGGTCGGCGGCGCAAACGACCCCGACGGCCGCAGCGGTTTTGCCCATCTGTTCGAGCATCTCATGTTTCAGGGGTCGGCCAATGTGCCGCGGGGCAAACATGCGGAATGGATCAGCGCGGCGGGCGGCAATCACAACGCCTCAACCTGGCTGGACCGCACCAATTACTTTGAGGAGCTGCCTGCCCATCAGTTGCCGCTGGCCCTGTGGCTGGAGGCTGACCGCATGCGTTCGCTGGTGGTGGACGAGGCCAATTTCAACCGTGAGCGAGAGGTAGTCAAGGAAGAATACAGGCAGCGCATCCAAAATCAGCCCTACGGCGAGGCGCTTCTGAAACTGCAAACCATCGCCTATGACTATGGGCCGTATCAGAAGCCGGTCATCGGCTCAGTGGAGGATCTCGACCGGGCCACGGTTGAGGAGGTCCGCCGTTTCCACACCACCTACTATGCTCCCAACAACGCTGTGCTGACCGTGGCCGGCGATATAGACGTCGCGCAGGCGCGCGAGCTGATTGAACGGTACTTCGGCGACATCCCGCCTCAGCCCGCGCCGCCCCCGTTGCCGCCTTACAGCTTCACCTTCCAGCGCGAGGGCCAGCGCCTGGTGCTCGAGGACAGGTTGGCCCGCGTGCCGGCCTTGTTCATGGTCTACCGCATCCCGCCGCGCGGCCACCCTGACTACTACGCCGCCGAGCTGGTGGCACACATTTTGGGACAGGGCGATTCCAGTCGCCTGGCGCAGGCATTGATTGACACCGGGCTGGCGACCTCGGCGTCGGCGTCGGCGATGGGCAACCTGGGCCCCGGCCTGTTCTACGTGGTATTGGTGCCCAACCCAGGCGTAGAGGTCGAAGAGCTGGCCCGCATCTACGACCGCGAGCTGGCCCGCATCCGACAGGACGGCGTGGACAGCGATGAGTTGACCAAAGCCATCAACATCATCCTGACCGATCAGATCGGCAGCCTGGAGAACGCGCTGGGGCTGGCCGAAAGCGTCCAGACCGCTAAGCTCTACCTGAACGACCCGACCGCTGTGTTGACCGAACTGGAAAACTATCGTCAGGTCACCAACGAGGACATCCGGCGTATAGCGAACGAATACCTGGCGGACAGTGCCCGCAACACCATACAGGTCAGGCCCGCGCCTGTGGATGAGGCTCAGGATAGCGCACCGGATGAGGGCAGCGAGGAGGACGCCTCGGTTCCCCCATCCGCTGAAAATCGGGTTGAGGCCGAACAGACGGCCGACGATACGCCTGCCGCACAAGAAGGGCAGGAGGTAACCGCTGGAGAACAGCCTGTGCTGCCTGACCCGCTGCCGTTGCGTGAGTTCGCCCTGCCGGCGTTCACCGAGGCCACCCTGAGCAACGGGCTGCGGGTCATCGTGGCGCCGGAGCGCAGCCTGCCTCTCCTGACCGTGCAACTGGTTCTGCCCGGCGGCGAGAGCGCGGCACCGCGCGAACGCGCCGGCCTGTCCGAGTTCACGGCCAACCTGTTGCCGCGCGGCACCGAGAACCGGACCGCCCAGGAGATCGCCCGCGCCATTGAGCAGGTCGGTGGCGAGCTGACGACGGCGGCCTACGATACCTTGCTGAAAGCCACGGTCACCGTGCTGAGCGAACACACTGACCTGGCTTTTGCGATTCTGGAGGACGTCACCCTGCACCCGAATTTCCCGCAGGAGGAAGTGGAGAACGAACGTCAGCGCGCGCTGACCAATCTGGAGGCTGCTCTGGCGAATCCGGTAGAGGTCGGCTATCGGGCGTTCGATGCCATCGTCTATGGCCGCCACCCCTACGGCCAGGTCGTCACCCATGAGACCATCCAGGCCATCGCCCGCGCCGACATCGTGGCCTATTATGAAGGCCAGCTCGACCCCACGGAGGCATTTCTGGTTATCGCCGGCGACATTTCACCGGAGGCGGCCATCCAGCGGGCCGAAGCTGTCTTTGGGAAATGGACAGCCCCCGCCTCAAATGCACAGTCGCCCCTGCCCAGACCACCCCAACGCGAACGGGCCGCCGTCTACCTGGTTGACCGGCCGGGCAGCACGCAGTCACAGGTGTTGGTGGGCCACCTGGGAATGCCCGGCGCGAGCCGAGACCGCTACGCGGCGCAGGTGGCCAACCAGGTGCTCGGCGCCGGCTCAACTTCGCGGCTGTTCCTCAACCTGCGGGAGAAAAGAGGCTACACCTATGGAGTGTACTCGGCTTTCACCCTGCCGCGCGATGTCGGCAAGTTTGTCGTCCAGGCAGCCGTGCGCAATGAGGTGGTCGAGCCAGCTATCCGCGAGATTCTGAGCGAGATGACCAGATTGCGCCAGGAGCCCGTGCCGTCGGCTGAACTGCGCGATGCCAAAGCCTATCTGACCGGCAGCTTTGCGTTGCGCCTGGAGACTCTGCGCGACCTGACCAGCCACATCGTCAGCCTGAAGGTGCGCGATCTGCCTCTGAGCGACCTGCGCATCTATCCGCAGGCTATTGAGCAGGTTGACGAGCAGGCGGTGTTGGCGGCGGCCAGAGCATACATCCACCCGGCAGCGGCGGCCATTGTGGTTGTGAGCGACGCGGCCAAAGTGCGAGGCCAGCTGGAGAGAATCGCGCCCGTAACGCTGGTGAACAGCGAAGGACAGCCCCTGGCCGGCAACTGAGACCGGCCCGGCTCAACTATATACGAAACCACAAACCCTTCTTGACGTAGACTTTCAACTATGGGACGGTCAACGCTCTCGTCGGCCAAGAAGTTCATGCCGATGTCTCAGGAAGAGGGTATACCACATCGGCGCGCAGGGCATCCCGGGCAAACGACAACGCGGCCAGGATGGCCTCATGAGTCAAATGTGGATGCGCCTCAAGAATCTGTTCGATTGTTTCGCCGGCTGCCAGTTTCTCCAAGATGAGTTCAACGGTGATCCGCGTCCCGGCGATAACGGGTTTGCCCATCATTACCTTTGGATCTGACACGATCCATTGCTTCTGCATGTCCCATCTCCAGGGCTTGCCTGTCTATTAGAGCAGTCTGTTTACACCATCAAATTCTATTCCAGATTGCCCCACAGGTCAACTTTGAGGCACACCAAGTATTGTGCCCGTTCGGTATGAATTTATGGAAAACGCCCTGCGTGTCTGCTTCCAAAAACTTCGGATACGTTCAATCTCGGTGGGGGGACTCTCTCGCCAGCCGGGCGGCCACCAGCCCCAAAGCGATGTACAGCCAGAAGATGGCTGACATGTGCGGGAAGTTGATGTTGAAGAGATAATGGTCGAAGATGCCGCCCACCAGCGCGCCGACCAGAGCCAACTGAAAACCCAGCAAAATGGCCTCCAGGCCGTCGTTACGCCGTGATCGGCGATAGACAGAAGCCGTGTGAACGAAGAACACGCCGATAACCAGGAAAAAGGCGACCAGGCCAATTAACCCCATCTGCTCGGCGATCAGCAAATATACGCTGGAGACGCCGATGTACAGGTCAATGTCGGGCGCGTCGCTGAAGCCGACCCCGATCCAGGGATAGCGACTGATGAGGATGAGCGCGTCTTTGTACTCGCCGAAGCGCATCTGAGTCGCCCGGTCCTCGCCCTGCACACCGCTCAGAAAATGGTCAATGTATCCTTGCGTCTGGGGCAGAAGCAGGAAGATGATGGCGACCACGATCAGGATAGGCAGCAATCGCCGGTACCTGATCGTTGCCAACACCAGCAGGGCCAGCGCCAGGCCGACCAAAGACCCACGCGAGAAGGTCAGGATCAGGCATAGGCCCATCATGCCGAGCATCGGCGCCACGAAAACGCGCTTGAGCACGGGCTTCGGCGAGAACAACTGGGGGACAATCAACACGGTGATGAGCACCAGCAACGCGCCCAGCGTGTTTGGGTCAATGGACGTACCGATAGCCCGCATGGGACGCTCCGGGTCGTCATTGATGAAGCGCAGCACTTCCGGCCCGGCAGGGTAACGGACAATCCGCAGCAAGGACAGCAGGCGGATGCTCCATTCCTGGGGCAGGACGTAGAAGAACACGCCCGCCGAGGCTGTGCCGAACCCCAGAATGGCTATGGCCCGCACGATTTGGCGGAGCTGCCTTTCGCTGCGCACGACGTTGGTGACAACGAACACCAGACTGATAGCCAGCATGACCTCAAAGAAGCGACGGAGTGTGTTCGGTGTCAGGCTGGCATGGCCCAGGCCGGCGACGAACGCCATGAGCGCCAACGCGATAAAGATCAGCGTCGGGATGGTCAGCGGCGTGTTGATGAAGGTTTCCTGCTCGCCTGAGACAGTGCGGGCAAACCATACGAAGAAGAGCATCAGCAGCGCGCCATCGAGCAGAGTGGGCTCAAAGCCGATGTTGAGCGGCAGCGCAGCGAACGGCAGCAGGCAGATCACCGCAATGACCGCCATGAGACTGATCTGGGTGCTGCGCAGCATGAACAGGCTGGCTGTCACGGCCGCCATGGAGGCCAGGGCCAACGGCCAGTTCAGCAAACCAATCCACGCACCAATCAGGACGCCTGTTGCGACGGCCACGCCCACGGCGGCCAGCGTGGCCTTCACCCGACTGGGGCCGATCAAAGCGGCCTGTAATCGCTGGTAAGCGGTGTCAAATACCATTAACCACCTTCACGATGTCCCATTCTCGACGATCAACTTGTCTGTGAGCTCATAGCCATCGGCAGGCGACCCGGCCTCGCCGACATAGGCTGGCAGACGGTCGCCAGGCCCGGCGTTGTACAGGCCAACGAAAAGCCTGTATTCGCCTTCTTTCGCCTCGGCTGGGATGATTATAACATATCTGTCCAGAATGAGCTCATTCGGCTGCCATTCGCTGGTGGGATAGCTGCCACCCAGAGGCCGGCTATCGCGCTGTGCCACCACCCGCCCATCGGGTGCAATCAGGTGTATGAACACGGTGTAGTCTCCGCCCGGCGGTTGCAACGCCTCCCAGAACAGGGTCAGCGTGATGGCATCGCCCGGCGCCAGAACCGCCTTCCTGGGCGTCTGCGCATTACCGCGCCCCTGAGCCAGGACGAGCCGATAGGCGCGCAGCCGAATTTGCCCGGCCCAATGCGCCTCCGTCGGTCTGGCTGTAGCGAGCGCGACGCGGGTAGGCCGATAGAGCCGCAGCGCGAACGAGCCGATCTCTTCGTCGCCGGGCCGGCTCAGCCGTTCCCAGTGGCGGTCGAGCCAGGCTACTACCGCGCCTTCCGCGTCCCAGTCTGCCGATTTGTAGGGCAGGAACCAGATGCGGTCATGCGCCTCGCCTGCCTGCTGGAGCGCCGCCGCCACACGGCTGATGTCCACCGGCCGCTCGGCCGGCAACACGATATGCGGCGTGCTGCCCTGGTAGTAATACCACAGGGTCGGGTCGGGATAGTTCTGCACAATGAGGTCGTCGGGCGTCGCCGTTCTTTGCAGGTGGGCAGCCAGTTCGCGCCAACCGCGGTTGCGCGTATATTGCGGGTCGAAAAAATAGCCGTGCAGAGAATAGAGGTTGGCCGCCACAAGCACAATCCCCAGCAGGCCGGCCAGTGGCCGGGCGCGGCGCCCCAGCAGGCGCGGCAGCCCGGCGACGCCAGCCGCGACGATGATGATGAACGGCGGCGTCGCCGCGATGAGATAGCGTTCGTTGAACACCGGCCGCGACAGGGACGACAGGTACACGGCCAGCACCGGCCCGACCAGGTACAGCGTCAGGAACATGGCCCCAGGCCCACTATAGCGCGCCAGAGCGACGCACCCTACAATGAAGACAACCACAATGGCTGGCAGAATGTAGGCCGCAATGTCGGGGGCGATGGTCTGACCCACACCGAAAGCGGTGATGACGCGCCAAAGCATGTCATCGAAAGCTGGCGAGTCCCCGTTGCCGTGATAGGCGACCATCACCCGCCAGCCAACGGCCAGCCAGGGCAGGTAGAGCACGATGATGCCGACCTGCGAGAGAAGCCAGGGCTTCCACTGTCGGCGGTGATGTCTCCACGAAATGAGCCAGTACAATCCTTGCGCCGCGATGATGAACAAGGCGTAGTAATGGGTATAGGCGTTGGCGGCGGAAAGCAAAGTGAATGCCGCCCAGGCCCGCCTGCCGCCATGTCGTTCGGCGTGCAGCAGAGCGACTGAAGCCGCCAGCCCCAGCGTGGTGGAGAGAGCATACATGCGGGCCTCCTGGGCGTGCCAGATTTGGAAAGGGCTGATCGCCATCAACAGGGCGGCGCCCAGAGCGACCGCTTCACCGTAGCGGCCGCCGGCCTGTGATTGCGGTGCACGCTCACAACAGGCTCGCGCCAACTGATAGATGAGCGGAATGGCAAGCACACTGCCGACCAGTGAAGTGAACCGCAGCGCCCATTCTGAATCGCCGGCCATTTGCGCCCAGAAATGAAGCAGTACGTAGTCGAGCGGGGGGTGAGGCTCCAAGTAGGCGAGGGTCTGCTGTAACATCGAGCCGAGCGGCTGAGACGAAAACAGCCAGCCGAAACTCTCGTCGCCGCGCAGCTCGTGATAGCCGAGGCGAAACAATCGCAAAACAAAGGCCAGGCCCGTGAGGCCGACCAGAAGCCATTTCGCGCTTCGCCGCTGCCAGTTCATGGTTTGATCCCGCCCGTCTGTCGTTTGCGCCACGGCGCTATTGTACCACGAATGGCGCGAGTGGGCGAGTCCGGCGGTGTTGTGGGGACCTCCAGTCCCATCCGGTAGCTGCCGTATGCATCTGCTTCCAAGAATTCACGACGCGCCCGGTCACTCTGGCGATGGGGCGGGCCGGCTGGCGGCGGGCCGCAAGCGCAGCAGGCGCATGCCGTTCAGGATGACGATGAGCGACGCGCCGACGTCGGCAAACACGGCCATCCACAGCGTCGCCAGCCCGACGATAGCCAGCGCCAGGAAGACTGCCTTCAGCGCCAGGGCGAACACGATGTTCTGTTTGATGGTGGCCACGGTGCGGCGGCCCAGTTGAATCACAAACGGAATGCGCGACAAATCGTCGGTCATGAGAGCAACGTCGGCAGTTTCCAGAGCGGTTGCGCTGCCAATCACGCCCATAGCGACGCCGACGGACGCTGCGGCCAGGGCAGGGGCGTCGTTGACGCCGTCGCCCACCATGGCAACCTGACCGTATTGGTCGGCCAGCTCTTTCACGGCAGCCATTTTGTCCTGGGGCAACAGGCCGGCCTTGACCTCATCAATGCCTACCATGCGGCCGATGGCCCCGGCCGTGATCGCATTGTCTCCGGTCAACATGGCCGTCCTGGCGATGCCGATGTGCTTGAGCTCCTGGATAGTCCTGGCGGCATCTTCGCGCACGGTGTCAGCCACGGCGATATAGCCCTGCACACCACAGCGGGCGCAGTCCATCACCATCACCGTCTGGCCGCTGGCTTCGGCCCGCTCGACAAGCTCACAAAATGCGGGGTCGTGACTGTTCTCCCCGGCGCTCTCGTGGATAAACTGGTGGCTGCCCAGCGTAATCGGATGCCCATTGACGACACCCCGCACGCCGCGCCCGCCCACGGCTTCCACTCCCTCGGTTTGCTCGGTACTCCAGTCGAGCCTCTGCCGCTGAGCTTCGCGCACGACCGCCTGAGCCAACGGATGCTGTGCCTGGCTCTCAATGGCGGCTGCGGTGGTGAGCATGTAACGACAGGTCGCGCACTCTTCTGGCTTGATCGGTTCGCCGTGGACTGCGCACCGCGCGCCGGTGACCATCGGCTCACCTCGCGTCAGAGTGCCCGTCTTATCGAAGGCGACCACTCTGACCTTGCCCAGTTCCTCCAGATACTTGCCGCCTTTGATGACCACGCCCGCGCGGGCCGCACTGGCGATGGCGGCCACGATGCTGACCGGCGTAGAAATGACCAGTGCGCAGGGACAGCCGATGACCAGCAGAACCAGACCCCGATAGAGCCAGTCTCCCCATGCGCCCAGACCCAGCGACGGCGGGATCACCGCCACAGCCAGGGCAATGGCCAGAATCGCCGGCGTATAGTAACGGGCAAACACGTCCACGAACCGTTGGGCCGGCGCCTTTTGCGCCTGAGCTTCTTCGACCAGCCGAATGATACGCGACAAGGTGTTGTCGGCGGCAGGCCGGGTGACTTCTACCGTCAGCGCGCCGACGCCGTTGATTGTCCCGGCATACACCTGATCTCCCACCGTCTTCTCCACGGGCACGGACTCGCCGGTGATGGGCGCCTGGTTGACCGCTGAGGTCCCGCTGCGGACGATGCCGTCCATGCTGACGCGCTCACCTGGCGGAATCAGGATCAGGTCGCCGACGCGCAGCCTCTCCACCGGAGTACGTTCCTGCCGGTTGCCGTCGAGCCGAATGGCCTCCTGGGGAGCGAGAGAAATGAGCGCGCCAATCGCGCTACGGGCGCGGTTCATGGTGTAGCTTTCCAACGTTTCCCCCAGCGAAAACAGGAAGATGACCAGCGCGCCCTCCAGCCACTCTCCGATGACCATCGCGCCCAGGATGGCCAGTGTCATCAACACATTCATGTCGGGAGCGTGCGTGGCGCGCACGGCGCTCCACGCCGCGCGGCTTACGTAGAAGCCGCCTGACACGATGGCCAGAAAGAAGAGAGCAGTCACAGTCCACTCGGGCGCGCCTGTCCAGTCGGTCAGGAGCGCCAAAACAATGAGCAGGCCCGACAGCGCTGTGGCCGCGTCCCGCCGATGGCGGCGCAGGAAGTCAAGGCCGGGCGAAGAGAGCGACCGGGTCGCTTCGCCATCGGCGCGCAACGTGTGCCCCATCATCTCGGCCTGCGCTCTGACGGCCTGGCTTATGTCCTTGCCTTCCTTGGGAATGACGGTTAACCTGGCTCGCATGAAGTCAATGTGAGCCGATGTCACATCGGGCAAAGTGCTTATCGCCTTTTCCAGATTGGCGGCGCAGTCGG
>DAOTYC010000007.1:0-18938 GCA_034435095.1 Anaerolineae bacterium | reverse complement strand
CTGTCGCCGGAGGACATGCCCATCTTCAAGCGATTCATCCGCGACCGGGGCATCATGCCCAGCGTCCATTGCCCGCTCAGACAGTCGCCGTGGTATCCCTACCCGCTGACCTGGTCTTTCCTGACCACGCCAGGCCGCGCCCAGGAGCGCGAGCTGAGCTTCCGGCTCGTCGAAGAAAGCCTGCGAGACGCCGCCGACATAGGCGCAGCTTACGTGGTGGTGCACTATCCCAACCCGGCGAGCTTCGACGCAGCCAACGCCTCTTATGACGAGCAGTACGAGACCGCCTGGCAAAGTGCAGCCCGTCTGCAGCAGATGTCCGAAGCCCATCAGGTGCCCATCTACATTGAGGGGTTCGGGCCGACGCCATTTATGTCAACCGATTTCCTTATCTCCGTGTTGCGTACCTATCCGGCGCTTCGCTATTGCTTCGACACCGGCCACATCGCCCTGATGGCGCAGCGAGACGGACTGGATTACTTCGGCTTTTTGGAGGCCATCGCGCCCTACATCGGCTGCGTGCACGTCTGGAACACGCGCGGCATGGCGGACTACGAACGCTACCACCATCTCCCGCCGCATCCGGCGATGAAACCGGCCGACGGCTGGGTAGACATCGAGCGAGTGGTGACCACCACGCGAGCCATCAATCCGGCGGCGGTGTTCGTGTTGGAATATACCCACGATATGCCGCCGGAGTTTGGCCTGAACCACGCCGAAGGCATCGCCTGGTTCAAGGAGTTGGTCATGGCGAACGGCGCAGTTGCGCCAGGTTGCTCACAACGACGGCCATGCGTCAGGCCCACCGACGCCGACCTGCGCAACATCGTGCTGACCGGCTTCATGGGCGTCGGCAAAACCGAGATTGGGCGAGCCATCGCCGCCAGACTGGGCCGTCCCTTCGTTGACATGGACGAAATGCTGATCGCGCGGTTCGGTATGGACATCCCAACCGTCTTCCGCTCGCTGGGCGAAGCCGCCTTCCGTGAGGCCGAAGCGCAGCTCTGCCGCGAGCTGGCCGCCCAACGCGGCCTGGTCATCAGCACCGGCGGCGGCGCGCTCGTATCAGAGGCCAACCGCCAGGCGTTTCAGCGCACAGGATTGGTCGTCTGCCTCTCGTGTGCACCGGAAGTCATCATCCAGCGCATCGGCCAGGACCCGAACCGGCCCATGTTGCAGGGCGATGAACCGGGCGCGCGCATCACGACGCTGTTGGCGCAACGCAAACCGGCCTATGACGCCATCCCGTATCAGCTAGACACGACTTGTCTGACAGTCGAACAGGCCGTTGACGCGATTCTCGAACTGTGGAGGGCATCTCGATGAGCATTCTGACCGTCACACACCCAACCGGCCAGTACCCTGTGCACATCTGGCGAGGTGCGCTCGCCCACGCGGGCGAGCTGGTGCGTGGAATCGGCGTCACGGGCAAAGTCGCCGTGATCACCAACCCGACCATCGCCGCACTGTACGGCGATGTGGTCATGTCGGGCCTGGAGGCAGCCGAAGTAGCCGCCGTACAGTGCACCATGCCCGATGGTGAAGAATACAAGACGTTGGACACAGTCCGCGCCCTCTACGATCAACTGATTGACGGTCAATTGGACCGCAACGGGGCGGTATTGGCACTGGGCGGAGGTGTCGTGGGCGACGTGGCCGGCTTTGTGGCCGCCACCTACCTGCGTGGCATCGCACTCGTCCAGGCGCCGACCACCCTGCTGGCCATGATTGACTCCAGCCTGGGCGGCAAAGTCGCCGTTGACCACCCGCGCGGCAAGAACCTGATCGGCGCGTTCTATCAGCCGCGCCTGGTCATCGCCGACCCGGACGTGCTCCGCACATTGCCACCGGCCGAGTGGCGCGCCGGACTGGCCGAAGTGGTCAAGCATGGCATCATTGCCGCGCCGAAACTGTTCGCCCTTCTGGAGCAGCATGGATTGGAACCGCTCGATGCGATTGTGGAACAGGCTGTGGCAGTCAAGGTAGAGATCATTCAGGGAGACCCCTACGAGCAGGGGCGCCGTGCCGTGCTCAATCTGGGCCACACTTTCGCCCACGCATTCGAGACGGTCAGCGACTATCGCCTGCGCCACGGCGAAGCGGTAGGCATCGGCCTGATCGCCGCGGCGCGGACGGCCGTCGCCATGGGCCTGTGCCGACCCGAAGTGGAACGCCGCATCGCCGACCTGCTGAGCCGTTTCGACATCCCCACGCGCCTGGGCGGCTACGACCCGGTCGCCATCCGCGCGGCCATGTCCACCGACAAGAAGCGGCGCGGCAGCCGCCTGCGCTTCATCTTGCCCGAAGACATCGGCCGCGTGACCATCCGCGACGACGTGCCAGAGGGAGTCATCCTCGAGGTGCTGGGCTCACTGACGCCGTGAACCATTGTAATCGAGGCTGATTTGGATTTGACACTTTTGGCATTCTATGCTACAATTATATCGTAAGATACGTGAAGAAAATGACGGTGTGTCAGATGTCTAAATTGCTTCTCAACCTGGTTCTCGCTCTTAGCCTGCTCCTTGGTCTCAAGGAGCTATTGCCGGTTGGGAGGTGTTTGTCGTAAGCTCGCACACCAGTACGCCATAAGCAGGCATAGAAACAGCCTCCTGACCGGGAGGCTGTTTTTTTGTTCGACTTCATCGCCCCGTTGGAAAGCCCAAAATAGACTGAAGGAGGTAGTTGTTATGGAAAAGGTACTCATATTCGATACGACGCTGCGAGATGGGGAGCAATCGCCCGGCGCGACGATGACCATCGAGGAGAAGCTGGACGTGGCCCGCCAGCTCGCCCGCCTCGGCGTGGACATCATCGAGGCCGGTTTCCCAGCCGCCTCGCCGGGCGACCTCGACGCAGTCCGTCAGGTCGCCTTGGAAGTGCGAGGCCCAATCATCTGCGGCCTGGCGCGCGCCAACAAGAACGACATTGATGCCTGTTGGGAAGCGGTGCGCCACGCGGAGAAGCCGCGCATCCACGTCTTCCTGGCCTCTTCGGACATTCACCTTCATCACAAATTGCGTATGTCGCGCGAGGAAGCGCTGCAACAGGCCCGCGAGATGGTCGCCTACGCCAAGAG
This sequence comes from Anaerolineae bacterium, assembly GCA_034435095.1. Lineage (GTDB taxonomy): Bacteria > Chloroflexota > Anaerolineae > DAOTYC01 > DAOTYC01 > DAOTYC01. Next base: position 15,859 of record DAOTYC010000007.1, on the reverse strand, counting down.
CCTGTGCCCCGATATCGAGTACTCGCCTGAGGACGCCGGCCGCACCGACCCGGAGTATCTCTACCAGGTTCTGGAAGCGGTTATCGCCGCCGGGGCCACAACGGTCAACATCCCCGATACGGTCGGCTACACCACACCCGATGAGTTTGGCGCGCTCATTCGCGGCATCAAGGAGAACGTACCAAACATTGACCAGGCGGTCATCTCCGTCCACTGTCACAACGATCTGGGCCTGGCCACGGCCAACAGTCTGTCGGCTGTCCGCAACGGGGCGAGACAGATCGAATGCACCATCAACGGCATCGGCGAGCGCGCCGGAAATGCTGCCCTGGAAGAAATTGTAATGGCCCTGAAGACACGCCCGCAGTTCTTCCAGGTCGAGACCAACATTGATACCACGCAGATCATGCGCACCAGCAACATCGTCAGCACCCACACAGGCATCCCCGTCCAGCCCAACAAGGCCATCGTCGGGGCGAACGCCTTCGCTCACGAGGCAGGCATCCACCAGCACGGCGTGTTGAAGAACCCACTCACCTATGAGATCATGACGCCGGAATCGGTCGGCCTGTCCAAGAGCGCATTGGTTTTGGGCAAACACTCCGGCCGCCATGCCTTCAAGGAGTATTTGGAGAACCTGGGGTATGACCTCGACCGCGACAGCCTCGACAAGGTCTTCACCCGCTTCAAGCTGCTGGCCGACAAGAAGAAGCTGGTCACCGACGCCGACATTGAGGCCATCATCACCGATGAGCTGTTCCAGCCGCCCGAAGTCTATAAGCTGGAACATGTCCAAATCCAGTGCGGCATGAACAGCATCCCAACGGCCACGGTGCGCCTCAGGACGCCGGACGGCGAGGTTATCTCCGACGCCGCCCTGGGCGACGGGCCGGTGGACGCGGTGTACCAGGCCATCAACCGCGTGATCGGCGTGCAGAACGAGCTGGTCGAGTTCTCGATTCAGGCTATCACCGAGGGGATGGACGCCGTCGGCGAGGTCACCATCCGCATCGCGGCGGACATCTCGGGCAACGGCCAGCCGGTGAAGCGGATTTTCAGCGGGCGCGGCATAGATACCGACATTGTCGTCGCCAGCGCCAAGGCGTACATGTTCGCTCTGAACAAGCTGCTGAGCGCCAAGCGCGAGATGGCGCGCCAGGCACAGTACCAGGCGGGCGGCAACTACAAGCCGCATCCGACGCGCGGCACTTTCACCATAGACGGCAAGGGCAGCAAGGACCTGTTCAAGCCATAGACTGGCAAATTCGCTCGCGCAAGCGGGCGATCGCCGTCCCCACGCCATCGCGCTGGAAGATGGCGGAGCCCATGATGAAGTAGTCCGCGCCGGCCTGCACGGCGCGGACTATGGTCCCTTCGTTCACGCCGCCATCGAGCCCAATACGCAGACGAAGGTCGTGCTCATCTCGGTGCCGGCGGGCCAGGCTTACCTTGGGCAAAACGCTTTCATCGAACGGCTGCCCGCCAAAGCCGGGTGGAACGGACATGATGATGAGCAGGTCAACCTGCGGCAGGTAGGGCAAGACCGGCTCCAGCCGACGGTCGGGGTTCACGCCGACGCCTGCACTGACGCCATAGCTGCGGATGTGGGCAATGGTTTCGTCCAGGCGCGGACAGGTGTCCTCCTGGACGACAATCATGTCGGGGCCGGCCTGCGCCAGCGGCTCGATGAGCGCGTCGGGATTGTCCAACTCCAGGTGTGCCACCAGCGGCAAGGTCGTCCACTTTCTCAGCGCGGGCAGCAGGTCAAAACCAAAGGTGAGATTGGGCACATAGTGCCCGTCCATCATGTCAATGTGTATCGAGTCAGCGCCGCCCAGCTCCGCTTCCCGCGCCGCCGGCCCCAGGCAGGCGAAATCGGCGGCCAGGATGGACGCGGCAATGTGCACCTCACTGCTGCGGCCGCAAGGCGAACACAGGCTCATGGTACACCCCGTCGCATCATTCCCGCTCCTTCAGCCTTATCCGTTCGTGCATGCGTAGCACTTCGCTCGCCGCCACGCTGTCGGTGATCAGTACGTCGAGATAGCCGCCGCTCAGCGCGCCCAGAATGGCCTCGGCCTTGCTCCACCCCCCTGCTATACCGACGACAAGCGGGATGGCTTTCAGATCGTCCAGGGTGATGCTGACCACGCGCCGCTGCAAGTCTACCTGCACCTCGCGGCCGAAAATATCAATCGGGTACGCGCAGATGTCTCCCACCGCGCCGGCCTGCCGCAGTTCGGCCAATTCGTCTTCGCGCAGATAGCCGGATCGTACCAGGCTGGAGTATTCGCTGGCGAATGAGCCGATGCCCACGATAGCCAGGTCGGCCTGGCGGGCCAAACGCAGGACCTCCGCCACATCTCGCTCCTGCATCAATGCTTCTCTCAATTGCGGGGTTTCCACCAGAAGCGGCGCATGAAGCTCATAGTAGCGGCCGCGGAGCAGGCGGGCCATCTCCTGAGCCAGTCGGGCGCCGCTGACGTCATAATTCTGCGCTCCCACACTGCCGACCATTTGAGCGATGATGATGTTGGCTTCGCGCGTCATGGGCCGAAACGAGCGGACCAACTGGTGGATGGCCGTGCCCCACGCGATGCCAATGATCATGTTTTCTTTGATCAAGGGTCTCAAATAGAAGGCAGCCGAGCGACCCAGGCGTTGCAGCATTTCCTCATAGCTGAGCCTGTCTGAGACGAGAACGCGCGCTTCTTTCAGGCCAAACCGTTTGCACAGCTCTGCTTGCAGCTCAACCGACTGGCGGAAAGGCGAGTTGATGTAGATTTCGACGATGCCCTTGCGCCGCGCTTCGTCGAGCAGGCGCGAGATCGTGGAACGCGAGAGGCCGACCCTCTGGGCGACTTCTTGCTGCGTCAACCCCCGGTCGTAGGTCAGGATGGCGACTTCGGCCAACAGCTCATCTCGCTGATCGTTAATTTCGGATGCGCGTGGACTCATGATGATTCCTGCCTTGCCCCTTTGCCAACGGACGCCAGGTTGGGGTGGTCAGGCGATGTGCCTGACGACCGCGTGAAGCAAGTCCTTCATGGCCGGGTACGTCGCGGCGTATTGGTCATAATAAAACTCGTATTCGCGATGGATGTCGGGGTCAGGCATCACCCGGCCAACGACTTCGACCATGCGGGCGGCAGCTTCCTGGACAGTCGGATAGACACCGCCGGCCACCGCACCCAGGATGGCCGAGCCCAACGTCGCCGCTTCCGACACCTTGGTCAGGACAATTGGCGTGTTGCTGATGTCGGCATGGATCTGCATCCACAGCGGGCTGTTGACGATTCCGCCGCAGATCACCAGCTCGGTGACTTCGTAGCCATTCTGTCGGAACAGGCGCAGGTTCTGCTCCGAGCCATACGCCACCCCTTCCATGATCGCGCGGGCGACGTGGGCGGGGGTATGCTTCAGTGAGAAGCCCCATATCATGCCCCTGGATTCGGGGTCGGTGTAGGGGCTGCGGTTGCCCTGCCAGTGGTCGAGAACGATCAGGCCCTCGGAACCGGGCGGAATTTTGGCCGCCTCTTCGTTTAGAATGTCGTATACGCTGCGGCCTGTGCGTTCGGCCTCCTGCGCCCAATCGCCACAAAAGTGGTCTTTGAACCATTTCATAATCGAGCCGCTGGACGCCTGGCCGGCCTCAACCGTATACTGGCCGGGCACTACAGCGTCGGTATATGCGCCCCACATGCCTTTGGTGTGCAGTTCGACGGCGGATTGTCCCAGCATGAGGTGAGACGAGCCGGTGATGAACGCCATCTTGCCCGGCGAGACGACATTGAGGCCGATCTGCGCCACCAGCGCGTCCGCACCTCCCTCAGCCACAGGGATGCCGGCCGGCAGCCCCAGGTGAGCTGCTGCTTCGGCCGTCAAACCGCCGACCAGCGTGCCCATGTCCAATACCTCGTTCGGGATCTTGTCCATCAGGTCTTCCAGGCCGATCAGGGCATAGAAATCAGCTTGCCAGCCGCCCACGTTACGGTCGTGATAGTTGCGTATCGCCGCGGTATTGATGTTGGCCGTATACCGTCCGGTCAGGCGGAAAGTCAGCCAGTCTTCGAACTCACATAGATACCGCGCCGCGCGATAGATGTCCGGCTGGTTCTCTTTGAGCCACAGTGCTTTGCATGGAAACCACTCGGCCGATACCGCGCCGTAGCCATTGTACTTGAGGGCGGGATGGCCGCACGCCGCAATGCGCTTGGACTGCTCTGCTGCGCGCAGGTCCATCCACAGGATAGCCGGGCGCAGCGGCCGGAAATGTTCATCCAGAGCGACCACCGTGCACGAGGTCGTGTCCGTTCCAATGCCGGCGATAGCCGACGGATCAATCTGGCCGTCCTGCAGGGCCTGCCGCACGGCGACGCCCAGCGCGTCCCACCACTCGTCCGGCGATTGCTCGGCCCAACCCGGCCGCGGGTGGGTGAGGCCATACGATTTGGTGCGGAAGATCACCGGCGCGCCGTCGGGCGTGAAGATCCCCACGCGCACGCTCTCGGTGCCAAAATCAATTCCCATGAGATAAGGTCCGGGCATAGTCAGCAATTTCCTTTCAGCTCAGTGACACAGAGTCCAGTTATTCAGTTGCACAACGTGGAGCATCCGCCGCACGTTTACATCAGGCGAATTTCCTCACGCGAGACGGCTAAAATGACCGCTGCGATCAGCACCGCGCCCCGAATGATGTTCTGGAGATAGAACGGCGCGCCCACCAGATTGAGGCCGTTGTTCATGACGCCGATAAACATCACGCCGACCAACGTGCCCAGCATGTTGGCCTGTCCCGGCTTGATGGTGGTCATACCGAGAAAGACCACCGCCAGACTGTTCATCGTGTAAGGGTCGGCGCCGGTCGGCTGCGCCGCGCCCAGATACGAAGCTAAAGTAATGCCCCCCAACGCAGAACACGCCGCGGAGGTGAACAACCCGACCATCCGATAGGTGCTCACCTTGATGCCGGACAGCCGGGCGGCAACCGGATTCCCGCCCGTGGCAATCACGTACCGGCCGGTTTTGGTGTGGTTGAGAAAGAAATAAAGCGCGAAGAGAACGATCAAGGCCAGTACCACCGAGAAAGGCACCGGGCCGACAAATCCTTGCCCGATATACAGAAAGCTCTGGGGCGTGCGGCCATAAATGGAGTCTCCGCGGCCATAGGCATAGTTCAACCCGACGGCCATCGCGCCGGTGCCGATGGTGCAGATCAGCGATGGGATGCGCGCCCTTGTGACCAACAAGCCATTGACCAACCCAAAGGCCATGCCCAGCAACAACGTGGCGACGATAGCCACGACCGTGCCCTGTTCCTGGCGGACAATTAAACCCATGCTGATAACCATGGACATACTGGCCACCTGCCCCAGCGACAGGTCGAACTCGCCGGCAGCCACGGCGATGGTGATGCCGGCGGAGATAATCATCAAGACAGAAGTCTGGCGCAAGATGTTGATCAGGTTACGGCTGGTCAAAAATTGGTCTGACGCGAACGCAAACGCAACGAACAGCACGAAGAACGCCACAATGGTTCCGTACCTGGTGGTGAAGAGTGAAGTATCGAAACCCCTGGCGCGTGGCCAAAACTTGGATGCGTCTTTGGTCGGTCTGGTCATGAAATGTCACACCCCCACAGATAGCAGTCAGCCGCTCCGGGTCTCATCGGCCGTGTCGGCCATCATCCAGTTGAGCAGCTCTTCGTGGTCTGCCTCAGCGCGAGGGACAATGCCGGCCACATGGCCGCCGCGCAGAGCAACAATCGTATCAGACAGATACATGAGCTCTTCCATTTCCGAAGAGGCGACAATGACCCCCGCGCCGCGCCTGGCCAGGTCGCGGATGATGCCCCACATCTCCGCTTTGACCCCTACATCCACCCCTTCGGTCGGTTCGTCGAACAAGAACACCTTGCCCTTCACGTCCTGAGCGGCCAGCAGCCATTTGCCAAACACCACCTTCTGTTTGTTGCCGCCGCTGAGGTTCTTGACCTTGAAGTCGAGGCGTGGCGCGGCGATTTCCAGCGTCTTGACCACGCCGCGCACGGCCTCCGCCTCCTGCGCCGGCAATACGACACCCGCATAGGTATATCGTTCCAAAGAAGGGAGGACAATGTTTTCAGATACAGACAGGGCTTCGATGAGCCCCTTTTCTGTCCGCTTCTCCGGCACCAGGGCGATGCCTTTGCGGACAGCATCTTCCGGCGAATGGATTTTGACTTCGGCGCCGCGCAACAACACCTGACCGGCACTGGAACGCCTGAAACCGATGATCGTCTCAAGGAGCTCGGTGCGACCGGCGCCAACTACCCCGGCCAGGCCAATGACTTCTCCGGCGTGTAATTTAAGGCTCACATTCTCGAACCGCTCGCCTGAGAAGCCACGCAGTTCGAGCAAGACTTCCGAACGTTCCAGCGCGGCGGCATCAACGACTTCGTAAGTGATGTCGCGGTTGATCATCAGCCGCACCACCTCTTGCTGTGTCACGTCGGCGATGCGATGAGTGGCTACATTCCTGCCGTCGCGCAAAATCGTAATCCGGTCAGATATACCGAAGATTTCGTCCAAACGATGAGAGACAAAAATAATGCCAATGCCCTCGCCGCGCAGGTTGTCCATCATGACGAAGAGGCGCTCAGCCTCGCTTTTTGACAAGGCGGCCGTCGGCTCATCCAGAATCAACACCGCAGGATGGCTGCGCAACGCCTTGAGAATATCCACCAGCTGGCGCTCGCCCGCTCCAAGAAACAGGGCCTCTGTAGTCAACGGCAGGTCAATGCCGAACCGCTCGATCAGCTCTTGGGCCCTGGCGCGCATCGAACGGCCGTCAATGACGCCGAATCTGCCCGGCTCGTCGCCCAGGAAGATATTCTCAGGCACAGTGAGATGTGGAACCAGGGTGCGTTCCTGGTGGACGGCGGCGATGCCTGCTTCCAGCGCGTCGTGGATACTGCGGAGGCGCAGCTCGCGCCCCCGCAGCTTCATGACGCCACTATCGGCATGTTCCGCGCCCACCACAATCTTGACCAGCGTGCTCTTGCCGGCCCCGTTGACCCCAACCAGGGCGTGGATTTCTCCCGCCCGTAGCTCGAAGTCAACCCGGTCCAGGGCCTGCACGCCAGGGTAGGCTTTTGAAATCCCTATGGCTTGCAGCAGCGGCTCAGCATGCCCCATGTGTTACTCGGCGGTGCCCAACGCCTGGGCCTGCAACACGTCGTACATGTCCTTGAACATCCAGGTCGGCGTATCGGCTGGTGGCAAATTGAAGCCTTTCACCAACAGCGGGGTGGGCAGGCTGATGATGGGCACCGGGATAACCTCCTGCACCGGCCGCTTCAGGCCGACCACCTGCTCGACAAAGTAGCCGACCATGTTGCCCCACAGCGGGAAGGACTGCGATACAGTGGCAACCATCGGATAGTCCGGCTCTTCCCGCATTCTGTCCACGGCCGGGATGTGCCCGTCCGCGCCGACGACGAAGCAGTCCTTGACAGTACGGCCGCTCTGCAGGATGGCCTGCGAGGCGGCCATGGCCGGCTCGTCCCACGGGCACCAGATGGCGTCTATCTTGTCCCCGTGCTGGGTCAACCAGTCGGCCACGGTGTTCATCGTCACTTCAAAGAAGCCTTCGTACTCGATAATGCGGTCGTCGAGGACTTTGATGCCTTCGTTTTCGCTGAGGATCTGGGTGAAGACCTTACCGCGCTTGCGCGTGCCGTGGTGGAAGTTGGCCGTGATGCGGCAGATGTTGCCTTCGGCCTTGCCCTCGCCCAACATCCGCTGGATCAGGTACTCGCCCATCTTCGCACCGATGTCGTAGTTATTGGAGGCGATGTCACACAAAGCCGGCTCTTTCCAGCCGGAGTCAACTGTGAACATCGGGATGCCGGCCGCACGCACTGAATTCAGCGCGCCCTCCACGGCTTCCATAGTGACGAAGCCGGCGACGATGGCATCCACCTTCTTGGCCACGGCGTCTTCCAGCATGGCGGCTACCTTGCTCGAGCTGCCCTCGCCGTCTTGGAGCGGAGCGTTCCACTGGCCCTTGTAGCCTTTGCGTTCCAGCCAGGCTTCCCAGCCCTGAACGACGCCCTGGTTGCTTTGGGCAGCCATTTGGGTCATAATCAAGGCGACATTGAGGTTCATTTCCTTGTGGGCCGGTTCATTGAGGTTGTCGAACATGTTCTTGACCATACGGGCCTGAGCCGGGTTGCTCGTCACCCAATGGCCGAGGCTGGCGGCCATGGCCGCCGCAGCGCTGCTCTTCAAGAAATTCCTACGCGACAGTTCCATTCTCGGTTTTCTCCTCATGGAAAATGCTAGGGCCCTCCATCAGTGGGGCCAGAGGTCAACACTGAACAAAACCAATGAGACGTCTGCTACTCAACTCCAGAATCTCTTCAGGCCATGCAATTCGCGCGGCGATCACCTCCTTCGGCTCATGATGGGACTTAAACGGGGGCACAAATGTACAGCTCTTTAACAAATGCTCTATGCACATTATATCAGTTCTTGCACGTTTTGTCAAGCACGGCACGCATACGGGGTGCATCCAGAATTTTAGGCGAGTTAGCAGAAGCCTCAACCACGTCATGCTGAGCCAAAGCCCTGAGCCGAAGTCCTGAGCGAAGCGAAGGAACAGCGAAGGGGCAGCGAAGAATCTCAACGCCTGCCAGCGCGAGATGCTTCGCCTGCGGCTCAGCATGACGGGATCGGGCGGTGTTTCCTCCCCCATGAGCGGCGCGCCTACGCGCCGTGGAGGAGCTCAGAATGACGGCCAGCCCGATTCAGTGGCTATGGCAGCGATCAGTTGGTTTCCTCATCAATTATCGCCACGGCGCGTTCGGCGCGCCGGATGCGGTCGTCGGACAGTTCGTCAGGCTCAGTCAGGTGCATGGGCAGGGTGAAGAAGAAGGTGCTGCCCTGGCCGGGCGCGCTTTGCACGCCCACTGAGCCGCCCAGCCTTTCGATGATGCGGCGCACGATGGACAAGCCCAGGCCGTGGCCCAGCGCGCGGGCCTGCTTGAGCTGGGTGAAGGGCGTAAACAGCTTGGCCTGGTCTTCCGGCTCTAAACCGGGGCCATTGTCTTTCACCCAGAAACGCGCCATGCCGTCTTGCTGTTCTTCTGCCCCCAGTTCGACGCGCGGCGGCCTGCCACCGTATTTCATCGCGTTGCTCAGGTAGTTCGTCCAGACCTCGGCGACCCACGGGCCATAGCCAAAAGCGACCGGCCAGGTGGTCGGGCAAATGATTTCCGGGCGATACTGTTGCACCAGGTAGGCCAGCCGCTGCAAAGACTCGGCGACAATTTTGCCCATGTCCAGTGGTTCCGGCATGATTTCGCCCCTGCGCACACTGGATAGGAGCATCAGCTCTTCAATAATGTTGTTGAGCCGGTGCCCATTGTCGGAGATGCCCTGCAGCAATTCTTGTATTTGGTTCGGCGACAGGGAAGGCCAGGCGTCTTTGAGCAAATCGGCAGCGGCGATGGTCATAGCCAGGGGCGATTTGAGGTCGTGGGCCACCGTGTGGGCGAATGCGTCCAGCTCCTCTACGCGCCGGGCCAGCTCTTCATCCGTTTGGGTGAAGAGATAGGCGTTGTCCAGGGCCAGGGCCGATTGCGAGGCCAGGATGGCCAACAGCTTGAGGTCGTTGGCCGTGAACATGGGCTTCCCTGCGGCGCGTCCCAGCAAAATGCCGCCCAATAAACGCTTGGGCGTCTTAAGCGGCACCCATAGAATCGCTCCATACTCTAAGCCGGCTATATTGCGCGGCAGGTCGGTGATGATCTCTGGTCGCTCGGTAATGACCAGGCGTTTCAATTCCTGATGCAAGAATTGCTTGAGCGCCCGTATGTAGGGGGCGTCGCCGAAGCTGGACTTGATGTCCCAGGTCTCCCGGCCTGACGCCAACGGCGTTCGCACGACAAACAGCCCGCCGTCGGCGCCCTCGGCCGATTCCAGCACTCTTCTGCTTTCTTCGAGCACCAGCTCGTGAATCACCGTCGGGTTCATGGCCGCGCCAATGGTTTCACTGACCCGATAGAGCAGGTTGATCTCGCGGTAGCGGTTCAGTGCATCGGCGATCAGCTCTCGCTTCTCGACGGCTTGCGCGACGAATAGTTCGAGAATGTGAATTAAGACCTTTCCCGCCTCGAGCTGTGCATCGCGGCCTTTATGGTGGATGACGAACGCGCCAACAGGCTCGGCTTCGTGTCTCAGGGGGTGGACGTGCAGTGCGCCCGCGTGGAGAGCCGGTATTTCGTCCAGCGATTCGATTGAGTCCGCACCGGCGACCTGCGCTTGCAGGGCTTCAAGCGACGCCGCGGGCCAGTCGCCAGCCTGCGCCACCAGTTCACCGTCGAAATCCAGCAGCGCCAGGCCATAACCTGGCAACATCGTCGCCAATCGCTCCAGGAGGGGATTGGCCTGCCGCTTCAGCAGGCGACGCAACTGCTTGCTTTCTTTTGTAATCGGAACCATGTCGTAAACCTCCGGTCCCGGCCAGCAGAACGGGAGTATTATCTCATTGCTGCAAACTCAAAAACATTCTGGCTTTTTCCAGGACATCGCCAGGGTCGAAGGGTTTGGTCATATACAGGTCCGCGCCAGCCTCTTCGCCCATTTGTCGGTCATACTCCTGTCCCTTGGCCGTGAGCATGATCACCCGCGTGTCTTTCATTTGCAGGTCATGTTTCACCGTCCGACACACATCGAAGCCGTTCATTTTGGGCATCATCACGTCAAGAAAGACAAGCGCCGGACGCTCGGTCTGGATGACTTCCAATCCTTCCTGACCGTCCGCGGCGGTGAGGATCTCCACTCCCTCTTCCTCCAGGTCTTCGAGAATCTGTTCCATAAGCAGGCGAATGTGTATTTCGTCATCCACTATCAGAATTTTGTAACCCATATCCTCTACCTCGCTAGACGCACAGATCTCACTGAGATTCTATTCATACAGAAAGAAGAAGGCATTGCCGGGTCCTTTCTTGTCGCGCAACAGACCGAGCAGGTCACCCTCTATTGACAGGCGTGAATGCGCCACCACAATGTCCGGCTGCTCAGCCAGGACTTTCTCCAGGCCATCTTGATACCCATACGCTGCTGTGACATTGTAGCCCTGCTCTTTGAAACCCTCTACCAGGCTGTTCACGACATCGGGGTCGTTGTCTACAACCAGGACGCGCTTGCGAGCCAGGCCCTGTTCCAGGAGCTGGTCTACTTCCCGCAGTAGCGCGCTGACATCCAGTGGCTTGGTGAAATATCGGTCAACGCCCAGACGATAGCCCCGTTCTCGCTGCTCGGTGACGGAAATCATGATGATAGGGATGCCCACCGTGTCCGGCGATGATCTGACCGCTTTGACGACCTCGAAGCCGTTCATCTGGGGCATCATGACATCCAGGGTGATCAGGTCGGGCCGGTGCGCGCGCAATTTTTCCAGAGCCTCCACGCCATTGGCCGCTTCCTGGACGAGATAGCCTTCCGAGGTCAGCTCCTGACGGAGCAGCTCGCGGATGGCCGGGTCGTCATCAACCACGAGGATTGTCTTGGGCCGTTCGGGGACGGCGGCTACGACATGCTTCTTGACCTGCGCCATCATCTCGTCGAGGCCCACGATGTGCATTCGCTCCGCCGGACTTTCGGAGACGTCCGCGCGGCCTGGCCTGGCTGGTTCGACAGGCAGGGTGAAGGAAAAGTTGCTCCCTTTGCCCAATTCGCTTTCGACCCAGATTTTGCCGCCGTGATGCTCTACGATTTGCTTGCAGATGGACAGGCCCAGGCCGGTGCCCTTTGGTTTGTCGGTCAGCGTGTTGCCCACTTGCACGAACTGCTCGAACACTTTGTCGAAATCGGCCTGGTCAATACCAATACCCGTGTCAATGACGCTGACAAGCAAATGGCCGTCTGCCCGGCGCACGCGGCAAGTCACTGAGCCAGCCGGTGTGAACTTGGCGGCGTTCGACAGCAGATTGATGACCACCTGCACCAGTCGGTCGTGGTCGCCGATGACTTCGGGCAGGTCATCGGCTATATCCAACACAACCGGCAGATTCTTGCTTTCAAACAGAGAGGACGTGGCCGAAACAGATTGCTCGACGACATCTTTGATGGAAACGGGGCGCATGTGCCACTCAATCTTGCCCGATTCGATTTTGGCCAGGTCGAGCACGTCGTTGATCAGAGCCGTCAGCCGCGAGCCTTCAGAGACGATGATGTCCAGGTTGGTGTTCATCTGTTCGATGGCGCGCGCCACTTTCGGATCGCTGTTGACAATGGTCGGCGCGATGGCGTCCATCTTCTTCTTGATGACCTTGGCAAAACCGAGCACTGAGGTGAGCGGCGTGCGCAGCTCGTGGCTGACGCTGGCCAAAAACGCACTTTTGGCGCGGTCGGCCGCCTCGGCCACCTTTCTGGCCGCCTGCGCTTCAGCGTAAAGACGGGCGTTGTCCAGGGCAATGGAAGCGAAATGAGCAAATCGTTCCAGCACTTCAACTTCGGCGTCGCCGAAGATTCGCTGGTCGCTCGCGTCGTAGGCCAGGCCCAACACGCCGAGAAACTGTTCGCCGCTTTTGAGCGGCACGCCGGCCATGCTCCCGAACAGCCCCGGCTGCATCCCGGGCAGGCGATCGGGCCAGTCGTCGTAGCGGGCGATGATGACCGGCCGGTCGGCTTCCCATACGCGCCCGCACAGTCCTTCACCCCGTCGGGTGCAGAAATGTCCGAGTTCGGCAAAGCGACCGATGCTCACTTTCTTTTCCAGTTTGTCTTCCGTCGGATTTAGCAGGGAAATGAAGCCGTGGTGCGTTTCCAGGAGCTGGCTCGAGCGCACGATGATCGCCTCCAGCAGGGCGTCCAAATCGAGGTGCCTGGCCAGGTCCAGTGTGGTTTCATGCAGGGCGGCCAGGTAGGCGTTCTGTTTGCTCAGTTCCTCTTCCGCCCGTTTGCGCGCGGTGATGTCACGCTCGGTGGAGAGCAGCCCGATGAGCGCGCCGGTTTCGTCGTACAGCGGCGATTTAATGGCCTCGAACCAACGCGGCCCTATCGAGGTGTCGAGCAGGTGTTCGGCGATCACGGTTTCGCCAGAGTCCATCACCCGTAGCTCCTCAGCCCGATAGGTTCTCGCTTCGTCCGGCGGGAACAAGTCGAAATCGGTCTTGCCGCGCAGCTCTTCGGCTGATTTGCCCATCAGCTCGGTACACTTCTTGCTGACCTCCAGGAACACTGAGTTGCGGTCTTTTACAAGCAGAATATCGGGCACCGCGTTCATAACCGCCCGCAGCACACGCCAGCCGCCGTAGCCCTCCGCTCTGGCCATCCAGGCTTCGGTTAAGTCCTGTTCCAGGCGGTCGGCGAACCCCGTCACCATCTGAAGGCTGCGCTGCCGCTGTCCGGCTGGGAGGCTCTGCTCTCTGAGGATCAGGTCCGTACAGCCCTCACACCATACATTGACCAGGCCGAGGAGAGCTGACAGGGACACACCCATCGCACGATATTCTTCCAAAGTAAACATGCTCAACGAAGAGACCGCATCTTGAACGACGCCTGACGCGGGGGAATCATCGGGCAGCGAGCCATCCGTGGCCAGCCTGGTGAGAAACAGCCCTGTCAGGTTGGTGATAAACTGCTGTGCAATTTCGTCGGACAGCCTCTGGTTTTTGGCGAAACGGCGCTTTCGCGCATGGCTCAACGCCAGTTGCACCAGCCAATCCTGGTTGCCATCAATTAAATCATATAGGGACAACATCGCAGCAGCCTCCCTATTGTCATTCAACGTCCATTCTTCCGCATCTCCCACGCAGCATGAGCAGGCACCAGGTGAACGATAAATTATTTTTTCATTCAATATTATATACCGATTTCGTCAAATGTCAAAACACCTTATTTGCTGTAGTTGACAGTCCTTATGCCTTCAACTATAATGACGAGCAGATCAATATTCTGCAAGGGGGTAAAGATGCCTGACCTGTACGATGTGATTATTATTGGCGGGGGGCCGGGCGGATATGTGGCCGCCATTCGGGCGGCCCAGCTCGGTGGCCGCGTGGCGCTGGTTGAGATGGAGCGTATCGGCGGGTGCTGTCTCAATCGTGGCTGCATCCCAACCAAAACGCTGTACCGCAGTGTCGAAGACTACCTGGATGTCCTTCATGCCGGACGGTTTGGGGTGGACATTCAAGGTGAAATCAAAGTCAATTTCGCCAATATGATGGCGCGCAAGGACGAAGTGGTTGATACGCTGGTTGGCACGGTTATCGAGCTGTTGAAGGCGCACCGGGTGGACCTTTATGACGGGCTGGGCACGATTTTGGAGCCCGGATTGGTGCGGGTCAAACCTTCGGAGTACTTCCCGTCGGCGGAGACGCAGGATATCCGCGGCAAGACGATCATCATTGCCACAGGCTCGAAATCGCAAAGAGTCCCCATACCGGGCACTGACCTGCCGGGCGTCGTCACCTCGCGCGGGCTGCTAAATCTTAAGACATTTCCCAAGAGCCTGGTGGTCGTCGGGGCCAGCGTGGTTGGCCTGGAGTTTGCCAGCATGTTCAACGCGCTCGGCTCGAAGGTCACCGTGCTGGGCCGTAAGACGTTCATGAAATCCGCCGATGAACAACTGGCCAAGCGTTTCAGGTCATTGCTGGTTCGGGCCGGCGTGGCCGTCACGATTGGTGTAGATTTCAAAGAAATCGTACAGACCGATGAGGGGCTGTTGCGGGTGCATTATGCCCAGCGGGACAGGGAAGACTACGCCGAGGGCGAGGTTGTCCTGTTGTCTACCGGCCGGACGCCGTATACACAGGGATTGGGTGTCGAAGACCTGAGGCTGAAAATGGATGGGCCAAAGCTGCTGGTCAATCCGTATATGGAGACCAGCGTGCCGGGTGTTTATGCCATTGGCGATGTGTTGGGCACTTACATGATGGCTCACTCCGCTTCCTACGAGGGCGAGGTCGCCGTAGAGAACGCGCTGGGCCATCGGCGGGCGGCCGATTATCGGGCTGTGCCCTACGCCATTTTCACTTTGCCGCAGGTGGCAGGTGTTGGGCTGACCGAACAGGAGGCCAAAGAGAAGGGCATTGACTATGTGGTGGCACGTTTCCCCTTCTCGGCCAGTGGCAAAGCCCTGGCCATCGGCGACCAGGAAGGCCAGATCCGCATGATCTGCGAACGAGAGGGCGACGGCCTGGGCGGCAGAGTGTTGGGTGTGCACATCATGGGGCCGCAGGCGGCCGACCTGGTGGCAGAGGCGACGGTAGCCATCCAACTGAACGCTACGGCCAAAGAAATTGCCGAGACCATTCACGCCCACCCGACCCTGCCGGAGTCGTTGATGGAGGCGGCCAAAGCCGCAGCGTTCGGCGAGGCCATTCACTATCGGAAGGTGTAAAGGGCGCGGCGCGCGCCTCTGGATTGGAGCGCGGGCAGACCGCCCGCGGATGCTTAATGGCTCAATCGAGAATTAATGTCTCAATCGGCACAGCGGGGGTGTTGGGACTGGCCGATGTCCCGATGGAAACGGCCCCGACCACCGCCTATCTCATGTTGGGCGGACGGTGTGCGATGAACTGCGCGTTCTGCGCTCAGGCCAGGGACAGCACGGCCGGTGCCCTGAAGCTCTCGCGGGTAACCTGGCCGGAACATGACCTGGAGGCGGTCGTTGATGGCCTGGTGGCGGCGGCGCGATCCGGCGCCATCAAACGGGCCTGTATCCAGGTGACGGTGGGGCGGGATTCGTTCGCCCGAACGCTGGACGCCGTCCGGGCGATCAAGGCGCGGCTGCCCGACCTGCCGGTTGACGCGGCCATTTTGCCGCAGGATGTCGGGCAGGCGGGTGAGTTGCTGGCTGCCGGCCTCGA
>DAOTYC010000006.1:0-7516 GCA_034435095.1 Anaerolineae bacterium | reverse complement strand
GTATTGGCCTGGACTTCCCATCCTGGACACTAGTTTTCCCCACGCGCGTGGGGGTGGACCGTTTTAATATTGACGAGTGATTACACGGTGGAGCGTTTTCCCCACGCGCGTGGGGGTGGACCGTATTTCCAGGAATTCGTCACGTTTTTGCGTCACGTTTTCCCCACGCGCGTGGGGGTGGACCGTCTGCTGACAATGGCAGCAAATTTCATTCTTCGTTTTCCCCACGCGCGTGGGGGTGGACCGTCGGTACCTCGACCGGGCTTTGCCGGTCGAGCGTTTTCCCCACGCGCGTGGGGGTGGACCGGAAATGGTGCAATACGAAGTGAATCGGCGAATGTTTTCCCCACGCGCGTGGGGGTGGAGAAGACACGCAGCGACCTGCCGCGTGCCAAGCAGCGTTTTCCCCACGCGCGTGGGGGTGGACCGTCTTTGGTCTGGCTGGCTATGGCTGGCAGATAGTTTTCCCCACGCGCGTGGGGGTGGACCGAAACCACGCCGCGGCCTGCAACTGCCCGGGCCGTTTTCCCCACGCGCGTGGGGGTGGACCGCAATATGGAGGATAAGGATGCGCAAGCACATCGTTTTCCCCACGCGCGTGGGGGTGGACCGCCCGATGACACGCTGTGGCGGGCGCATATCGAGTTTTCCCCACGCGCGTGGGGTGGACCGGACATCTTGGGCGTTACCTGGTCGCACGAGGCGTTTTCCCCACGCGCGTGGGGGTGGACCGTTCTGAAAAACAAACTGTGTGTCGCTCGATGCGTTTTCCCCACGCGCGTGGGGGTGGACCGTCCCGGCGGCTCGTTGGACAACACAGGACAATGTTTTCCCCACGCGCGTGGGGGTGGACCGGCCATCACACAATCAACGGGGCTGGTGTGGTAGTTTTCCCCACGCGCGTGGGGGTGGACCTTATTAACCGAAGCAGGGCCGGTTGCTATATTCGTTTTCCCCACGCGCGTGGGGTGGACGATATCTTGTCGGAATATGCTGGTTGATGATTCTCGTTTTCCCCACGCGCGTGGGGTGGACCGCACGTCGGCGGCATCATGGGCGAGTTTGGCCTGTTTTCCCCACGCGCGTGGGGGTGGACCGCACTTTTCCGGAATTCGTGGTATAATGGTTACCAATCGTTTGAACCGAAAGGAGCGATGAAACATGGACAAGCAGGAACCTTTGATTGACCACAACGAAGCTGACCACGACAAGCATCTCTGCGCGTTGGCGGCGACGCGCCAGATGAAAACGCTGGCCAGATTGGCCAAAGACGGCAAATACTTGTGCCGGGCGTGTGGACGAGTGGCGGCCAAAGCCGAAAATCTGTGTGACCCGGTGAAGCTCGAATAGAGACAAGATTTTATTGACGAAATCCCGCAGTTGTGCTAAAACAGATGCCAGCATTGCATGCGTGGAGGCACCGTGAGGGTCCTGGGCATCTATGATTGGCACAACTGCGGGGCGGCCTTGGTCGAGGATGGTCGCCTCATTGCCGCCTTAGAAGAAGAGCGGTTGTCCAGAAATAAAATTGAGTTTGGTTTCCCCCACCGTTCTATCCAGTCCGTGTTCGACATCGCCGGCGTGAGCTGGGAAAACCTTGATGCGGTAGCGGTGGCCGGCATACGCGACCCGATTTGGTTTGCGCGCTGGCGGCCCCACACTTTCAAGTTTGAGCGTAAAATGGGCCGCAAATGGAGTCTACAATATACCCTGTGGCGCGGTATCTATGCTTTGCGTCACTTTGGTCCTCTCCCATCAGCCGAACGCGCCATTAACCGGGCCATCATCGTCCAGAAGATTCGGAAACAGGCCAATATCCCAACAGAGCGCATTTTTCTGGTTGATCACCATTTGTGTCATGCTGCATCAGCCTATCGTACCAGCGGTTTCAAAGATGCGCTGGTCTTCGCCATAGACGGCTCTGGTGACGGCTATTCTACCACCGTGTTCGAGGCACGAAACGGTGATTTGCAGTTTCTGGCCGGGGCATCCGAGCGAGCTTCGCTGGGCAAACTTTACAGCAACGTGACCCTTGGACTGGGCTTCAAAAAAATCAGCGATGAGGGCAAAGTCATGGGCCTGGCCGCACACGGCGACCCGGATGTCTTCTATCCCATCATTGACCGCACGCTTCAAGTGCGCGATCTGGACACCTTGGATATGATCGCTACGGAGGACCTGCTTGGCAATTCTTTCGCCAAGAGAATTGCTCGAGAGTACTCCCACAAGTACTCGCGCGAGGACATTTCGGCAGCGGTACAGCGGAAGCTGGAAGAGGTAGTTACCTCGATTGTGCGCCACTTTGTGAAGAAAACAGGTATCCGTAATGTCGCCTTCGCTGGCGGAGTTGTCTCTAACGTTAAGATGAACCAGGCCGTGCGTGAAATGCCCGAGGTCGAAAACACTTTCGTGTATCCCAACATGACCGACGGCGGGCTGTCCAGCGGGGCCGCCCTGGAGGTCTGCTACCAGGAAATGCTCAAGCGCGGTGAAAAGCTGATGCCCTATCGTCTGGAAGAGGTCTTTCTGGGGCCAGCCTTCACCGATGAGGACGCGCGCCGTGCCATAGACCGACGCGGGCTGGCAGCAGAGTACGTCGAGGACATTGACGCGCGTGTGGCTGACCTGGTGATCAGTGGCAAGATTGTGGCGCGGGTCACCGGCCGCATGGAGTTCGGTCCACGCGCCCTGGGCAACCGTTCCACTCTGGCCTTGCCCTCTTTACCTGACATCGAAGACCATCTCAACGAGCGATTTCACCGCGACGAGTTCATGCCTTTCGCCCCCAGCCTGCTGGAAGAATATGTGGACGATTATCTGGTGAATGGTCGAAAATCGCCTTTTATGGCCGAGACTTTCAGCGTCCGGCCGGCCGTGGCCAAACGTTTCCCGGCGGTGGTCCATGTGGACGGCACGTTGCGCCCACAGACTGTCGGACAAGACGTGACGCCGGACTATTGGCGCATCATCCACCGCGTTGGCGAGGCGACGGGAAACTACATCGTGCTCAATACCAGCTACAATATGCACGGCGAACCCATCGTCTGCTCGCCCGATGATGCCATCAATACGTTCTTGCAGGGCTGTGTAGATTACCTTGCCCTCGGCCACTACCTGCTCCGGTATGAAACGGCTCAGAGATAACCTCGGCCTGTGGCTGCTGCTGGTTGTTGACCTGGCTGTCCGCGCCTACGGTATAGCAGATCCGTGGTTCAGAGGCCATCGCGGCTTCAGCGGTGCGCTGAGTGGCATCATCGCCCGCAATTACAATCGGTATGGCTGGTGGGACACAAAATTCATGCCGCTATGGCATTCTGGCCCGCTTTCTCCGCACGAAATGGCCCACTACGCCCACCTGCGTCACCCATCCCTGCGCTATTTGTTGACCTCGGTCTTTACCGGCGTGTTCGGCCTGCAGGAGTGGGCCATTAACCTTGTGCCCATCCTCTTTTCACTGGGCAGCGCGCTCGCGCTGTATCTCCTGGTCAAACGCACCTGGGGCAGGTGGACCGCTCTGCTGGCGGTCGCGTTCCTGATCGTCCTGCCCATGGATGTCTACTATGGCAGCACGTCCCTTTACGAGCCCATCGGGATGTGCTTCGCCCTGTTCGCGCTGTATTTCTACGCCCGTTGGTTGGAGTCGTCTCCGCACTCCAACGTGCGCCTGTTAATCCCCGTGTTCTTATGCCTGTGGCTGGCTGCCTGGACCGACTATCCGGGCTACTACATGATTGGTCTGATCGGGCTGCACATCCTGGCCTTCGGCCCGTCTGGACGTCGCAAATGGTTTGTCGCTGCCGCACTGGGAGCGCTGGCCCTGGCGTGTTTTGGCCTGTGGGTCGGCTACGCGGCCCTGGCGTCCGGTTCGGTGCGCACCTTCATCCGCGGCGTCGAGCTGCGAGCCGGCGCGTATGAGGCCCGTTTCACTTTCTGGGCCTACTATACCCTGCAATACATGCGCATCCGTGAATTCTTCACCCCGACGCTGCGGCTTCTCGCCGCCGGCTGGGCCATCTTCTGCCTGCTGGACTGGCGTGACCGCGCCGCCCGCTGGCGGCACAGTTGGGTCGCACTTTTGCTGGGCTATGGCCTGGCCAATCTGGTCATCTTCCGCCAGGGTAGTTGGGTACACGATTTCTGGCTGTTCTTCCTCAGCCCATTCTTCGCCGTGGCCTCGGCGGTAACCCTTCGAGAGCTGGCCCGTCGCATGTTCGGCATCGAGGATCAAGTCGCCGGGAACGCGGGCATCTCGTCCGCTTCTCCCACCCCGCTCACCAGGGCGCCAGGCCGCGTCGCAGCAGGCGTGCGCAAAGCCCTGTTCGCGCTTTTGCTTCTGGCGGTCTGGGCCTGGTATCTGCCCTCGGCGATAGACTCGCTGCAGGCCCTTTATCGCCCGCGAGACGAGGCCGAAACGCCGCTGGCCCGCTATCTGCACGAACGCACTGCTTTTGAAGAAGGCGTGCTGGTTGGCTTTGAGCCACTTCAGCCCCACTTCGACTATTACCTGGACCGCCGTCTGGCCGAGTTCGACGAACTCGAAGAGTTCGAGCGGCTGAGGCAAGATAGCCATTTTCGTTGGTGTGTGTTGCGTGCGCCGCGCACGGTGGACGAGGGGCTGGTCAGAGAGCTGATTCGCTCTTATCCGATGGACACGTTCCAGAACTATGTGATTTTTGACCTGTGGGGTGACAGGGCCAAGCCTTCTGTTGAACCTGCGCCTCAGGCGGAAGAGGGCAGGTCCCTCATCCCTGGCGTAGTTCTGTTGGGCTATGACGGCCCAGGCTACATCCGGCTGCCGGGCGGGGATGAACGAGACTTGTTGCAGCGGTACATACGTGCCACCCCGATGGAGGAACGCATTGCGCCATCGTCTCAGGTCACCTTCACCGTTTACTGGCAGGCGGGCGCTGCGATTGAGACGGACATCCGGCCCACTCTGAGGCTGACGGCCTACGATGGCGCCAGAACCCACGTCGCCGAATCGGCTTACGCGCCGGTGACCGACCTCTACTCCACTGGCCTGTGGACGCCGGGCGAGGTAATCGCTGCCCCCTACGTTTTCGAGCTCGACCAAGAGTATCCACCTGGCGTCTATACGCTGGAAGCAAAGGGCGGCGAGGCGACCCTGCCCGTGGGCTACCTGGCCATCGAACGCGGCGCACCGCCGGAAGGGACTGTCACCCTGCCGGCCATTGAGAATCGCATCGAACGACGGTTGGACAACGGAACGACCCTCATCGGCTATGAACACGACCGTTCAGCCTACCAGCCCGGCGAGACCATGAAACTTAAACTGTATTGGCAAGCGAACGCCCGGCCAGCCGCCGCCGGCGTTAGCGTTTGCCTGGAGAACGGCCGATACCAGATGTGCCAGCCCGCCGGCGTGACAGGTGGGCCGGATTGGCAGGCTGGCCTCACCTACCTGCGAGAGGTTAACCTCCGTCTTCATCCGGCAATGCTGCCTGGAAGGTATCGCCTGATCCTCAGAGCCGGCCCGAGCCCTGAGGAAAAGTGGCCGCTGGGCGAAGTGCCTGTTGGGCCACAGCCCGCTGAACAGGCTGACCTGCATGGCCTGCTGCGTCCCCTGGCGCGCCTGGGAGAGGCGGATTGGCGCGGCGATGCGCTCCTGATGCCGAACAAGGACCTGACCCTGCACTATGCCCTGGACGCTCCGGCAGTCGTTCGCCTGGCGGTTGACTGGACCGGAATGGCCGAACTCTCACGGACACGGGTGGATGCCTATGTGCATCGTCCTGACGTCCCTGACGATTATCTGGGCACGGTCGAAGTGTCCAGGGGAGCGCCGGCTCGCTCGTTTTGGACTGTCCCGGAAGTGCTGACACGAGCGGGCGAGAACACGCTCCTGCTCCGCGTATCGGCAGAACCGCAGGGCCTCCATCGAATGGGCTGGCGGGGCCTGCTGGACAGGCTATTTCCCGACCTGCTGAACGAAGTCAGCGGGCCGTGGAGCGGCGCAATCCAGATAGACCTGGCCCGCGTCGAATGCGACTGGGTTGAGGCGTGGGGCGCGTATCGCGACCTGATGCGGACCTACGCCGAACGAGAAATGTGGGCGGAGGCGGCCGGCGTCTACGGCACAGCCCGGTCGCGCGGCATCAAACCGGAACACATCAGCGAGCTGTCTGTGCTGGCCGAAATAGCCCGGCGCGGCAATCAGGCTCAGATGGCCGACCGCTTGAGAGAAGAAGAGGCGCGCCTGATACCCAATCCGATGGGCGTCAGCCTGGGTGGCGTGGTGCGCCTGGAGGGTTACGAATTTCGTCGGATAGGTCGCCGCGTGGAGGGGCGCCTGTATTTCCGTAACCTGACGCCCACGGAGTTCGACTGGACGCTGTGGCTACATGTCACACCGGAGCCGGCCGCGCAGGCAACACTCGAACGTCAGGCTGGGGGAAGCAAAAGAGCTGAGTACACCATACCAGACCAACGCCTCGACACCAGCCACTGGCAGCCTGGCCGTCTTTATGAAGTCACCGTCAGCGGTTCCCTGCCACCCGGCCGTTACGAAGTGCGGCTGGGGCTGTGGCGCTGGGAAGACGGCAGTCGTCTGTGGCGCGATGATGCGCCAGCCGAGCACGAGATTAACCTGGGCTGGATGGAGTGGTAACATGGCCGAGGGTTCACCGTCATCCCCTACGCTCACCGAAGTGCCACATCGCTGGACGCAGATACGCGCCGAGCGATTGACCGGCCTGGTGTTGATCATCGGCGCGCCGGACACCGGCAAGAGTACTCTGGCCCGCTATCTCTACACACGAGCAGCCGCATCAGGGCGACGTATGGCCTACGTTGACGGCGACCCCGGCCAGAGCACGCTGGGGCCGCCCACGACCATCACCGTGACGCTGGCCTGTCCCGACAATGCCTCATTTCCGCCGGGCGGGGAGACTCGCCGCTACTTCGTCGGCCACGTCTCGCCGCGCGGCCACATGCTCTCGCTGGTCGTCGGTGCGCGCCGTCTGCTGGACGAGGCAGTGCGCCTGGGCGCTGAGACCGTGATCTACGACACCTGCGGGCTGGTGGACAGGGCGCAGGGCGGACACAATCTGAAATGGGCGCTCATAGAACTCTTACACCCCAAGGTGATCTTCGCCCTGCAAAAAGAGCGCGAGCTGGAGTCGCTGCTCCTCCCGCTGCGGCTTGGTTCACGCACCCGCGTCGTGGACCTGCCGGCTTCACACCTGGTCACTCCACGCGATTCCGCCGCGCGGCGGGCCAATCGGGCAGCGCAATTCGCCGCGTACTTCCGTCAGGCCATGCCCGTCACACTCGATTGGTCGCGGCTGGCCGTCCTGCCGGAACCCCATTTCACGGCTGGGAGGCTGCTGGCTCTCCTCGACGACGAAGGTTTCACGCTGGGGCTGGGCCTGGTGCTGGAGTTCAATCGCGGCGGGCGCACGGTGACCATTAAGACGCCGGTGCGCCCGCCGGAGACCGTCAAAGCCTTGCACCTGGGCGACCTGTCGCTCGACCTGCAAACCTACGAAGATTGCCG
>DAOTYC010000005.1:0-1639 GCA_034435095.1 Anaerolineae bacterium | reverse complement strand
CTCAGCTTTCGATTAGACATCAGTTGACCTTGCCCTTATAATAGAAGCAAACGTTCCGCCTGCTCTGCTGCGGTGTGGGCAAACCTGTGTGCAATTTGACGGCGACAGGAGACATGAATGATGCGACTTCTAATTGTTTCGTCGTTGGTGATGGTGGGGTTGTTGTTCAGCCACGCAAGCTGCCTGGCGCTTTGGCCTGAAGTGCTCAACCCGGAAACATGGGCTGACTTGAACGATGCGCAACGGAGCGCTTTGGGGGCGAACGGCTTCGTCGTGGTACCCCGAGGCGAACCCCAAATGTACAGCCTCTATCAGGCTGTGGCCGATAGGGAGTGGCCGGTGTTTGTTACCACCGACGCCGCGCTGCATGTCAGCCATGTGCTGTATGATTTCGTCCTGCGCCAGACCGAGTACAAATACCTTGTGCCCGCGCTTATGGCTCTGACCAAGGCCATGCTGGAAACGTCGCTTGCCCAGATGCAATCGGCCTCGTCCGTCGTCCAGACGGCTGCGCGCGACAACGGTGCTTTCTTCGCTGTGGCCCAGCAGCTTCTCGACCCTGGTGCGGTGGTCCCCCCCGAAGTGGAGAGCACAGTCCGCGCCGAGCTCGACCTGATTATGGCGCATTCGGGAGTGGCCCGGTCTCCGCTGTTCGGTGTGGACGAAGACTACAGCCAATATGTCCCGCGCGGCCATTACACCCGAAACGAGACGTTTGCACGCTATTTCAGAGCTATGATGTGGTTGGGCCGTATGCCTTTTTTGCTCAGGCCGGGGGATAGCCCGGAGAAGATTGAGACGGGTCGCCATCTGACCCGCCAGGCTATCCTGATGGTCTATGGCCTGCAGAACAGCGCGGTCGCAGCCCCGGACGCTTCCGTCGGAGGGACTGAATCAGCCTGGGCTGTCTGGGAGCGGATTTACTTGCTCACCGCGTTTTTCGTCGGCAAGACGGACGACCTGAATCCGTATGACTATCGTCGGCTCGTCGAGCAGGTCTACGGCCCTGATTTCGACCTGGCCGACCTGGAAGATGTTGCGCGGTTAGACCAGTTCATCGAGCAGGCTATGGCATTGCCCCCGCCGCGCGTTGTCTCTTCGCCGGTTACCGATCAGGAGGATGCGGCAGTGGTAACCAAAGGCTTTCGTTTCATGGGCCAGCGTTTCGTGTTCGACTCGTACATCTTCCAGCAACTCGTCTATAACCGGGTAGGGCTCTTCCAGGGCGACGGCCAGCCCTTCACTGCCACGCCTGCGCCATTTGGGTTGATACGAGGTTTCCCACGGGGGCTGGACGTAGCCGCGGCGTTCGGTTCTGAGCGCGCCTTGGAGATCATGCAGCGAGAAGGAGACACCCGGTACGAAGGCTATGATGTGCAAATGCGCGCCTTGCGCCTGGAAGTGAGCAACTTGCCCCTCGACCAATGGACCGAAAACCTCTATTGGTCCTGGCTGCACAGCCTTCGCCCGCTGCTGGCACCCAAGAGTGATGGCTACCCGAACTTTATGCGCACTCAGGCCTGGCTCGACAAGGACCTGCACACCTTCTTGGGGTCTTGGACTGAATTGAGGCACGATACTGTCCTGTACGTCAAGCAAAGCATGACCATTGGCGCCACGGCTGCCCAGCCGCAGCCCG
>DAOTYC010000004.1:0-30531 GCA_034435095.1 Anaerolineae bacterium | reverse complement strand
GCTTGGCTGACTTCGGCCGGGGCCTGGGCCTGCATGGACGCCAAGACATCCTCCGGCAGTTCGGCTTCCAGGCCCTCTTCGTGCAGGATGCGCAGCCAGGTCGGCTCCTCCTGTTCCTGCGCCAACAACTCTTCTTCGGTAATGGCCTGCTCGCTCACCGGCGCGGCTGTTGTGAGTATCTCGGCTTCCTCCAGTGGCTCGCCGGCCTGAAGCTCTTGCAGCCATAGCGGTAGTTCCGCGACTTCAGCCTCGGCCTCGCCCGTTTCCGCTGGCCCGGCTGCTTGGCTGACTTCGGCCGGGGCCTGGGCCTGCATGGACGCCAAGACATCCTCCGGCAGTTCGGCTTCCAGGCCCTCTTCGCGCAGGATACGCAGCCAGGTCGGCTCCTCCTGTTCCTGCGCCAGCAATTCCTCTTCGGTAATGGCCTGCTCGCTCACCGGCGCGGCTGTGGCGGGTGACTCAGCTTCCTGCTCCAGTTCGGCCACGGCCTGCTGTTCTTGAGTGCCTCCCATCAGCCACTCGCCGGGTTCGCCTTCGGGAATGCCAGCAGTGACAGTCTCTGCTTCTTCAGGGGCTACGGCGAGCTCCGACACGCCTGTTGTTAGCCAATCAGAGACTGTCACGTCTTGAACGAGATCAGACACAGGTGCAGCCAACGTCTTCTCCACTCCGACCGGCTTGGCCTCCTGTAACCATTCGGGAATCTCCGCTATGTCGGCCTTGCCCGCTTCTTCTGTGCTGGCCAGAAACTCTGATACAGCTTCTCTTTCTTCTTCGTAGGGACTCACGGTGATTTGGGGGATTTGATCACCTCGATCTGGGACTCTTTCGGCGGTCGGCTCAGGCAACGTGACCGAAACTTGTGGCACAGGCGAGGCTTCTCCCATAAACCGATAGGCCAGGGCGCCCTCAGGGTCTATTTCTCGAATGAACTTGATATGAGCCTGCGCTTCATCTTCGCGGTCGCTGCGCATCCAGGTCTCTGCCAGGATCAAATGAGCTTTCAGGCAATAGGGCAATTTGTTCAGTATGTTCTGGCACACTTCGATGGCCCTGATCCTTTGGCTATCGCGCCACAGAGCCTCGGCCAACGACACTTCTACGTCAATTTGGTCGGGATTCTCTCGAAGCAGAGCCTCAAACTCATCGGCTGCCTGGGTATAAAGCTCGCCCCGCAGGTAGATTCGCCCCAGTCCCTGTCTGCTCAGTTTCAGCTTGGGGGGCAATTCTCCAGACTCGAGCTGAAGGAGACGCCGTAACTCGCGGTGCGTCTGTTTCAAACTCGGCGCGAGGTCGAACGCGGCGCGCATCTGCACGATTGCTTCGGCAATGTTGCCAGTGGCTTCATACACCTGGCTCAAGCCCATTCGAGCTGAAACACTTTCAGGGTCAACGGCCAGGATTCTCGAAAATAAGTCAGCGGCTTCGTCGTAGAACCCTTTGCCCAGACAGGCTTCTGCCAGAAAACCGTAGATTATCAGGTACTTAGGGTAATATTGCAGTACGTGCTGACCCACGGTTATGGCTTTATCAAAATCCCCGGCCCCAATGAGACCTCGGATTTCATTTTCGCAAGTTCTTAAGCTGACCTGAGCCATTGTTGCCTCCTTCCAGGCAAGGAAAGCCTTGCTGGGCATACCCATCCAGAATCGCCACCGTCTTTACCACGATTACAAAGCAATTAACTACACCCTCTCTACGTAATATTATGCAACGTTTTCGGCAAAATGTCAATTTTCGGTAAACAAATTGACCACCTTTGAAAAAAAGGGACAGGACTCACGATGCCGGGCTGAAAACCTTGTGTTTGGAACGCAGCAGGCTGATGTATCGAGGCAAGGCCCACATACACAACGGAGTCAAGATGGGGTTGGTAGCGAAATCGTAGGCCCCGATGTGGCGCGTTGCTTGCCCTCCTAATCCGGCTTTGAACCGATACACACCCGCCATTGGATCTTGTTCATTTGACAGGTCGTCCGGCGCCCCCCACAGGTCATACAGCAAACATCCTTTTCTTTTGGACAGAAGCATGGCTTCCCACTGCAAGAGGTAGTTTGGCATAAGGTCACGGTGCTCGCTCGATGAAGCGCCGTACATGTACCATGCTTTATGGCCCAGGCGGAATAGAAGCAACCCGGCAATTGTCTTCCCCTCCCAGTCTGCCAACAACAGGTCGGCCAGGTCGTCCTGGAGAAATGTCTGCCACACATCGTGATAGTACTCGTAGGGTCTGATAATGAAATCATTCCTCTGGCTTGTTTCAGCGTAAAGTTGGTAAAACGTGGGAAGGTCATCCTGTCCGCCCGGCCGTACCCGTATCCCTTTGCGAGATGCCAGGCGGATGTTGTACCGCGTTTTGCTTTTCATCTGAGCCAGCAACTCTTCTTCGCTTTGTCCGAGGTCGATCAGCAGAGTGTTTCTGAATTGAACTTGCTCGCTCGACAGTCGCCATCTGTGACGGAGTAAGGTGTCCACAACGGACGAGGACTGTGGTACAGTGTGACCCGGCGCCATCACCCGTCTCTGCAAGAGATTCCAGTGTGGGCCTTCATCCTCCAGGCTGACGTCAGGATCGATTTTGATCAGGAGAGCTTTGTGCCGGCGAGCCAGGTCTTCCAGATGAAACAGAACGGCCTCTAATAAGCGAAGGTCGCTGTAATCCAGGACAGGGCCTTTGGGTACGTACATGATACCCCAGGGCAGCCCAGATAGCCTTCGCCGAAGGACAAGCGCCGCGCCTTTAACAATGCCTTCTGCCTCGTAGACAAAGTAATAAGCAGTCCACCCATGTCGCGCTTTGAACTGTCCCCATTGATAGCTCTGT
The DNA here is from genome assembly GCA_034435095.1 of Anaerolineae bacterium. Lineage (GTDB taxonomy): Bacteria > Chloroflexota > Anaerolineae > DAOTYC01 > DAOTYC01 > DAOTYC01. Next base: position 27,707 of record DAOTYC010000004.1, on the reverse strand, counting down.
AAGGCGTGACTGAAGGGGAGCTGCGAAACCATGTCGTTCCATGGCTTCGGATCGTTCTTGTCGTAAGTGCGAACTTCAACTGTCGGCAATGACTTCTTCACGCTGGCCGATGCCCCCGCGCGATGAACTGATTGTATAGCCAGTATATTCCTGGAGAATAAACACGGTCGTAAGCGCCGATCCAGCGAATAACCTCTCCACCGAACCCGCGTTTGAAACGGTAGACTCCCCACAGGCTGCCTTGCGGAGGCGATTCCAGGAGGTCCTTCAGGCGGAGAGATTGCTCTTCTTCGAGCAACGGAGCATCCGGCGGTATGCCCCACAAGTCATAATAATCACAGCCCTTGTTCCAGGCCCAATTCATGGCGGCCCATTGAAGTGCGTGATTGGGCATTCTGTTTCGTTCTTCGTCGGATGAGGCGCCGTACAGGTACCACGCCTTTTTCCCGACAGCGAAGGCCATCAGTCCGGCCAGTAGTTGATCCCCGAAAAAAGCCAGGAACAACTCTACCGCGTCAATGCCCTTGAACAGCTCATAGGCTTTCTGATAGTATGCCAGGCTGTGGACGGGAAACCGGTCGCGCTGACTGGTCTGAAGGGTCAGGCGGTAGAATGCTTCGACATCTACCACAGTTCCGATAGCGATCCGGACCCCCTTTCGCTCCGCGAGTCGGATGTTATAACGGGTTTTGGCTGACATGCGCGCCAGGCATGCTTCCATACCGGAGGTGAGATTGATAACGATGGTGCTTTGCGGCTGAACGGTTTGGCGGCTCTGCTGAAACCCTGCTGCCAGCAATTTGTCTTTCAGTGTTGGGGAATAGGGCTCATCCGGTTCGATCTTTAGCCAGGCAGCTCCGCGTTGCCGGCATAGCCTGTCGACGCCTGCCAGCAAGGTGTTCAGTAAGTCTTCGTTATCATAATCGAGGACAGGACCTTTGGGCACATAACCTATAGTCATTGGGCAGATTCGCCCAATGACAGGCCATTTTCGGAATAAGACCTGCGCGCCCGCCACGATTCTTGTTCCCTGACGGACCACGACCAGGTCGTAGCTCCAGCCAAAGAGCGATTTCAACTTGCCCCATCGAGAACTTTGCAACAGATGTCCTTGCGGCGAGAGGGATACAAAGCTGTCCCATTCGTGCGGTGAGGTATCATTTACTTCGACCTGGCTGTTCACGGGCACCCTCGAAGCTGGTTGGAAGTCATGAAATGGCGGTGAAGATGCTCTTTGTTATCAGTATTGAGGGAATGATGAAGGTGAATTTGCTGCCCTTGCCTTTGTCGCTCTCAACCTTTATTTCTCCGCCAAGCAGTTCCACCAGCCCCTTGGTGATGGCCAGGCCAAGTCCCATACCACCATGTTCGCGTGTGAGTGAATGCTCGGTCTGATAGAACTGGCTGAAGATTTTCTCGTGATCCTCGGCAGCAATACCAACCCCGTTATCCACGACCTGGACTTCGAACGCCCCGTTCTTACACCTGGCCACTATTTGAATTTGCCCTCCTGGCGGCGTGAATTTGATTGCATTGGACAGAAGGTTGAGCAATATGAGTTCGAACTTGCGCCGGTCTGTGCTGATGCTGGGCAAGTCTTCCGGCACGTCAACACTGACCACGTGTTTTTTGTTATCGGCCAAAGGACGCAGTTCTTCGACTACCGCGGTTACCGAATCTCTTACTGAGAAGACTTCGACATTGACGCGCATCTGGCCCGTTTCCAGGTTGCGCAATTGCAGCAGACCGTCTATGGTGTCGGTCAGCCGCCGACCATTGCTCACGATAGGTTGAACGTATTCCTGCAATCTATCGTCCAGTTCTTCCTGCAGAATCCCTACGTAGCCCAGGATTATGGCAAGCGGAGTACGTAATTCATGAGCGGCAATGTTAATGAATTCGCTCTTCAGCCGGTCCAGTTCCTTCAGCTCTTCGTAAGCGCGCTGTATCTCCTCGAACAGATGTGCGTTCTCGATGGCAATCGCCACCTGACCGCCCAGAACTGATAAGAGCTCATCGTCACTCGGCAAGAAAGGTCGCTCGAATCCTTCCTTTGCCACTATGAGCGCACCAATAGGACGATGTTTCACCAGCAATGGAGTCGCTCGCAAAGCGTGTTCGACTGGAGCCTTCCACGTTTCGCCCAATTTGTCGTGGTCTGCGGGCAGACTGAGCGGCCGTTGATACTGCACCACATATTGAGCCGCCACAGTTTCCAAATGTCGTTCATCAATGGGAATCGAGCGATCGGGGTAACTGACCTGCTTGTGAAACAGTCTGTCGTCTCGAGAGTCCCGCCGAAGCAAGAACAAGGACGCGCGGTCTGCTTTCGTCTCTTGCCAGGCGATGCGCGCCGCTTGCTCAAGCAAGTCGTTCATGTCTACGGTGGTGAGCAGTGTCTTGTTCAGCTCGAACAAGGGAATAAGCGCATGGAGCCTGGCACTCTCGCGCTGTAGCTCTTTCTTCTCCAGGGCCTTTGAGACCGACACAATTAGTTCGTTGGGGCCGAACGGTTTGACGATAAACTCATCAATACCCAATTTGAGCGCGTCTATGACCAGTTCCATTGTGCCATAGCCGGTCATAGTCACACAGGTAATGTCTGGCTGTGCCTGCCTGAGCGATTGGGCAACCTCCAGCCCCGTGATGTCGGGCATGTGAATGTCGATCAGCAGCAGATCAAACTTGTGCCTCTGCCCCAAAGAAATAGCCTCGCAACCGAGATTCGCCCCCCAGACTTCGTAGCCTTCCCTCTTCAAGACACGGAGACAGAGTTCCAGCACTTCGGGTTCATCATCGGTTACGAGGATATTCCCTTTGGTCATTTATCTTGCGAGCCTCCCTCGCCAATGTTGCGCATCACCTCGCGCTCAATCCATCGGTCAAGAAGGTTCTTTTTCACGCGCCACTGCCGTCCGATCTTGAACGCCGGAATCTCCCCCTCTCGAGCGAGTCGGCGCACGGTCAATTCATGCAGACTCAGATAACGAGCGACTTCCTCGATGGTCATTATCTGGTCTACGTCCTCGAGGGGCTTGCTGATGAAATCTTGCGCCCCCATCTCCATGGCCTTTTTGACTTCTTCCTCGACGGAGTACCCGCTCATCATGACCACGATGGAATCTGGCGATATGCTCTTGATCTTCTCCAAAGTTTCCACGCCATCCATACCCGGCAGCTTGACGTCTAGAAAGATCAGGTCATACTTTTGAGCGCTGACTTTCTCCATCGCCTCATGCCCGTCTCGGGCCACTGTAACGCTCTGGGAGCTGTCTCCCAGCACTTTGCGAAAGAGCGCGCCAACTTCCGGATCGTCGTCCACGACCAACACGTGAAAAGTCTTTGCATTCTCCCGGCGTTTCACGAATTCACCTCCCCAAACTGATTGATAGCTCGAACCAAAACAGTCTTGTCCCCTAACGCACCCCCTCGTTGTGACGTAACGGAACGAAATCCTCACCTTGCTCAATTATACTGTTTTGATTTACACTTGTCAAAAAACAATTGTAACGTTACGTAGGAGGGCAAAAACTTTCGTCGCAGCCGATCACCCGCCTGATGTGGTCTACGAACACGCCAAACGAGTCTTGCCACTGCATCTCAAGGTGCCGAGGTCGGGGAAGGGAGATGGATACTTCTTCTACAATTCGCCCGGGCCGTGAATTCATCACCAAGACGCGATCGCTCAATAACACGGCTTCCTGTACACTGTGAGTTACCAGAATGATTGTCTTACGCCTGGTTTCCCAGATCCGCAAGAGTTCCATGTTCATTCGCTCTCTGTTGAGCGCATCTAGCGAGCCAAACGGTTCATCCATCAACAGCAGGGCCGGATTCAGGGCCAACGCTCTGGCGATGGTGACACGTTGTTGCATCCCGCCGGACAATTCCTTAGGATAAGCATGCTCATAGTCTCTTAGTCCAACCAGGTCCAACAGCTCGCCGGCTCGTCGGGCTGCCTCGTTGAACTCCAACCCTTCGATTTCCAGAGGCAGCGTGACGTTTTGTAGCACTGTCCGCCAGGGCATGAGGTTGGCTTTTTGGAATACAAATCCTACGCTCCTGGAGGGAGAGAGAAGGGGGCTGCCCGCCAGACGGACTGAACCCACGTTGGGATGGAGCAGTCCCCCCAGAATTCTCAAGAGCGAGGTTTTCCCACAGCCGGACGGACCGACGATACACAGGAACTCACCCTGCTTGACTCTCAGGGACACGTCGTCCAACACGCACATCGGGCCTGTTGGCGAAGGGAAAATCAGGCTGACATGCTCTGCCTGTATCAGATACTGCTCGTGTGTGTGCACGTCCACAGTCAAGCTTTCAGTTGGAAGGGTAATTGATGAACGCATTGCTGAAGAGTTTGTCGACTTCTGTAGAATGGTCAATTAAGCCCATTTCCTTCATGAAATCTTGAGAAACCTGCCAGTCCTCGCGTTTGCTGACTCCCAAAGGTTCCCCTTTCCATAGCTCTATGCTGGCTTGCAGGACCGCCTCGGTTCCTGGCCGATTCTCGCCGCCAGCCTCAGGTACATACTTCAGAGAGATATCCAGGGCACTTTGAGGGTCAGCAAGCGTATCTCTTAGACCTCTCAGGAACGATTGCACCATTTTCCTCACCAGCTCAGGCTCTTCTTCAATCGTTTTTTCGTTCGTGATGATGCCGTTGGACACGAGGTTGATGTACCCCGAGACTCTGATTTCATTGACCTCTTTGCCCGCCAACCGAAGGCGAACCGGTTCATTCACGATGTAGACCACGGCAGCGTCAACCAGACCCTGTTCAATCGCCGCCAACTGCGTGAACCCAATTGTTTGCAGGTCAACTTTTTCGGCGTCAACGCCGGTGGCATAGACCAGTGCCTCCCAACCGATATAGCTGGCGCCGTAGAGCGCCGGAATACCCACACTCTTGCCTTCCAAATCTTGGGGCGACTTGATGTTCTTCTCCCGCAGCGAGGCGATGCTCACCGGAAACTGGCGGTAGAAATTCGCTACGTAGACAGCCGGCAAACCCTGAGAGCGTGCCAAAATGACCTGGTCGCCGCTGCCTATGGCAAACTGTAATTTATCAGTGCCGACCAGTTTCAATAAGTCGTCTTCCATCTTGTAATTGAACTCTATTTCCAGACCGTTTTCCGAAAAATATCCTTTGGAGTCGGCCACGTAAAATGGGGCGAACTGGATATTGGGGATGAAACCCATGCCCAGGATGATCTTGCGCGGCTGGCTATCGTATGTTGAGACTGACTGCGTCTGTTGCCCGGCTGTTGCGACGGGAGCCGTTGGGTTCTCCGGCGAGGTGAGGGGAACAGTGGGCCCTGCTCCGCCACATGCCGTCAGCATTAAGGAAACGAGAACGCCGAAAACAACGAAGTGAGAGAGATTCATCGGTCTGCTGCCTCCTGGAAGATCTTGTTGAGTATTGAAACGACGTTTGCGCCAGGCATGTTTAGCGTTTTTTCTGCCAGGCCAATACCCGGTTCTCTACGATCACAACCAACCCGTACAGGGTTACCGCGATGAAAACCAGGGTAAAGAGAGCCACGAACAACAGTGGTGTATCCATAATTCCGCGGGCAATATTGATAAGCGCACCGAGGCCCCTATCCGCGCCCACAAACTCGCCAACTACTGCGCCGATTACGGCCAGCGTGACGGCCATTTTAAGGCCGCCAAAGAAAACCGGCAGCGAGGCGGGCACTTCGAGCATGAGAAACGTCTGCCATTTCGATGCTTGAAGGGAGTGCATCAGGTCGCGCAAATCCTGCTCGACGGTGCGAATGCCTACTATGGTGTTCACCAAGACAGGGAAGAAAACAATCAGGGCGCAGATCAACACCTTAGAAAGCCCGCCAAATCCGAACCAAATCACCAGAAGCGGAGCCAGCGCTACGATGGGGATGGACTCGGAAGCGATGATGTAGGGCGATAGCAATCGTTCCAGAAACGGCGACTTGGCCAATATGTAGCCGATAACAACGGCGACGATCAACCCCAGAGACAGCCCGGCCAATATTTCCAGCAGGGTGATCTGTGTGTGTTTCCATAACGTGCCGTCCAGAATGGTTATCACGAACTTGTCGTACACCCGGCCCGGACTGGGCAAAATAAAGGGCGGATAATTGCCAATTTTGACTATGGCTGACCACAGGCCCAGGAAGGTCACCAGGCCCACCGGAAACACGATGTATTCCGCCCAGCGACGAAACCACACTTCCAGGCGTAGCCGCAGCCGCAGCCCTCCCGTTGTATTGAGGTCAACCGTATTTTGTTGTACCCGTGTGGTACACGGATAAATGGTCGGTGTAGTAGAGTTCATGGTTGGCGTCCTTTCAAGAAATCCGAATCTTTTCGTTATCAAGGCAAACAAAAACCCCAAAGACATGTCACGCCTTCGGGGTATATCGGCAACCAGGCTCTTGCCATAAGCATAGCGACTCAGCTTTCAGCCAGCCATGCTATCACCTTCTTCCATCCGGACTTTACCGTCGGCTCTGGTTTTGCACCAGATCTGCTTTTCAGCTCGCGGGCTTAGACCCCAAAATACTGCCGGGTCTACACCACCGGTCGGGAATTGACCATGCCACAAACTGGTCTCACCCTGCCCCGAAGGTCAGTTGTATTCACTTCAATTACCTGCCGTAGATTATAGCACACAGTAAGGAGTCTGTCAACATTTTTCTGAAGTTTCAGATTGACCAGGGGCGTGTTTCAAAATTGGACAGGGTTTCTTGTAGATTTGTTGACATTCGAGCGCAAGAATATTATAATAGTAGACACTACGTTTAGTGAGGATAAGAGATGGCTGTACGGCAGATTATTTATGTGGATAACCCGCGTCTTCGGTTGAAGTCGAAGAAGGTCAAAACATTCGGCCCGGCGCTGGAGGCCTTGGCCCGTGATATGCTGGAGACAATGGAAGCCGCCAATGGCCTGGGGCTCGCCGCCCCCCAGATTGACGTACACCAACGGGTCGTTGTGATAAAGCTGCCGGAGGACGAGGAAGACCCGCAAAGCGGTCGGACATATATCATGGTTAACCCCGAAATCGTAAAGGCGCTTGGTGAGGAGGAAGACCAGGAAGGTTGCCTGTCTGTGCCAGGCTGGTGGGGCCTCGTCAAGCGGGCTACTACGGTAACGGTGAAAGCGCAGGACCTCAAAGGCAAAGCGTTTCGCTTGAAGGCGCATGGTCTGTTGGCCCGAGCTGTCCAACATGAGATTGACCATCTCAACGGTGTTCTGTTCATTGATAGAGTGGAAGGGCCTGACAAGTTGTTCAAGGTCGAACGTGAGGCTGAAACCGAGCCAATTGAACAGCGGGAAATTCTGCCCAGCCCAACAGCCGACCAGCCCATCGCCTGAGACGCACGTGGCACCGTACTGGTCAATGCAGGTGATATGCGGGTCTATCTGGTAACGTTAGGCTGTCCCAAAAACGAAGTCATTTCGGACAACATGGCCCAGCTCCTTATGGAGGCTGGGCATATCATTGTCGCAGAACCTCGTTCGGCCGATGCTCTGCTGGTCAATACATGTGGCTTCATCAAGAGTGCGCGCCTTGAGTCATCTCAAACAGTGCTGGAATTAGCTGAACGGAAGAAAGACGCTCAGAAGCTTGTCGTCATCGGTTGTTGGCCTCAGCTCGTCGGCCCCCAGATTCTAACTGACTTTCCGACCGTTGACGGGTTATTGGGCGTCCGTCGCTGGATGGAAATTGATCGCCTGCTCACGTTTCTGGACGCCGGCGTGGAGCAAAAAATCATCTGGCTGAATGACCTGCCCGATTCGAGCCTGGCTTTTCGTGCCGGGCGGCCGCTGCGTAGCCGCCCCGGGGCCTCCGCCTACGTGTCTATCGCGGATGGCTGTAGTGCGGGCTGCGCTTTTTGCTCTATACCCAACATCAAAGGGAAGCTGCGCAGCAGGCTGGCGGCTGACATCCTGGACGAGGTCCGTTATTTGGTTGATGGCGGTGCCAGAGAATTGATTCTTGTCGCACAAGACACTACAGCGTATGGCCTGGACCGGGGAGAAAAGGATGGGCTTCCTCACCTGCTCCGGCAGATTGTTAAGAACGCGCCAGAACTGGTGTGGCTACGGCTGATGTATGCCTACCCACAACACGTGACACCCCAACTGATTGCCACAATGGCCGAAGAACCCAAGCTCTGCCACTACCTGGACCTGCCACTCCAACATGCCCACCCGCAGACCCTGCAACGAATGCGGCGTCCGCACAACATCAAGGAAATTCGTCGCACGTTGAACGCACTGCGGACGGCGATGCCTGACATTGCCCTGAGGACATCGTTCATCGTCGGCTACCCGGGAGAAACCGAAGAAGAATTCCGCGCGTTGCTGGATTTCGTTGAAGAAGTCGCCTTCGACAAAGTAGGAGTCTTCATGTACTCGCGCGAGGCAGGCACGCCCGCCTATGACCTGCCAGACCAAATCCCTCAGCCAATGAAAGAAGAACGCTATCACCGGCTGATGCAGGTCCAGCAGGCCATCTCGTTGGCCCGAAACCGCGCGCAGATTGGCTGCGAACTCGATGTCCTGGTCGAAGGACAGGGTGACGGGATCAGTGTAGGTCGGTCCTATCGGGATGCGCCCGAGGTCGACGGCCTGGTCATTTTCAAAGGACGCGCCCCCGTCGGCGAATTTGTTCGAGTGCGAGTTGTCGGCGCGGACACATACGACCTTACGGGCAGTTGGCTGCGCAGACGGCGCACCGCAGATTCCTACTCAGACAGACGCCCGCCCGTGAAACCATAGGAATTCAGATAATCTCCCAGCCTGTAATAGTTATACGTCACGAACGTAATCGGAATGGCCCGGCTGGCGTCAATGCGTCCTTTCTCATCGATCACGTCGCTCTCACCGTGAACAACCTCTATCCGCGCCAGGAACATGTCGTGGGCCCCTATGGGCAGCATCTGCGTAACGGTGCATTCCAGATTGATGGGACACTCCCCAATGAGCGGCGGCTTCACTTTGGTGGCTGGCAGGGCAGTGAATCCACATTCGCCAAACTTGTCTCTGTCGCGGCCAGAGGTGACCCCACAGAAATCAACCTTTTCCAACAACTCAAGCGTCGGAATGTTAATGACAAATTCGCCCGACCGTTGGATGAGCTCATGTGAGTAGCGATTGGGCCGTATCGAGATACTCACCGTTGGCGGGTCGGAGCACGCTATCCCGGTCCAGGCTATTGTGATGATGTTTGGCCTCTCCATGTCGCCACAGGTCACCAGAACAACGGGCATCGGATACAAAGCTGCGGACGGTTTCAAAGTTCTTCTCGGCATTTTCATCTCCTCAAAGTCTCTATGCCTGGCTCATCAAGCCAGGTCGAACTGCTCCGGCCAGCATCAGCCATCGCGCCGATCCCAGTCGTAAGGAATCTGGTCGGTATGAGCTGGCAAGCGATACTCATCAGGCTCATTGTAGTTGTAAAGCTCGGTTGGAACGTTGACAATCAGCGTCATGTCTTGGCCGATGCCTTTGAATCCATGCATCACACCGGGCGGAATCTTCAACAGAATTGGATTCAGGTCGCCCATAAAGAATTCGTTGACCTCGCCGAACGTCGGCGACTCCTGGCGGCCATCGTATAGCACGACCTTAGCCATGCCGTGCACGCAAACGAAATGGTCGGTCTGCTTTTTGTGATAGTGCCAGCCCTTAACGACACCAGGATACACGGCGGTAATGTAGACCTGCCCGAACTGCTCAAATTCTTCCCAATCTCGCCGCAGCATTTCCATCAGGTATCCTCTCTCGTCGGGTATGAGCCTCAGCTTGCGAGTGGTTACCCCTGCAATCACAATGACGCCTCCTCAGTCTGCATAATTAGAGATTTTTCCTGTGGTGAACCGGAACTTAAGAAACGGGCCGCTCTGCGACACCGGCGACGAAAATCATGCGCTCGTCGGTCGTGTCATAGCTGTCCAATTGATATGAACCATACAAGTGCTTGATGTTGAACCCGGCTTCTTCCAGAAGCAGTTCGGCCTCATAACGAAATGTGTAGCGCACAGGCATTGTCACTGAAGTGCGGCGGACCAGACCATCAGCCTCGATCGAGTCGTAGTTGATGGTATAGTGTTGTATCTGCGCCACCTGGTCTACCTGATAGGTAAGCCACTTCTGGACGGTGCGCTTCTTACTCGGGTCGTATTTCTCCCAATGCAAGAACAGAGAGGGTGCACCTTGGCTGAGGGCCATGAGGTCTGGTGGCGTCATATCCACAATGAGGATGCCCCCTGGTGCAAGATGCCTCCTCAAGTTGTGCAACACCTCAGATTGGTCGCGCCGTCTGAGAAAGTGACCAAAAGTGTTGATGGCGAGAATTGCCAGGCGATACTGATGTTCATCGCGGAAGCTCTGAGCTGGAACGTCCAATAGTCTGACCCGTGACGCAACCAGGCGGTCGGATAGGATGCGACGGCGCGCACGTGCGAGCATCTCTGCCGATTCATCAATGCCAGTGACCTGAAAACCGGCTTGTGCCAGGGCGAACGCAACCCGACCGGTTCCACACCCCACGTCGAGAACAGGGCCGCCGGTCCGGGCTGCCCATTCCAGATAAACCGGCAGGTCATCTCTGAAGTCCTGATATTCCAGGTCGTAGAAGTCGGCAATCGGGTCGTAAAGCGCCATGGCTTGCTCTCCGCTCAGCCATTATAGGCCATTTCCTCTGTCCAGGCAACTTGTTGGGCGCGCAATCGCTCTCGCGGTTTTCGTGGCTCAGTGCGCTTTGGTCGCCGGCCGCACACGTGTTATAATCCAGACGCGATGGCGACGTTCACTCGAATTCAAGTGCATTGGCAGGGACGAAGTTCCCGATGTGTTCATTTGTGTAAGTTACCTAAGGAGAGAAATGCTAAATCAACGTTCCGGAATTCTATTAAGGTGGTTTGTGCCTCTTTTTGTCCTGCTGCTGGGTTGTGGCATGACCAATCGCGTCGGCTCTTTGATCAGAACGCCGACGCCATTGGCGACGGAAGAAAGGATCGTGGTCGAGTTGCCTTCGGCTACGCCGACCTTGCGCGTGACAGACGAGAAATTGGCGATAGCGACCGTGGTCTCGCCTTCGCCATCTGTGTCGCCTGAACGGGTTATGCCGCCAACTGCGCCGCCGTCGCCGACACTCAGCGCGACTGCTACGCTGACTCCCACACTGCTGGCGGCCACCTCAACGCCGACGCCGGAGCCAACGCCAGGGCCGTATACGTTCTATCTCAGCAGCTATCGCCCTCAGTGCCCGGCGGGTGAACCCCAGGTTGAAGTGAGAGTCGTTGACCATCAGGGACAACCCCTGCCCGATGTCAAGGTCGAGCTGCTGAATGGTTGGGAGACGCCAGTGGCTGATGCGGCCACAGACGGCGAAGGACAGGTAACTTTGTCGGTGGGCGCGCTGGCTTCTGAGGGGTGGTTGGCAAGCGTGAGCGACGAGAGTGGGGGGGGCGCACTCGCCCGCAGCCCGAAAGTCGCACGGCCCGAGTTGGCCTGCGAGCCGCCCTATTCGTTGGCAGTGGAGTTCCAGAAGAACGTGCCCAAGAAGGAAGTGACTGACTGGCCAGAACGACAGCCCATTTCGTTGAACTACCCTCCCCGCGTGCAGCACGAAGGCCCCTGGTCGCCGGCCCATGTCAGGCCGCTGACCGCCTGGCCGCGTCCACCCCATGACAACGGCATGGGCATCCACTTCTTGCCCATCGGCTATTATGCCGACTGGGTGGTGGACCTGCTGATTGAGCACATGAAGGAGCTTCACATGACCTGGTGCGTGGTGCTTTATAATGATGACCTGGCGCTGCGCATTGCTGCGGAGCGGTTCCGCAACGCTGGCATTATGGTCGTGTGGCGCCCCAACCTCGCCCCAGATGCCAGTTACATTTACATGGAACGAGACCTGAATATCTTGCGCGAAATCGGCATGCCGCCGTACATCCAGATTTTCAACGAGCCGGAAGTCCAGTTCGAGTGGGACGAAGGAGAGGGCGAAATTCGCATCAAGAAGTTCGCTGATAGCTGGATGAAACTGGCCGATGTTGTTTACAACGCCGGTGGGTTCCCGGGGCTGCAACTGGTCGATCCAGAGACTCTGCCCTACCTGATCAACCGCATCAGGGAGAAAGGCAAGGAGTATCTGTTTAACGAGATGTTCTTTATCGCCCATCCTTATGGCTCGAACCACCCACCCGATTACCCGTATGACGCCAACATGCAGGCCCGTGAACCGGGCAAAACAGTTGACGATGATTGGTTTTGTACACTGGGCTTTCTGAAGTATGCGCACATCTTCCAGGCACAGCTTGGCTTCATACCGCCCATCATCATCGGCGAAGGTGGCTGGGCCGTGACCGTCCACGAAGACGACAAGTACCCGCCAGTCAACCTGGAAAAGCACCGCGACTGGCACCTGGAAGTGTTTTCCTGGTTCAAGAACAACAGCCTCTCGAACGGCGCCCCGCTGCCAGATTATCTCTTCAGCTTTAATCCATGGCTGATCGCTTCGGGCGGTGAGATGGTGTTTGACCAGGCCAGTTGGTATCAGAGTGAACAGAGCGGCACCAAGAACCTCACCATTAAGGCTCTCGAGCGAATGCCGCCCTTCGAGCGCCGGTTTTCGTGGGACTGATCAAAATCGGACAACATGGTAGCATCGGGCAATCTACTTGACATCGAGCAGGAACGGCTGGCCGACTATCGGATTTTCAACCTGGCAGGGACGCATCGCGCCATCGGGCGGAGCCTGGGTGCCGCGACGCCTCTGCGCATCATCCCCAAACGTAGTCCGCATGAGCCAGACCCTGACTATGCCTGGGCTTGCCTGCGGGTCATTCGTCAATTCCATGCGGACCTCGAGGCCGAACTGGCCGGTTTTGCTGAAGCCAAAGGTGTTCCTTTTGAGGAGCTTCTGCCGCATATCTCGCTGAATGTGACCAACGGCCAGGTCGGCCAATGTTCGACTTTGGGGTATCGCACGGCGAGGGGCCAGGTCGTGGTAGGCCGAAACTATGATTTCCGTTACCAGCAGCAGCTTCGCTATCTCATTCACACAGCCCCGCCGGGCTATGCGGCCCACGTCGGCACCAACAGCGGCCTTGTCGCCGGCCGGTATGATGGCGTCAATGAGCACGGACTGTTCGCCTCGTTGCACACGGTCATGACCGACCGCCCGGCCGTAGTCCAGGCCGGCATACCTTTTCATCTTGTGGTGCGGATTGTGCTGGAGACATGCGCCACGGCCGCGGAAGCCGTGCGCCTCATCCGCAGTATGCCATTGTTCCACAGCTTCAATTACTTTGTCGCCGACCGACAAGAGATGTACTTGGTGGAGGCTTATCCAATGCGGGTGCAGGTATCCGGCGGGCGTGCCAACACCCTTGCTGTGACCAACCATTACCAACACCCTGACCTGCAGCTCTTGCATGGCAAACGGACGCTGAACCATTCTCGTCAGCGGCTGGTGTACCTGCGCCAGGAAGCAGACCGGCATCGTGGCGCCACAGACCCTTTCGCCGCCACGCAGGACATCATGCGCGACCACACCGTGGGCATCTGCGGCCACCTCGACGGTGCGGCTACACTGTGGTCGGCGGTGTGCCTGCCGGCGGAACAGCGGGTGGCTTATGCCTTGGGTGCTCCCTGCCGGAATGAGTACCGGGATATGCCATGGCCCGGTGAAGAGTGGAGCACCGTTTGAGCCAGGATTGCTTGTGTTATTTCGGCCAGCATGGTAAGATACCTTGCGGTGGACGCTTGCCAGTCGCGTCGGCCATCTCGCATTCGGAGGTTCTATGCGCCGCGGGCGTTCTCATTGTCAAATAGGGCTGCTGGTACCGATGGTTCTGATGGCCTTTGGTCAGGTCGCTTTCCGCTGGTCATCTGACCCGTCAGAGCCCGCGGCGTTGAGCTGGACGATATTTGCGGCCTGCCTGGCCCTGTTGGTCCCCATCGGCCTCGCGCTGCTGTCCGCTGGAGGTTGGTTCGACTATCGGTCGGCTGAAGTCGCGTTGTTGTGCCTTGTCGGCCTGGCGTTGGCCGTGGTCGGGTACTTTCTGACCGGTTTTGCCTTCCAGTTCGGTGGCGTAGGGCTGGTATCCTCTTCACCTGACCTGCATGGCCTCTTCTGGGAATGGTCGTTTCTCGACATCAGTTGGGGGCTGGGCTGGGGTATGGTGGGACTGCGAGGCTTCGCACTGGGCGGTGAGGCTGCCAATCCGACCGCTTACATGCTGTTCATCTCCCAAATCGCACCGCTGAGTGTGGCCGTGCTCTTACCTCTGCTCGCCCTGCGCGGCCGGGTCAAGGCCGTTGTGCTGGTCGTGAGCTCGCTGCTCAACGCGATGGTCCTTTACCCGGTCGTTGGGAATTGGGTATGGGGCGGCGGCTGGCTTGCCAATTTGGGCGTCAATTTGGGTCTGGGGCATGGGTTTGTTGATTTTGCGGGTGCGGGGACCGTGCATCTGCTGGGAGCTGTCGCAGCTTTGGCGGCGTTGGCGGTTTTCCCCGCGCCACGCGAGCAACCAGCGCTCGATGATCTGCCTCAGATGCCGCCGCTTCACCTGCCCGTGCTGGCCGTTTTAGGGAGCGCCCTGGCTCTGGTAGGCTGGATTGGCCTGCCGTTCGTCAACCCGTTGCTGGGCGAAGCTCACCTCGCCTGGTCGGTCGTCGTGGTCAATTTGCTGATGTCTGCTGCTGGCGGGGCAATGCTGGCCCTGTCCTATTCCTGGTTTACCACTGGCGTCGCCAACGTTTTCATGACCTGCAGAGGGCTGGTGTGCGGCCTGGTCGCCATCAGCGCGGCCGCCCCGTTCGTCTCGGCCTGGGCAGCCTTGCTCATTGGCGCGTTCGCCGGCCTGTTATTGCCGCTGATGAGCTACCTGTTCACTTACGTCTTCCGCCTGGCCGATGATTCTTTGGTTCTGCCGGTCTATGGCGTCAGCGCGACATGGGGGCTGCTCGCCGTCGGGCTGTTTGCAGACGGGCGGTATGGACGCGGCTGGAACGGCGTCGGCCTGGAGCAATACCTCAACACTGTCGGGCAGGGCGTGACCGGCCTCCTGACGCCTGCCAGTGTGCGCCCCGATTTCCCCCAACAATTCTACGCACAGCTTATCGGGCTGCTTGCGATTGGTCTGTTCACTTTCGCGGTTGCGTGGCTAACTTTCAAAATATTGAGCGCGTTTGAAAGACACCCTTGAAATTCTTTTCCCTGTAAAATTGCGATTTCGAGAAATTTTCAAGAATATTTACCAACCAATAAACGAGAGTCTCTTTAATAAGTCAAGGGGTTTGGTTCCATATCTGCCCCTGTAAAGCTCGACCGGCCTTTTTCTTGTTTACCCCACCCCACTGCTTGAAAAAGAAAGCTACGCCCGAAGCAAGGCACTGATCGCGAATGTCAATAACCCATTCTTCTTTGATAGGCCTGGCGCCCGGTCCAGATTCTCCGCCTACAATTACCCAGTTAATATCTTGCAGATTCAGTTCAGGCAATGGGCCAAGGAGGGGTTCCAACGACACGAACTTGATGGGAGCCCGTATTTGCCGAAGGTGATCTATCCGGAAGGTGTAAAAATGATTTTCTACACTGACACCCATCCAAACATTATCAGGCCACTTGATCTTTGTGTCCAATTCGATCAGCCGTGAAGAGCGTTTGGTCAATACCTGGAATACGTGCCAAGACGCTCGGCGCATAATTTCAAAAACAGTTTCAATGAATTCCACGGGTATTTTTTCATGAAATAAATCACTCATCGAATTAACAAAAATTGTTTGTGGCCTCTTCAATCTTAGGGGCAATTCGAGCACACGGGGATGCAAAGTGAGCTCGAATCCGTTTGCGTAGTTTGGTTGTCCCATAGCTTGCAGACGAAGGGCCATC
The DNA here is from genome assembly GCA_034435095.1 of Anaerolineae bacterium. Classification (GTDB taxonomy): domain Bacteria; phylum Chloroflexota; class Anaerolineae; order DAOTYC01; family DAOTYC01; genus DAOTYC01. The sequence continues at coordinate 11,809 of DAOTYC010000004.1, read as the reverse complement.
CGCTCTGCATAACAGTTCTTGCAACCAGGACTGACTTTCGTACAGCCAGTCACCGGATTCCAAGTGGTATCTGTCCATTCTATGCTGGAACGAATAGACATGTTCTCCACCTGCCACACATAACCTGCCAGGAACTTATCAAGGAATCGCCGCAACCCTTTCTACATACCGTGTGTGTATAATTATAGCACACATGTTCTCATCTGTAAACTCTATAATAGACGTTTCTGGCCATGGACGTTCCGTTGCGTTACTTTTCGCCAAAACTCATGACCGCGAGAATGTTTGCTGGCGAACAGGAGACGATACAGTGGTGCCTGTTTTTGCGCATTCCGCATTAAGGGTTCATCTCCGACTTCGTCATCCCGCAAGACTTCCTTGTAACCGAGAGCCGATAGTTTGCCTTTGTAATAGTCCATGAACACCCGATGGTTGTTCCCATGCTTTTTATAAAGGTTTCGCCACTCAGAATCTCCGAAGAAGAAGTCAACCGCCGTGTGTTCCTCTGCCTGATAAAATTTCGCCATGCATCGGTTCAAACCGCCTTGTGGGTAATGGATGATCAAATCCATGCTGTATGGTCTAGCCAGTGTAAGTATGGTGTTCCATTGAAGTTCTAGCCCATCTGGATCGAGAAAAGCCAGGTTGAGAGAAGAGTATTTACCTGGAATGTTCTTTTTATCAAAATCTAAAATCTGACGGACTATTTCTTCAACGATGATATTGCTATCGCCAGTAAAATATTGAATGTGGTCATGCAAGGCCAAATCGCTGCACCGTTGTTTTAAGGCGTCAATATTAGCCGGTTGTTGGTCAACGAAGAAATAGTCGGTGAAGGGATGCAAAGTAGTTAAAGCCAGTAGCGGAGAGCCTAACAAAACGGTGCCTGTTCGACGGATAAGGCATTTGCCAGGTCCCGCAAAAAGGTCAATATAAATCCTTTTCCGCCAAGGTTTATCATGTAACGATGTTTCAAAAATGTAGATGTAACGCTTTAAGTAATCCAACTTTTCAGCTACCCAAGGGCCTGACTTACGCATGAGTAGACCATCGTCCACAGGTTGCAAGTACTCAGACATGGTTCTTGACACATTCTCCTTAAGTGACAAGGTTTAAAGAGATCTAGCCTTTCAGGGTCACCTTGACTAGTTGTGTATACACCGCGCCGGTAGGTCTCAGGTCGCTGCGGATCAGGCTGACTGCGCGCGCTTCCATCTGGGCGAGTTTGCCCACCTGCCGGTCGGTGACCAGCTCTCCCAATCGGCGCACGTCATCCCGCGATGCCTCACGTCGTACCCTGCCCAGGGTCAAGTGTGGCGAGAAAGGTCGGTCTTCAACGGGATAACCCAGCGGTGCGACCTCGCGTTCGACCGCCCGCTGAAGTTCGGCCAAGATGCCGCGCGGCTCATCCACTCCCACCCAGATAACACGGGGCCGGCTTGGATTCGGGAAGCATCCCAGTCCGGCGCAAGAGATGGTGAATGGCGCGAAGCCCTGACATGCACGTTGCAGCCCAACGTTCAGGTCGTCGAGTTGGGCCATGGGCACGTCCCCCAAGAACTTGAGAGTCAGATGAATGCCCGCAGTATCAACCCAGCGTACAGCTTTTTGAGGAGAATCTCGCCTGAGCTCAGCTTGCAGCTTGTCGAGCGCTTTCAACACCGCGTGGTCGAGTTCAATCGCAATGAAAGCCCGGATCATTTCGGTCGCCCTCGGCTTTTCTGGCTCGCCCGGCCTGTTTCTACCGTAGTTTGCCGTCATCTTCGCCTGCTCCTGTGTGGGTTTGATCCTTGAACAGAATCCGACGGGCGTTCTCGCCGAGGAGGCCGCGTTCCGCTGCGGCGGATAGCCCGGTGGCTCGCACCCGGCGGAGAAATTTGCGATGGGAAATGAGGGGATAGTCCGTTCCAAACAGCAGTTTGTCTGGGGCGATGTGCGCTGCTGTCTGGAAAATGCGGTCCCGATACACGAACAACGATGCGGCAGTATCATAGTACACATTTCTCAGCACATGGACGAGTTTGGGCATCAGCTCGTAGAAGAACAGGCCTCCGCCCCAATGGGCGCATACCAACACCACATCAGGGAAGCGTTCGGCGAAATCAACAATGGAGCTGAGCGGCCTCGTCCCTTTGCCCGGATACAGGTGGCCGACCGGCTCGCTGGTGTGAGTCAGGATGGGCAGGTGGTAGTGTCGAGCGATTTCGCCGAGCGGGTTGGTCACAGACGCCTCGTCGCAGGAAAACCGCTGACCATCGGGCATCAGTTCACCGATGCCAGCCAGCCCTTTGGCTACGCACCGTTCGATCTCCTGTTCGGTCTCTTCTATGGCGCATGGGTTGACAGAAATGAACCCGATGAGTCGGTCGGGATAGCGGGATACTGCGTCCATTACGTAGTCGTTGGCCTCACGGCAGAGACCGGGGTCAGCCCAGGCGAACCCGAAAGTGACCGCTTTATCAACGTTGCCGTCGTCCATGGAGGCGATCAGGTCTTCGGCGGAAGCGATCGGCGCTTTAGGATTGGAATACAGCTCACCAAACCATCTATCGCGATTGAGAAACCTCTCCCGGTTCTGAGCGATATGTGGCGGGAAGATGTGCGTGTGGAAGTCAATGATCATGTTGTGTGGCACCTGAAGGCCTGACGTCTGTCGGCCAGATTTCAAATATACAACAGGTTAGGGTCATCCGAAATGTAGGCCAATTTCTGGCCCAAATAGGGCAATGATGGCAGGCCATGCCAACTTCTCACCAGGTGATAAGCCGGAGATGTGAGCAATCGGCAGGCATCTACAGCTTCGTGCCATTCTGGTTTACGAATCTCGGCAACGACCTCCGGGTCCGGCAATCGCCCAAAATCCCAGGCGGCGCACAGTCGCGCCAGGAAGTCAACGCGCAGGTCGAGACTGTCGAGTGCGGTGGGTGGTTCGACATCTGGATACAGCGTCTCATCAATCCAGGCTTCACGAACGTTATTCGATCTCACTCAAGAATTCTCCTGTGAACCATTGCCTGACCCGTCTAGCTTCGGCGCGCTGTTGGGCATCGCCAATTTGCTCCAGCGGGCGATATTGTGTAATGCGAGCCAGATGAGTCTCGATAGCCAGCCGTGCCCGTGCAGTGTCGGTGTCACTTCCCGCCAATTGCTGTCGCTTGCGCCACAAATCCCAACATTCACGCGGCGTCGTCAGGCCTGCTTGACACAGCGAGTAAATGTCCCGAAAATCGCGCGGCGCGCCCCGTTCGACCAAAGCTACCATCTTACTTGCCACCAGGTCGGCAAAACTGTCGAGGAGCACATCCGTCCAGGGCGCTGGCGACGAAGGTGCAAGTTGGGCCGAACGGCGTGCAATTTGAAAGCTAAAGACGCTTTTGCCCTCCAGGCTCAAGTCAATGCTTGTGACATCGCCCCAGGTCCGTGTTTTGACTTGACCAAATGTTTCCAATGTTCTTCGGATGACTTCGACGACTCGCAATTGATCTTCGGTCGTGGCAGAGGCAGTCCACCAGGCATCAGCATCTTGAGTGGAACGATAGTCTAAGTAGTGTAATAAGCCAAGTGCACCGCCCAGGGAAATCTTGTCGCCCAAGCCGGCGTCAGCCAAGGCTTGCAGGCACGCTTTGGCGTAAGGAGACAAGTTGGAAGGGAACGACGGCCGCTTGGTTGGCGAACAAGGCATTTTTCCCCTTTCTCCCAGGCCTACCGTGGCGAGAAGTCGAAGTCGGACCAAGAAGCTCCACTCCACCTGATGTACACGACCTGGTTCCAGCTATGAACCCAGATCAGTCGGCCGTTTTGGAAATCGTGCATCCGGCTTAGTTCGGGTGAATTACAAGCCTCGCCCGGTTCAGTGGAATAGCCGAGCATTTGTCTCACACTTGGATGGGTGCACCAGGCCCATCCCAGGCCGCGATCCGGCAGGTAGAGCCCAGGTCTGTTGGGCGGCGGACAAGTGATCGGCGACTGTTGATCCCAACGGTCATCGAGCAGGTTGACCAGCAACGGCGTGCGCATCAGGGCCATGATGGCGCTGGCCGTATCGCCCGAACGCCAGATCATCGCGCCGTTCTCAAATCGTCGCGCACAGATGGTGGGGCGCTGAACAGGGCCAATCGGATTGCCGAGTTCGCCGGCCAGCCGGCTGGCTACGTACTGGGTGGCCCATTCGCCATCCCCTTGTGTGAAGATGGGCCTGAGGCTGAAATCAAGTCGGTAATTTCCATCGGCCTGGGGCGCTCCAAGCGATTGTTCCGCAGCCTCGAACCCTGCATACTCTGCTCGACACGTTCCCTTGGGGCTGCTCCCACTTGCGGACTGCAGGGTCACGTCGAAGTAACCATCAGCGCGGCTCTGCGCAGATGATTCTGCGCCGTCGAATTTGCAGGTGATCCTGGCGTCGGCTACCGGGGTGCCTACAATGCTGTCTTTGAGCAATCCGATCACTCGCCGCGCCACAGGGGTCTGGCATACCACGCCACATCCGCCAGGACACGTCTGACCTGCAGGGCAAACAAGTGTGCCGCCAGGTGGACAGGGCGGTGGGGTGCACACAACCTGTGGCTGTTCTTTGACCCGGAAAATAATCCAGTATTGTTGTTCTCCGCCAGGGTATAGGGCACGCAGGGTGAAGGCAAAGTCTCCCGGATTGGGGAGGGACACGGCCATATTCCCCTTTGTGCCCACTCGTTGATTGCTCCCAGGCCAGACCAAATACACTTCGTCGCTGCCAACCACTTCCCAGTTCAATACAAACGTCTCGCCAGGCCTTATCACGTAGGACGAAGCATAGAACTTGATCGAGGGCTGTTGAGCTTCCGCCGGGCGGGCCAGCGCGAACAATGCCGCGAGCATAATGCCTGAGAGAAAGCGACTGCACAACGTTTTCGTACCCATGGCTATCCTCCTCGCCGGACGCTTGAAACCCTGATACTTGCTCCAGTATTTTTATTGTACTACTCGTATTTCACAGATCAAAATGGCTTGCTGAGCGGCGACTGGCTGTCCGATTCAGCGTTTCCCATAGCTGCCGAACGGGGCTGGCCGTCATGCTGAGCTGAAGGCGAAGCATCTCGTTGTACATCGTGAAATGAGATGCTTCGCTGTTCCTTCGCTGCGCTCAGGACTTCGGCTCAGGGCTTCGCCTTAGCATGACAAGGTTGAGGCTTCTGCTGACTCGCCCAAAATCTCGGACGTACCCGAAGCGTCCTTCGTTTTGCCCGACGCTTGGATTTGGTGTACAATCCGCATGAGTCACCTTGCAAATCCGGAGGCAAGAGTTTGATGATGCGCTCGACCATAGGCGTCGTTGGGGCTGGTTATTGGGGCCCGAATCTAATCCGTAATTTCTTCCAGTTGCCGACCGCTCATTTGAAGTGGTGCGCTGATTTGGACCCAGATAAACTGGCGAAAATGCAAGCTCTGTACCCGGGCGTCAATGTAACCACCGACTACGAAGACTTGCTCAACGACGCAGACCTGGATGCGATAGCTCTGGCTGTGCCCGCGCGCGTCCATTATGACATGGCGCGGCGGGCCCTGCTGGCGGGCAAGCACGTATTCGTCGAAAAACCGTTGGCTATGAGTTCGTTCGAAGCGCGCGACCTGATTCAACTTGCCGAGAGCCAGAGCCGCGTGCTGATGGTCGGCCATGTTTTTGAGTACAATCCCGCCGTACTCTATATCAAGAAGCTGCTGCAAGATAAAGTCATCGGCCAACTGTATTACATGTATTCGAACCGGGTCAACCTGGGGCGCATTCAGACCGACATCAATGCCCTGTGGAGCATCGCGCCGCACGATATTTCAATTATGCTGTTTCTGGTTGGGGCGATGCCCGAGACGGTGAGTGCGCGGGGCGGGATGTACTTAAATGGCGAAGTCGAAGATGTGGTCTTCTTGACCATGACGTTCCCCGGCAACGTGCTCGCCCACGTGCAGGCCAGTTGGCTTGACCCCAGCAAGGTCCGCCGCATGACCCTTGTCGGCAGCGAAAAGATGGTGGTTTACGATGATGTCGCCGATGAGGGGAAAGTGAAGGTTTACGACAAGGGGGTGTATCGGAAATCGGGCGACCTCTATGGCGAGTTTCAATACAAAGTCCACTCGGGCGATATTTACATCCCCAAGATTGACATGGTCGAGCCACTGCGGAACGAATGCGCTCACTTCGTGGAGTGCATCCAGGAGCACAGGACGCCGCGCACGGATGGCTACAATGGCCTGCGCGTAGTGCAGGTTCTGGAGGCGGCCCAGCGGTCTCTGGAGCAGGGCGGCGTCGCCGTCTGTCCGGCTTGCTGAACTGGAGAGTGTGGGTTTTTATGACATCTTATCGGCTTCATCCGAATGTGACGTTGGGCGAAGGATGCGTCGTCGGCGATTATTGCATTGTGGGCGAACCGCCGCGTGGCCGAGAGCCGGGCGAACTCATGACTGTGATCGGCGCGAGGGCCGTAATTCGTTCTCATACCGTCATCTACGCTGGCAACCGCATCGGGGAGGATTTTCAGACCGGGCACGGCGTTTTGATCCGAGAGGAGAACGAGATCGGCCATCAGGTGAGTATCGGCAGCCACTCGGTCATTGAGCACCATGTATATATTGGCAATGGCGTGCGCATACACTCGCAGGTTTTTGTGCCGGAATATTCTCGGCTGGAAGATGGCTGCTGGCTGGGGCCGAACGTGGTCATAACCAACGCATTGCACCCTTTATGCCCCAAGGTCAAGGAGTGCCTGAAAGGCGCTACGATAGGTCGGGGGGCCAAAATTGGCGCTGGGGCGGTGCTCCTTCCCGCCGTGACGGTAGGTGAAATGGCCTTGATCGGCGCCGGCGCCGTGGTCGTCGCTGACGTGCCGCCGGGAGCGGTCATGGTGGGCAACCCGGCTCGTCAGATCAAGCACATCGCCGACCTGGATTGCCCTTACGACCTGGTGGAGCATCCTTATACGTAATGGGGAACGATGGCATGAGCGCTTCGCCCGAGCGATTGGATCAGCGGCCGCAAACCAGTGCTTCTCATCCTGCCGTTTCCATTTTGATTCCAGCCCGCAATGAACAAGGCAATATCGGTTTGGTGATCGAAAAGAGCGTGCGTGCACTTCAGGCCCGTGGGGTGAGCGGGGAAATCGTGTTCGTCAATGACGGCTCGACCGATGGGACGCTTGAAGAGGCGCAGCGGTGTGCAGAGCAGTACGACAACGTCAGGATTGTCTCTCACCGGCGCAATCGCGGCCTGACCGAGGCGCTTCGCACCGGCTTCCGCAATTGCAGTGGCGAGGTGATCGTCTTTCTGCCCGGCGACATGGAGTCCGACCCTGAAGAGGACATCCCCAAGCTATTGGATAAAATGGCGGAAGGTTACGATGTGGTGGCCGGCTGGCGCCAGGGGCGACGCGATGGTAAGGTATTCGCCTCTCGCATCTACAATGTCGTGTCTCGATGGCTATTTGGCGTCCGGGTGCACGACATGAACTGGATCAAAGCCATGCGCCGCGAGGTGGTGGATGACCTGTACCTGCGTTCGGACTGGCATCGGTTCATCCTCATGATTGCCGCCTCAGAGGGCTACCGGATTGGGGAAGTGAAAACCAACTATTACCCGCGCAAAAAGGGAAGGTCCAAGTACGGCCTCGGACGTATCCCGGTTTCTTTCCTCGACGTGCTGGTGGTCAAGTTCTTGCTCACGTTTCGCCGCAAGCCCATGCTGTTTTTTGGCTCCATAGGCCTGGCTTTAATCGGGGTCGCGGCTCTCCTGGGCCTCTACCTGCTGTACATCTGGTTTGCGTTTGTCATGCAAAAGCGGCCGATCTTCAATCTGGCGGTTGTCCTGGCCCTGGCTGGCCTGCTCTTGTTATTGGTGGGCTTTATGGCTGAACTCATCGTTGACCAACAGGAACGCATCGCCGAACTGGAACATGTCATGCGTGAGCTGAAGGACCGTGATCGTTCATGAGGGTGCTTTACATTACCACCAATTTCCCCCGCTGGGATGGCGATGCCCACTCTCCCTGGATCGTCGAGGTCATCAAACGGTTGCGTGCCCGCGGGATTGCGGCTGAAGTCCTGGCGCCCTCGTTTCAAGGCTTGCGCGACCATGTCATAGAGGGCATTACCGTGTATCGGTTCCGTTACTGTCCCTCTCGCTGGGAGATCTTGACTCACAATGAGGGCGCGCCTAACAAGATCAAGAACCCGCTCTATTTGTTGCTCGTGCCTCCTTATGTGGCATTCGGTTTGCTGCGCACAATCGCCGTCTGCCGACGCAAAAGCTATGATGCTATTCACGTGCATTGGCCCTTGCCCAGCGGCCTTTTTGGCCTGATTGGCAAATGGCTGAGCCCTAAACAAAGGGGGGATGTCAGCCGGCCGCGACTGATTGCCTCCTTTCACGGCGCAGAACTGTTGTTGACCCGCCGGTTTCCTGTGCTCAAGCCTGTTCTGTCCGCCATCATCAACCGGTGTGATGCAGTGACCGCAAATTCCGAATTTACGGCCAGACTCATTCGCGAATTATCGCCTGTTCCGGTTCACGTGATCCCCTTTGGGTCGCGAATTGACGTTCGGGGTCTGTCGCTTTCGGCGCGTGACGAGCAGATGGACGGGCCAGCGAGGGTGTTGTTTGTCGGACGCCTCATCGAGCGTAAAGGATTGCCCTACCTGCTTGAGGCGGTCCGGTTGGTGGCCGAGAAACGACCTGTCCACCTTGACATCGTTGGGGAAGGTAGCCTGAAGGCCAGCCTCATGGAGAGAGCCGTCGAGTTGGGCATCTCCGACCGAGTCACATTCCACGGCCGGGTGGACGACGACACTCTGGCAAGGCTATATGCTCGATGTACCATTTTTGTTCTTCCCGCCATCGTTGACGCGCACGGCGATACCGAAGGCCTGGGCGTCGTCCTGCTGGAGGCGATGAGCTACCAAAAACCGGTCATCGCGACGGCCGTGGGGGGGATACGCGACATAGTGCGCGACGGTGAAACTGGCTTGCTGGTGGCCGAAAAAGACGCGCCCGCTTTGGCACTTGCCATTCAGCGGTTGCTCGATGACCCTGCCTGGGCAGTTAGCCTGGGGCGACGCGGTGCGGCGTATGTCAAAGAGCAGTTTGATTGGGAGCGCATTGTTGACGAGATAGAGTCACTCTACCGCGACAGGGGGACAACAGCGCCATGAGGCCTTCGGAGGGGAGCAATCAGCCTGTCGCCGCCCAGGTAAGAAGGTTCATCGGCTATCTGGTCGTGCTAATGGTGTTCGCTTTTATGGCGCGGTCGCTTTACCTTAACTGGCAGACTCTGCAGGGCTACAGTTGGCAGTTCAATTACCTGCTGTTGGCTCTGGCCGTACTTGCAGCGTTTTGCACACTGTCGCTTTATGCCTGGATGTGGTGTCTGATCGTCCGCCGGCTGGGGGGGCGACTTTCTTACCGGCAGGCTTTTCGCATCTGGTTTCTGGCTAACCTGGGACGTTACGTGCCGGGCAAGATTTGGCAGTTCGTGGGCTGGTTGTATCTGGGCGATCAGGCCGGCATCGGGCACATCCAGATTCTCACCAGCATTGCCGTTAATCTGGGTTTGCAGACTTTGACGGGCCTTGGCCTGGGACTGATGACGCTGGCCCTCGTATGGGGTGGAGACCTGATGGCGCGCTTTTGGCCTCTGTTCTTGCTCGTGCCGCTCGGCTTGGTGTTCGCCAGCCGTCCCGAAGTCATGGAAGCTGTGCTCAACTGGGGGCTGGTTCGCTTCAAGCGACAGCCGGTCAAACTGGGGCTGCGGGCCGGCGATATGGCGCTGTTCACTCTGGGACACATTGGATGCTGGGTGGCGTATGGTGGAGCTTTCTGCCTTTTCGTGTGTTCGCTACGCCCTGTTTCCATTCGTGATGTGCCGTTGCTGGGCGCAACTTACGCCGCTGCCTGGGTGATCGGGTTCCTCAGTTTCCTCACTCCTGGTGGAATCGGCATCCGCGAGGGCGTATTGGCTTACCTGCTGGGCCTCTGGTTGCCCGTTCCGGTTGCCGTTGTGATCGGCCTGCTCAGCCGACTGTGGGTGACGGCTGGAGAGCTCATCGGTGCAGCGATAGCATGGCGTGTCGGCGCGGTTGCTCGTCCGGCAGCTTCCGCCTCGCCGATGCCCAGGGGTTGAACGACGATGAAGAGCTTACGCGCCAATTTGCCTCTGGTCATCGTGATCCTGCTTATGTTGTGCTATGCTGTGAACTTCAGCGCACTTTCATTGCTGAAACATGCCGCATTCCAGACTCACGCCGCCGACCTGGGTAATATGGACCAGCCCATTTGGAACACACTTCATGGCCGATTTGTGGAAGAGACGAAAGACGACGGCAGGCAAAGCACGCGCTTGACCGACCATGTCGAGCCGATTTTTGCTCTGGTGTCTTTGTCGTTCTTGGTTTACGACGGGGTGGAGAGCATTCTGGTCTTTCAGACCGTGGCTATTGCCCTCGGCGCTTTGCCTGTCTATTGGTTGGCGCGCCGTAGATTGAAAAGCGAGTGGGCCGGCGTGTCCTTTGCTCTCGTGTATTTGCTTTCTCCCGCTTTGCAGGCAGCCAATTTGACCGAATTCCACGCCGCGCCTCTGGCTGTTGCGCCACTGCTGTTTACCTTCTTTTTCATAGAGCGGGGAAGTCCGTTGGGTATGTGGGCAGCAGCGCTGTTGGCGCTGAACGTCAAAGAAGAAATTGCCTTGCTCGTGTTGATGCTGGGGCTGTACGCTGCGCTGTTTGGCAGGAGCAGAGAACGCGGGGGCGGCCTCTCACCAGTGCATGGCGCTGCGCTGGCCGTGCTCAGTCTGACCTGGTTCGGACTGACGACGTTTGTCGTGATCCCGCATTTCAGCCAGAGCGGACAGAGCGTGTATGTTGGGCGATACGAGAGCCTCGGGGGCAGCTTCAGCGAAGCCTTGCGGACCGGCCTGACCCGGCCCTGGCAAGTCGCAGCGTTGCTGTTGCAGGGCGACCGATTGAACTACGTGCTCGGACTGTTGGCCGGGGCAGGTTTTATGCCCCTGTTCTGGCCGCTGGCCTTGCTCATGGGCGCGCCGATACTGCTGGCCAACCTGTTGAGCGATTATCCGGCCATGTTCTCGGGGGAATTCCACTATTCTGCGCCGGTTGTGCCCTTTATGATGATTGGTGCCGTATGCGGGGTGGGCTGGTTGAGCGACCGGCTGGTTCAAATGGTGAAACACTGGTTGCGGCAGTCTGAGAGCCGATGGGGACAGCGGAGGTCCATTGTAGCTGCACTGACGCTGTGGGTTCTGCTCTGGGCACTGGGCTACAACTACGTGCGCGGGTTCTGCCCGTGGTCGCAGAATTTTGAAATCCCACAGGTTACCGCCCACCACCGCCTGTTCCAACGGTTCGCTGCCCAGATTCCTCCCGAAGCTGTCATCTCCACAACGCCGCCTTTGTTTCCGCACCTGAGCCACCGACGGGTTATCTATCTCTTCCCGGAGGTAAGGGATGCGGAGTTTGTCCTGCTCGACGTGTCTGGCGTGACGGACATGCACCCCAACGATGTCCATGACTTGTTTCAGCAATTAACGGGGAGCGGTCAGTTTGGGATTGTTGACGCTGCCGATGGCTACATCCTTCTGAAACGGGGCGCAACCGGCCTGGCCGCATTGCCAGATGCGTTCTTCGATTTCGCCCGTGCGTCCGATCCGCAGCCGCAGTATCCGGTGCAGGTTGATTTTGGCGGACGCCTGCGGCTGCGAGGGTTTGACCTGGAGGACCGTTTTCGCTGGCGGCTGACCAAAGTCCGCTTGTATTGGGAGGTGTTACAGCCTTTGCC
>DAOTYC010000003.1:0-33980 GCA_034435095.1 Anaerolineae bacterium | reverse complement strand
CTGCCCCAGATTGACGTTGCCGAACGAATCGGGCTGGGCCAGAATGTGCTCAACCTGCAGGGGCAGCCAGGTGGGATTGAAGCGAAAGTTGATGAAACCAGGCTGAGCCACTGTCACCTCGCCAATCGCGGCCATCGGCGGCAGATGCGCTTTCACCGCTTCGGCGATCTTGATCGGCGCCATACGCGCCGGCCGGGCCAATTGCAGGCAGACCGGTGTGGCCAAATCGCCATGGTCGGGCTGCTTGGGCCGTTCGATGGGAATGGCAGGAATGTCAAATATCGGCAGGTCGCCGGCCTCTTGTGCTGCCCGAATGGCGGCGGCGACTTTGTCGGCGAGTTCGTGTTGGATCATGCTACCCTTTCCATGTCTAACCAGTTTTTGCCCACGGTCAGTTCGACCTGCAACGGGACGCGCAGTTTCACCGCGCCTTCCATCACGTTGCGGACCAGCGGAACCACCTCGCTGACCTCGGCTTCGGGCGCTTCCAGAACCAGCTCGTCATGAATCTGAAGCAGGATCTTGCTCTCAAGTTGTTTGTCCTGCAGGCTGTCATAGAGCCGATTCATCGCAATCTTGATGATGTCGGCTGCTGCCCCTTGGATGGGCGCGTTGATCGCCATCCGTTCGACGTTCTGGCGCACAGTGCGGGAGGTCTGGTTGCCGCGCCGCAGCTCTGGAAAGTACCGCCTGCGGCCCAGAAAAGTCTCGACGTAGCCGTCTTCGGCCGCTTTCTTCTTGATGCCCTCCAGATAGGCTTCGACGCCCGGGTAGCGGGCGAAGTACTGATTGATGAAGTCCTGCGCCGCTTCAGGGGTCAGGTTGGTCTGCTTCGATAAGCCGAAGCCGGTCACACCATACGAGATGGCAAAATTGGTCGTCTTCGCGACGCGGCGCATTTCTGGCGTCACCTGATCGAGCGGCACGCCGTAGATGGCCGCAGCCGTGCTGGCGTGGATGTCCTCGCCGCGCTCGAACGCGGCGATCATCGCCTCATCGCCGGAGACGTGTGCCAGAATACGCAGCTCGATCTGCGAGTAGTCGGCCGCCAGCAACTGCCAGCCGGGCCGCGCCACGAACGCGCGACGGATCTGACGGCCCAGCTCGGTGCGAATTGGGATGTTCTGCAGGTTCGGCTCGCTGGACGACAGCCGGCCTGTGCTGGTCCCTGTCTGATTAAACGACGTGTGCAGCCGTCCGGTCTCCGGATTGACCATCTGGGGCAAAGCATCAATGTAGGTAGACTTGAGTTTGGTCAGTTGGCGGTGTTCCAGAATCATTTCGACAATCGGGTGCGCCCCGCGCAAGTCCTCCAGCACATCGGCGGCAGTCGAATAGCGCCCCGATTTCGTCTTGCGCAGCCCCTGTTTGGGCAAACCCAGCGCCACGAACAAGATGTCGCTCAATTGCTCGGTCGAAGCGATGTTGAACGTTCGTCCAGCCTGATGGTAAATGGTCTCTTCCAGCTCGGTCAGCCGCTTTTGTAGAGTCGTCGAAAGTTCGGCAAGTACTGCGCGGTCGAGAGCAATGCCGGTCATCTCCATCTGCATCAGCACGTAGGTGAGCGGCACCTCCACTTCTTTGAACAATTTCCACAGGCCTTTGTCGTGCAGCTCTGGGGACATCTCGCGCGTCAGGCGCAATGTCATGTCGGCGTCTGCGCTGGCGTAGGGCGCCACCTGCTGAATGGGTAAGGCTGCCATGCTGAGCTGCGCCTTGCCAGTCCCGATGAGGTCGCTGATAGGCGTCATTTCTATCCCCAGGCGGGCCATGGCCAGGTTCTTCAGCCCCAGGTTGTGGCTGATAGGGTTCAGCATCCACTCGGCCAGCATGGTGTCGAAAGCCAGCCCCTTGACTTCAATGCCGGCCCGTTGCAGCACTTCCATATCATATTTGGCGTGGTGGGCGTACTTCTCCAGGTCAGGATCAGCGAGCAGTGGGCCCAGCGTTGCGGCTACTTCTGACAGGGTAAGTTGAGGCTCACCGGTCTGATGCCCCACCGGCACGTAGTAGCCCTCCCCAGGATGACACGACAGGGCCAGGCCCACCAATTGAGCCCGCAGCGGGTCTGTGTCGGTGGTCTCGGTGTCGAACGCAAATGCCTTTGCCGCAGCCAATTCGTCGGCCAGTTGAGCCAGAGCGGCGGGAGAGGCAATAACGTGGTACGCGCCCAGAGGCGCCGCTTGCCCTGTAACCTGAGCGAAAGGTGGAGCAACCCGTTCCGTGCCGGGTTCGGCGCAGAAGCTCAGTTGACCTTCTGCCGCAGGCTGCGGCTCACTGCCAGGCAGCCGCTGTAGCAGCGAACGAAACTCCAGTTCGTTAAACAGCGCTACGACACGGCGACGGTCAAAATCGCCAGCACGACAGGCGTTTAAGTCCAGCGTGATCGGGATGTCGGTATGGATCCGGCCGAGCTCACGGCTCAGGTAAGCCGCGTCTTTGCCCTCAAGCAGGGCAGTTCGAACCCGATTGTCCTTAATCTCGGCGATATGCTGGTAGATGCCGTCCAAAGTCCGATAGGCTTGCAGGAGTTTCGTCGCCGTCTTTTCGCCGATCCCGCGCACGCCCGGGATGTTGTCGGAAGTGTCGCCTACCAGCGCTTTCAAATCGACCAGCTGCTCGGGGCAGAGGCCATAGCGTTGCTTGACCGCCTCGCGGTCATAGACGATGGTGTCGGAGAACCTTCTGCCTGAAGTCAGCACTTTGATGTGATCGTCAACCAGTTGTAGGGCGTCGTGGTCGCCAGTAACAATCAGAACTTCCACACCCTGCGCGACGGCCTGGCGAGCCAGCGCCCCCAGAACGTCGTCAGCTTCATACCCTTCCAACATGAAGCTGGGTATCTGAAATGCTTCGACCAGTTGGTGAATGCGTTCCATCTGGCCGGTCATTTCCTCTGGAGTCTCACGCCGGTTCGCTTTGTATTGGTCATACATATCGTGGCGGAACGTGCGGCCTACGTCGAAAGCAACCGCGATGTAGTCCGGTTGCTCCGTGCGCCAGACGTTGAGCAGCATCGAGGTGAAGCCAAAGACAGCATTGGTCAGCTCCCCATCGGAAGTCCTCATCATGGTCTCCGGCGAGGTAGCCGAAATGGCATGGAAAGCCCGGTACGCCAGCGAATGTCCGTCGATGAGGATGAGTTTATTTTTTTGTTCCATTTCGCTATCCCTGAGTTGGTCCCAGGCTGGAACTGAGAAGGGCGACGGTTTGTCTGACGTGGAATCGGACGGTGCCCAGTGGGATATCAACCCGCGTAATTACCGACAGGGCCATTCCATCTCTGGATAACACCACCGAGAACAACCGATGCTCATCTCCTTCATGAATGTTGTGCGCGAAATAGCCACTCTTTTCTTTGAGGAACTGGGCCACCTTGGCGGTAGCAGCGATTTCGTTGGTCAATATCGAAGCCAACTCCACGGCATTCTTGCCGCTCAAGTATCCGGCCCGAGCCAATAAATTGCCCTGCCTGTCCACGATCACCACTGCTTCTGCATCCAGGTCATGAGCCAACCGACTCAAGATATCTTTGACTTGCGCCAGGTTAGGCGCACTTGCCCACGGCGCAGGTGGCTGCTGTGCCCCTTGGACAACTGTGGGCCGTGCCGCCCCGCTGTCCGCCGGTGCCGACGCAGCAGCCGTTTGCGACGATGCGGGAACGGGCGGCTGCTGCGGTCGCGGCTGCGGTTTAGAAAGGGCCTCAGTAATCTTGATAGGCAAGTCGTCCATGAAAAAGGGTTTGGTCAAAACCCCTTGCGTGTCGAGAGATAGCATCTCCTCGTTCAGTTTCTCGCCCAGGAACGGCATCCACATGATGCGGAGGGCAGGCTGAACTTTGCGCATCGCTCGGGCCAATTCCAATGGCTGGACGCCTTCCAGATCTACGTCAACGATAGCCAGTTCGATAGTGTGCCGCTTGATGGTCTCAAGGCTGTCCTGTGCTGAGCGAGCCAGTCTGACGCGATGTTGTGCAGTTTTTTCCAGGCCATCTTTGAGCAGCCTGGCCAGCGCCTCATCACCCACTACTGCCAAAATCTCTGCCATGGGTAACTCTCTCCTCAATCCTGTCAATTATCGAATAAAGAATCGGCTTTCTCATGTCTCTATAGCGCGCCTACCGACCAGACGAATAGACGTGATGCTGGTCCGCGGATGCGGCGCCCTGTAAGAGTTCGATCGCATGAGGTATAGCCGGTAGCACGACCCGCAGGTTCTCTATTGCTCCCTTGGGGCTGCCCGGCAAATTGATGATCAACGTGCGCCCTCTAATGCCTGCTTTGGCGCGTGACAGCATCGCGTGCGGCGTGACCTGCAGGCTCGAGGCCCGCATCGCCTCGACAAAACCAGGCGCGTCCCGTTCGATGGCCTCGCTTGTCGCTTCTGGTGTGACATCGCGGGGCGCAAATCCGGTTCCCCCGGTGGTCAGCACCAGGTCCAGGCCCGCGGAATCCGCCCACTCGATGAGACGCTCCCGAATCACCGCCCGCTCGTCCGGCACGATGTCCATGCACACGATTTCTGCCGCCAGTGATTCTGTGATGACTTGTCGGATGGCCGGCCCGCTTCGGTCCTCGTACTCGCCACGCGCCGCACGGTCGCTAACGGTCAGGATGCCCACTCTGATCAGAGGCCCGGAAGATGTCGCCGCAGCCCCTGACGCCTCTCTCGCGTCCGATAGCTGACTCATCACGAAAATCACTCCCCATCGTCGAGAAATTGCTTCCATTCCCCATGGATGCCGTCTTCGGTGACGCCATAATAGATGTGAATCTGGCCGTCTAAGTCGCGTTGCGCAAAATTGTAACGCTGCTTGCCTTCCCATTTGTAAGTCTTCCACAAGCCAACGTCGCCGCGCCAGGTGATCTTGTCATCCGTAGGGGCGGTCTGTTCTCGTTCGATAATCGCGTAACGCCACAGCCGTCGGGCTGACGAACGGGTAACATCCCGGACGACGCTCTTGTTGCGCAGGTCTTTCATGGTGTAGTAGGTTACACCCTTTCTTTCGTCCGCAGCGAGAATCTCCACACCAGTGCGTGGCGGCTCGATGCGAAAGGCCGGCCCCTCTCCTGCTACAGGCTCGGCGGGCGTCGCCGCACCGACGCTTTCTGGTAGGGTTTCGCCCACGACGTCGGCGGCCTTCTCCTGCGCTTTTTGCGCTTCGTCGATCTGTGCTCGCACCAGATTGACAATTTCATCGCGGACGGCGATGCTGGTTTCGGACTCCTGGCGCAAATAGATGAGTGTGCCATCCACAGCATACGGTATGTCTTTGCCCTTCGGGACCGACACGCGCACTACCTTGACGCCTTGTGATTCGACCACATCCAGGCGGACGTCCAGTTCGGGTGTAATCTTGCGCTGCACTTCGGTTTTAATTAGCGAAATGACTTCCTCGGGATTCTTCACGCCGACGGGCGGGACATTGGGATTGCTGCTCAAGCCGATGTAAATCGTGCCCCCGTTGGTGTTGGCAAATGCCACGATATCGCAGATGACAGCGTGAAGACGGCCCCCACGGCGGGTCGCTCGTTCGTGAAAAGATTGGACGATACTTTCGCCTTGCGCCTGCGCTTCGCGAACGAAATCATAGGGGGCCTGTGTAGGCCGATAAGGGCGGGTGCGCGCGAAGTCAACGCCCAGAAACACTTCGCGTAACGCCTGGAATGACGGCTCAGGCAGCAGCACTTCCGTCACCCGGTCGCCTACTCCCAGCTTATTCTTGTCGGCCGGATCGCGTGTCAGGCGATGTGCATCTGATCCCTGAATACAGTGCATGCGTCGGGGGTATTGCGGCTTCGAGCCATTGTAGAAATTCGCCGTCGAGCGCCGCCGGCCGCCTTCCAGGTCTGTTACTTCCAAAGCGTGCAGGTGAATGTCCTGCGTGTAGGCTACTTTGGTCTGCCCGCCAAAATCAAAGCCCTGGAGGGCGACGCCATGCGCCGAATTGGCGTGGGCGGCGATGACCAGAGCGCCGGCTGCGTCCAAAATACGATAGGCAGTCAACACATCGGTTGTTGCCCCGACCTCGGTGCTGCCCTCATCCAGTCGGTCAGCGGGCACGTTGAGGTGCAAGAGGATATGTTCGAGCTCTCTTAAACTCGTCTTGGGGTCAAAAACGGCCAGAATGTGAAAGCCCAGCGTGGCCGTCAACTCAAAACCGGGCAGGACCAGAATGCGTTTCAACAAGCGTCGGTACTCGTCCAGCCGTTTGCGTTCATGGGCGCGCAGACGGCTCAACCGTTCCAGCAATTCCAATTCGTCTATTTCGTCCAGCATTCTGCCGTAGCCGGCAACCGTATTGTGGTCGGTGAAAGCGATAATATCCAGTCCCTTGCTTTCGGCCTTCTGCAAAATATCCAAATACCCAACGTTGGGTTCAGCGTAGTCTGAGGATGCAGGGGTATGCAAATGGAGGTCCATGCGGTACCATTGCATTTGCTGTTTAGTCTTTGTTTTCTTTGAACTTTTCTCTTCTGTTCGCATATATTTCTATTCTTCCAATTCAGTCTCCGTGCGTAGTCAACGGCGTTCGCGTCGGCGCATGGCCTCTTGCAGGGCGGCAAACAACTCGTCTGCGCCAAATGGCTTCAACAGAAAGGCGTCAGCGCCCGCTTGTTCAACCTCCCAACTGAGTTCCATGCCCGATACGACAACGATGGGCAGAGTGTCGAACTGTGGCTGACTGCGGATTGATTGCAGCAGGTCAGTTGCCTTCTCCTGCCCCAGGTAAAAATCCATTAACAGCACATCAGGGCGTTGCTGCTCCAGTGTTGGGAGCACAAGTTGGGACTCCTGAACGATGGAGACGTGGTAGCCTTCCAGCTCGAGTAAAATCTTCAGCATGTCGGCGGTGCCCCGGTTGTCCTCTGCGATCAATATGCGCGGCACGTTCATCTCCTGAGAATACCCGTAATTGTCCGTTAACCATTTTCCATTGTACCACAACTCCTCCTATAACACAAAGTTTACATAGAGAATAAGACTGCTGGTCACGTCCTATTCGCTGGTCGTAGGCGAAAATGCCTAATGATTCCGGCCCCAACATACGCTGAAGTAAGGCCGTAACATTCGCACACTTGCCGATGTAACGCTGCAAATCTTGGGGTATAGTATGAAAGTGAATGAATGATGTAGTCATGTATTCTTGTTTAACCTGACAGCACATTATGGAGGGAAGTGAGATGAGCGTCAGAAAGTGGTTAATGGTGATGTTGGTCGCAGTATTGGTGATGTTGTCCTTCAACCTGTCGGTTGCCCATGCAGCGCCGCAGGCACAGATGCCGGTGCCGGGTCAGTTTTACGTCGTCAGGCCAGGCGACACCCTATACTCAATAGCCAGCCGGTTTCATACAACTGTCTGGGCCATCGCGCAGGCAAACGGGATTGTGAACCCCAGCCGGATCTATGTGGGACAGGTTCTGTTTATTCCTGCCCCGGTTCCATTCCCGCCCGCGCCGCGGCCTCCGTTCCCAATTGGAGGACCATTGATCCATGTGGTGCGCTACGGGGAGACTTTGTACGGCATCGCCCGTCTCTATGGCGTCAGCGCGTGGCAGATCGCCTACGCCAACGGCCTGGTCAATCCGAACTACATTTATGCGGGGCAGCGGCTGATAATCCCGATTCCAGCCCCTATGCCAGGCCCGGTCTATAACCCATGGCCTTGGGGTGGCTCATATTACCCGGCCTCTATGCCCTACAGCGGGACGCCTGTGCTGTATTAGTACAGGCTAAACTTGTCGGTCTTGACTTGGGGCCCCTATCCTTAAGTCTGACTGTAAGGCAACCTGCCGTCTGGCAGGTTGCCTTGTTTTGTACATAGCCCTGTCTGCTTGCACGGCGGTTTTTTCGCGCCTATAAGGCTTGGGCCAGAATCTCGTGCAGCTCCTGCGAGGTGAGGGGCACCGGGTTGCCTTTCATGCTGCTGGCCTTTGCCGCCTTCTCGACGAGAATCGGAAAGTCCTGCGGTGTCAGGCCATAGGCAGAGAGAGGTGGAATGCCCAGGTCGTCAATCAGCTTCGACACCCAGTGTGCGCCATCTTCGGCGGTCGCTGACTCATCGCCAGTCAGGATGCGGGCGATCTCGAGATAGCGGCGCAGCGCTTCGCTGTCGGGCTGCCTGGCCCGCAGGGCGCGGATGTTGGCTCGCATGACGAAGGGCAGCAGGCGGGCGCAGACAGCCCCATGCGGCGCGGGAAACATCCCACCGATGGGCGCGGCAAAGCCATGCACTGCGCCCAACCTGGCGTTGGCCAGGGCCAGACCGCCCATCAGGCTCACCAGGGCCATGTCTTCGCGGGCCAGGGCGTCGTGGCCGTTGTCAAAGGCTCTGCGAAGCGAGCGGGCCGCTCGCTTCAGCCCTTCGCGACAAAACGCATCGGTCATCGGGTTGGCCGCCACAGAAACAAACGGCTCCAATACCTGGGTCAGCGCATCCAGGCCGGTGCTGGCCGTGATGTTGGGAGGCAAATCATGCGTCAGGGTCGGGTCAATAACGGCCAATCGGGGCAGCATCATCGGGCTGCGCAAGCTGACCTTGACGTGGTGTTCTGGGGCATAGAGCACAGCGTTGCGTGTCACTTCTGCACCGCTCCCGGCGGTAGTCGGTGCGGCGATAAACGGCAGAGGCGTGGCAGCCAGGGGTTGGCCCTCGCCAATGACTTCGAGAAAACGGTATGGGTCACAGCCATTGGTCGCTAAAGCGGCAATGGCTTTAGCCGCATCGAGCGCGCTGCCGCCACCAAAGCCGATAATGACATCGCATCTCTCGGCCAGAGCCAGTTCGCTGCCCTGACATACGAGGCCGACCGACGGTTCGCCCTCTACTGCGAACAAGGTTGTCGCCAGTCCCTGATCAGCCAAGCTATCCAGCAGCGGCCGGGCGCGTTCCACCGTGCGTCCAGTCACGATCATTGCCCGCCGGCCCAGCCCGGCGGCTGCCGGGGCCAGCTCGCTGAGCGTTCCCGCTCCAAATACGATGCGTGTAGCCGTGGCGAATTCAAACCGCATCGCTCTATCCCCAACCCTCGTCGTCTGGGAACACATTGGAGAACTTGACACTCTGCCGCGGCACAGCCATCATTTGCTCCACTGTGTCGCGCCATTTCTGATAGTGGGCCGTCTCTTTGTGCCGGCCTGGGTCTTCCGTCGTGCGATAGGCTTCCACCAGCACAAACTTCGTGGGGTCGTCCATCTGCTGGACAACATCGAAGCGGGCTATGCCGGGTTCTTGCAGGCTGTTGCGGGCGTTTTCAATACAGGCCTCGCGGAAAGCATTGATGAATTCGGGTTTCACCTGAACGTGGACATGTACGACAAGCATGGTATTTCCTCCTGAATCGCGGTGATCGATAGGTTCACTACCATTTTAGGATATTACCCAAACGGTGTCAATATGGGCAGGTCCATGGCTCCATGTTAAGGCTCTTGATTGACTAGCCTTGTCCGGTCTGTTATAATGGGCGCAGAGCTGCATCGAATTGCCTTCAGCCGCCTTTGCTCACGACAATACCCCAGACGCGGTTTGTTGGCAATATCTGAACGGGAGATGTGCATTGGCTAACAGTGTAGAAGAAATTGAGCGCAGGCTTTACCTGCTCAAAGAGAAATTTGGCGCAGGGGCGATCTCAGCCGAACAGTTCGAGTTTGAGGTTCAAAAATTGCAGTTTAGAGACCGCTACGGCACAATCTGGATGATCGGTGCACAGTCCGGCCTGTGGTACTATCACGATGGCAAACAGTGGGTGCAGGCCGACCCACCGCGAGTTCAACCGCCCACAGGGCCACGTGCCGCCGCTGAGCCTGGGACGCAGCGGGCCGTGGCGGTCGTAACCCCTCAGCCGCAAGTCCAACAGCGAACGAAAGGTTCAATGCAGTGGCTATTGTTTGGGTGCACTGGTCTGGCCGTGGTGTTCCTGATCCTGGCCGTGGCCTTGATCGGCGCAGTCTATTTGACCTCTGGAGACAGTGGGCAGGCGACGGCGACCAGCGCGTTGTTCCTGCCCGTCCCCGATTTGCCCACCCCAACCGCGACGCTTGCCGCGCCGGTGATTGGGAATCCCACCCCGACCCTGGCGTTGGCCAATGACGTATCGGTCTTGCTGCAGGAAGCCAGAGACCTTATGTCCAGGAGCCAATACGAAGATGCCGTAGCGCGCTATCAGAAAGCCTCTGGGTTAGACCCGGCGCAAGCGACGATCTACGCCCGTTGGGCCCGTGCGCTGCGCCTGCAATATCCGCCTCAACTGGAGGATGCGTTGGGAAAGGCCATCGTCGCCACCCAACTTGACCCGAATAACCTCGAGGGCCTGACCGAGCTGGCCTGGCTAAACTACCTGTTGGGCCGCAAAGACGAAGCCATTTCGGCAGGTCAACGGGCCCTCCGCCTCAACGCCAATTACGTTCCGGCACATGTTGTCTTGTCCACAATATACCTGAATGTTGAACGGAGCGCAGAAGGCTTCGCTGAAGCGCAGCGCGCCCTGGAGCTTGACCCGAACAGCGCCGAAGCGCACTTGGCGATGGCCTATGCTTATGCCTTTGCTGGCCAGGCAGATGCCGCTCTGGCTGAAATCAGGCAGGCCATTACCCTTGAACCTGATGTCGCCCATCACTACGTCGAATTGGGCGTCCAGCTGCGGCGCATGGAACGCTTCGACGAGGCGATCCAGGCCTATCAGTCCGCCATCAAGCTCTACCCCAAACTGGCCACAGCCTACGACGGGCTCGGTCGGGCCTATTTTTCGGGGCCGGGCGATTACGAGAAAGCATTGGAGGCATTCCGCCAGGCCGTGGAGCTCGCCCCCAATCAGGCATCCGCCTATTCTGGTATGGGTTACGTTTATCTGGTTCAGGGCAAAATGGACGAAGCCCAAAATGCGTTTAACCAGGCACTTGCGCTGGCGCCAAACATGCAAGAGGCTAAAGATGGCCTGAAGAAGATTGCCGGGGAGCCAGTTACCCTGCCATCGCCAACACCGGAAGAGAACCCAGCCGAGATAGAAAAACCTTCGGCCGTCGCTTCCGCGGCCCAACCGCCAGCTCAGACCAATCCGGAGGAACGTCCGGCAGTCCAGGAACGTCCACCCAAGCAGGCAGAGCCAACGGCGCAGCCGGCCGGCCAGCTTAGCGGCACAATATACTTTCCCGTCTATCATCAAGACCAGGCCAGCTATGACATCTATCGCCACAACGCCGACGGCACGGGCGATTCGTCTTTTGTGCTGGGCGAGGCCAGCCAACCGGCTGCCAGTTGGGACGGCACTTCGTTGGCTCTTCGGCGCTGGAAGCGAGATTCGCGCGGCATCGCGGCCATGAGCATCGTCGGGCCGGCTCAGGGCTCAGACTATCGCCGCCTGACCGCACAGGCGTTCGTTGAGGATTCCATGCCGGCCTGGTCACCCGATGGCGGCTCAATTATCTTCTCCTCGCGCCGTGAATCTGACCGTCAGTCCCGACTGTATATTACCCCCTCAGGCGGTGGACAGGATCGCGCGTTGGAGCAGAACTTCAAGCCCATCATCGGCGTGACACCGGGCTGGCTCAAGGATGGCCGGGTTATCTATAGTGGCTGCGTCCAAGAAGCTTGTGGGCTCATTGCTATCAACCCCGACGGGGCAGGGCCGACCAACATCACCGACCATTGGAGCGATACACAGCCAGCCGGGTCGCCCGACGGCTCGCGCATTGTCTTCATGTCCCAACGTGAGGGTAACTGGGAGATTTTTGTCGTGAATGTGGATGGCTCGAACATGGCACGTCTGACGAACAATCGGGTCAACGACGGTATGCCCTGCTGGTCGCCCGATGGCAACTTCATTGCCTTCGCTTCGGATGAGGGGGGCACGTGGGGCATCTGGGTCGTGAACGCCGACGGGACTAACCGTCGCAAGCTGTTCGACGTGCCCGGCAGCGTGGACGGACGTGTCGCCGGCGAGGATGACACCAAGTCAAGGGGTTGGCTTGAAGAACGAATGTGTTGGGTGCCCTGACAGACAAATTAGGAGAAGTCTACTATGCTCAGAGAATTGCCACGAGTGATTTTGGGGCATGTTCACCACTGCGCCAGGCTATGGTCTGTGGCCGGAGCGCGGCACGCAAACCTGGCAGTCCTGGCTTGCGCCGTATCAGGTGGCCTCTTGTTGTCAGGGTGCAGTCAAACGGATGCGCCTACCCCAACTCCCACTTTGCCAACAGTCCTGGAGCCGATAACCCTGGAAACAGGCCCTACTCCGGTGATTTTGTCGCTCGTGTATCAGGACGACTTCTCCGACCAGGCGAGCGGCTGGGACGACGCCTTCGACCAATTCACGCTCAAGCAGTATGGCGCGCTCAAATATCACATCGAGGTCAGGGCGCCCAACCTGTTTGCTTGGGGGTTGGCCAATCGCGACATCGCCGATTTTGTGCTGGAAGTAACCACCAAACAATGGGAAGGACCCAACAACAACAGCTACGGCGTCATTTTCCGCTTGCAAGACAAGGACAACTTCTATCGCTTCGACATCACAGGCGACGGGTTCTTCTTGCTGAGCAAGCTGGTGAACGGCCGCTGGCTCACGCTGGTAGACTGGACTCCCTCGCCGGCAATCAACGTCGGCCAGGCCGAGAACGCTTTGCGAGTGTCGGCGCTGGGGAACAAGATCAGCGTATACGTCAACGGCCAGTTCTTAGCCGAAGTCGAAGATGACTCTTTCCGTCACGGAGATATTGGCTTCTTCGCGGGCACCTTCGACCAACCCGGTGTTCACATCAGTTTCGACGACCTCAGGGTTTGGGCGCCACCCGGCTCTGAGATTGCAATGAGACCCACCGCCACGCCCACCGTATCCATCAGGCCTTCTCCGTCGGACACGCCGACCCAGATGCAACCAACAGCGACACACGCCGTGGTTGAAGTCAGACCTTCGCCCGGCCTCGCTACGGCCACCATCACCCCGACGCTCCAGCCAACACCTACGGTGGAGCCACTCGTTCTCGCGCAGCCGACAGCAACCCCCACGGCTTCCTTGCCTGGCCCGACATCTCTGGCCGCGCCAACACCGATGCCGGTGGGCGCCTCGCCTGCCGCGTCCGCGCCGACTACGCCAACGCAGATGCTGCTCGTCGAGCAACCCACGCTGATCCCCGAAAGTCTGCCCGAATACGTGTCGGCCGTACAGCCAAAGCCCAAGGAAGCGGGCCAACCGCTCGGCCAAATTGCCTACCCGGTCTTCGACGCCGCGCGGGGCTCGTATGACATCTATCTCGTGGACCTGATTAGCCGTGAATCCCGCCTTGTCCAGCGCGATGCCAGTCAGCCCGCGCTGAGCCCGGACGGCAAGCAACTGGCTTTCCGCTCCTGGGACGCGATCAGCCTCGGCCTCCTCTATCGCACGTTGACCAGCAGCGGCCTGCGCATGATCGTCAAGCGGGAAGAGGCTGCACATCCGATCTGGGCGCCGGCAGAGAAGACGTTCTACTTCCACTCTCGCGAAGAGGCAGACCGTGCGCCGCGGCTGTACAGAGCGACCGGAGACACGATTGAGGTCTTGCGCTACAACGGCGCGGCCATCATCGGCGAGTCACCATCGCTTTTGGGGACCGATTACCTGGTCTACAAAGGGTGCATCGGCGGCAGTTGCGGTTTGATGCGCATCGCGCTGACAGGTGGCTCGCCCGAGCAATTGACCACGGAAATGACGGATTACACCCCGGCCGGCTCACCCGATGGCAACAAGGTGGCCTTTATGTCCCGGCGGACGGGCAACTGGGATGTGTATGTGATGGACAGTGACGGCGCCAACATGCAACTTCTAACGCCCGACGCTTCAAATGAAGGACTGCCAACGTGGTCGCCGGACGGCCGGTATATTGCTTTTCTGTCGGACCGTAATGGCGTGTGGGGGCTGTGGGTCATGAACTCCGACGGCGCCAATCAGTATCAGCTTCTTCAGTTGCCCGGCTCACCTGACGGCAAAGTGCGACTGGCGCAGGATTACAATTCGGTCGGCTGGGTAGAGGAGCAAATCTCCTGGTCGCCCTGAGCGCTATATCGCCGATTTCTCTGGGCAATCTCACCATTCAGGAGAGGACGAAGCCTGGCTAACCTCGAAGGGAAAAACGTTGGCAAGTACCACAATTGATGACAGGGCAGGCCAACACGCCCGCCCCGATGTGTCCGCGCGGGCGGGGCAGACCTGCCTGTCCACTCTCCTGCGTGGTCGCCCCCGATTCACCCGCCCAGACGGGGGCGACCACACGGGGTCGCTCCTACAATTTCTCGACGGCGGCGCGGATGTTTTTCAGGGCTTTCTCAAGGTTCTCGATAGAATTGGCGTACGACAGCCGCAGGAAACCTTCGCCGTATGCCCCGAAAGACGTGCCCGACAGAACGGCTACGCCAGCCTCGTTGAGCAGATAGTCGGCCATTTGCTTGCTGGTCATGCCCGTGCCTTCGATATTCGGGAATGCGTAGAACGCGCCTTTTGGCTTCAGACACTTGAAGCCGGGGATGTCATTGAGACCATCCACGATGACATCACGACGTTTGCGGAATGCCTCGACCATCTTGTACACATCGTCCTGAGGGCCCAGAATGGCCTCGCGCCCCGCTTCGAGCGTGAAAGCCGCATTGCAGGACACCGCGTTGGTCTGCAAACGAGTGACTTGCTCGGCCAGCTCAACCGGCATCACTCCATAGCCCAGCCGCCAGCCAGTCATCGCATACGTCTTCGAGTGACCATCCAACAGAATGGTCTTTTCCTGCATACCGGGGATGGCGGTGATGCTGACATGTTCTCCTTCGTAAATGATGCGGCTGTAAATCTCGTCGGCCAAGACCATGATGTCATTCTTGAGACAGATCTCAGCGATGGCCTCCATGTCGGACATTGACAGCACGCCGCCGGTCGGGTTGGCCGGCGAGTTGATGACAATCAGCTTGGTGCGGGGTGTCACCAGGCTACGCAATTCGTCGGGGTCGAACCGAAAATCGTTTTCCATCCGCAGCCGGTACGGCACTGCCTTGGCTCCCGTAAAGTTGATCATAGATTCATAGATGGGATAGCCAGGGTTGGGATAAATGGCCTCATCCCCTTCTTCCAACAAAGCCGTCATCGTGTAGAAGATGATCGGTTTGCCGCCAGGCACGACAACGACCATATCCGGAGTAACATTAATGCGCCGCGTCTCAGAAATGTAATCGGCTACGACTTTGCGCATCTCGGGGGTGCCAGCCGATGGGGTATAATGGGTTTTACCCGAGCGCAAAGCCTTTACGCCAGCTTCGATAACGTGGCTCGGTGTGTCAAAGTCGGGCTCCCCAATCTCCAGGTGGACGATTTCGCGCCCCTGAGCCTCCAGGGCACGCGCCTTAGCCAGCACCTCAAAAGCGGTCTCGGTGCCAAGCCTGCTCATCCTGCTCGCCAGTTTCATGGTTGCATTCCTCCTTGAGAGTTTGTCTTTTCAATTGATCGCCATAAAAGCGCATCTATCCTATTGTTGATGATACTACAGCCAGCCCACTCCGTCAAACGGCCTGGTGCGTGGGTGCATCCAGAATTTTAGGCGAATTAGCAGAAACCCCGCCCCCGTCATGCTTCGCTTCGCTCAGCATGACGGGGGCGGGCGGTGTTTCCTGCCCGATGAGCGGCGCGCCCACGCGCCGTGGGGGAGCTCAGAATGACGGCCAGACCCATTCGGTAGCGATGGGAAACGCCATATGCGCCTGCTTCCTTGAACTTCGGATGCACCCCGGCTGGCGCTCACCCTCGCGCGTTAAGCTCATCCAGTATGCCAAGCACCTCCGCGTTGCCTGGTATGTCGCTCATATTGTCCGCATGATGGCGATAACGGATGCGGCCAGCCTTGTCGATGACCAGCAAGGCCGGCATTCGGCCCAATTTCAGCCAATTGACTTCCTGTCCATATAGGCGGGCAACTTCGTGCTTGGGATCAGGCAAGCCCACGAAGGGCATCCTCCGTTCCTGCCACCACCGGGCGAATGCTTGCGGTGACTCCGGGCCGACGACCAATATCTCAGCATCCCGTTCGACGAATCTGGGGTAGTCCTGACGCAACTGCGTCATGTGCCTGACACAAAACGGTCAGACAAAACCCCTGTTGAAGACCAAAACAACGTGTTTGCGGTGCCGGTAATCGCTCAGTCGGACTTGCTCACCGCGGTAATCGCGCAGAGTGAAATCTGGTGCGATATCAGGTTGGCGCGTGTCATTGCTCTCGTTCACTTCGCCTGTCTCCCTCCCTCTTTTCTCAACGTTCAGAATTGCACGGATTCCCAGTTCACCCGGTGACAAGTTTAGTTTGCCACAAGACGCCCATTTCTGCCAAATCGAGTGGGTGCGTCCAAAATCTTTTGAAGCGGACACGGAGGGGGCGCACCCCCAATCGAGCTTGCCTCAGCATCAGACCCATGATATAATGGCGGGCGTGGAGTACATCTTTTGTTCTCTCGGAGACGTGTGGATTGAGAATTGCCTTGGATGCCATGGGCGGCGACAAAGGATTATCGCCGATCATTGACGGCGGACTTCTGGCTGCCCAAGAATACGGCGTCGAAATTGTCTTTGTGGGGCGGCGGGAAGAGATCGAACAAGAGCTGGCCGGTCACAGACTCTCCCAATCCCTGCACAACTCGGTCCAGATTGCCCACGCCAGCGAAGTAGTCCACATGGATGAAGAGCCAGGCGCAGCCATACATGCCAAACGCGATGCATCAATGGTGGTGGGAGTGCAACTGGTCAAGCGCGGCGAAGCCGACGGCTTCGTCTCCGCTGGCAATTCGGGCGGCGTCTTGGGAGCCGCTCAACTGTTTCTCGGCAGGTTGCCAGGCGTCCGCCGCTCGGCGTTGGGAACGGTGTACCCTACCTTGCACGGTTATTGTTTCGTCCTGGATATTGGCGCGACCACCGACTGTAAGCCCGAGTATCTCTATCAGTTTGGCGTAATGGGCAGCGCGTATGCACACGGAGTGCTGGGCATCGAGACGCCGCGCGTGGGGCTGATGAGCAACGGCGAGGAAGAAAGCAAGGGCAGCCAGCTTGTCAAAGAAGCGCACCAACTGCTCAAGGCTGGCCCCCTCCAATTCATCGGCAACGTCGAGGGCAAAGACATTCCCAATCGTCCCGCCGATGTGGTGGTAACCGACGGGTTCACCGGCAACGTATTCATCAAGACATCGGAAGGCGTCGCGGCCCTGCTGCTCAAGACCCTTGAACGCGAGGTCAAACGCCGGCCCCATGCCATGCTCGGGGCGATGCTGGCCAAAAGCGCGCTGCGCGCCACCCGTGCATGTCTGGACTACACCGACTACGGCGGCGCCGCCCTGCTGGGCGTAGCTGGCGTTGTCATCGTCGCCCATGGGAGATCCGAGGCTAAAGCGATCAAAAATGCCATCCGCGTCGCCAAACAGGCCGCAGATTCCAACATCATCAAAGTCATAGAGGAAGGAGTTCGCTGATTTTCATGGCAAAACAACGCTCGGACGACCAAAGAGTCGTCATCACTGGCATCGGCGCCATCACCCCGCTGGGCCTGACCGTCGCCGATACGTGGAAAGGCATGGTCGAGGGCCGCTCTGCCGTAGACTACATCACTTCTTTCGACACAACCAACTATCCAGTCAAGATAGCGGCCGTAGCGCGCGACTTTGATCCGACCACCCGGATTCCGGCCAAAGAGGCGCGCCGTATGGCGCGTTCTTCCCAAATGGCTACCTGTGCCGGGTACGATGCCGTCGAAGACGCCGGCCTGACATTGCCCTTCTCCGACCCTGACCGGGTCGGCGTGTTGCTGGGCACAGCCATCGGCGGGTTCGACGCCGCATCACAGGGTGTTCTGACCGTTTACAACGAGGGCTACAAGAAACTGAGCCCTTTTGTGCTGGCCGCTTCTCTGCCCAATATTTGCGCCCATTACATCAGCTACTATCTGGGCACCACCGGCTACATCTCCACGGTTACCACGGCCTGCGCCGCCGGCACCCAGGCTATGGGGGAAGCCGTCGAAACCATCCGGCGGGGCACGTGTGACATCGTGCTGACCGGCGGCGTGGAATCCATGATCTGCCCGCCGCTGGTGGCCGCTTTTTACGCCATGCGCGCCCTCTCTACCCGCAACGAGGACCCAAAGACGGCCAGCCGGCCCTTCGACGCCACACGCGATGGCCTGGTGTTGGGCGAGGGATGCGCTGTCTACGTTATGGAACGGCTGTCCCATGCCAAAGCGCGCGGCGCCAGGATTTACTGTGAGGTGGTCGGCCAGGCCTCTTCGTCGGATGCCTACCACGTAGCCCAGCCTGACCCAGAAGGCAAAGGCGCTGCCAAGGCCATGACCTGGGCGCTGGCCGACGCCGGGCTGATACCTGAGGACATTGATTACATCAATGCTCACGCGACAGGTACGCCGCTGGGCGACACTGCCGAGACGGTCGCCATCAAGCGGGTCTTCAAAGACTATGCCTACAAAGTGCCCATCAGCGCGACCAAATCTATGATTGGGCACGGGTTCGGCGCGGGCGGCCCGATTGAAGCCATCGCGTGCGTCATGAGCATTCGCGAGCAGGTGATACATCCGACCATCAACCTGCATCACCCCGACCCCACCTGCGACCTCGATTACGTGCCCAATGAAGCGCGACGGGCTGAAGTGAGGTACGCCCTGAAGAACTCCTTCGGGTTCGGTGGGCAGAACGCCTGTCTGATCTTCGCCAGGTACGAATGAGTAACAGTCTGCTGGCCGCCCGGCGCGGGCGAACACCGTCTGCCCACACGAAAGGAACAGGACAAACGCCATGAGGGTTGTAACCAACGAGAAATTTATCCAGCGCAAGGCCCGCCTCGGCAAGTACGCCAGCCTGGCCGGCCTGGTTGTGCTGACCGGCGGCATGATCATCAATTTCTCCAGGCCGGAGCTGTTCGAAATCTCCCTGCTGTGCCTGATCGCCGGCTTCGGCATCGCCAGTATCGGCTCATATAATGTCAGCCGGTGGGTCAAGCCGCCGCGCGGCGACGAAGTGTTGAGCAAGTCGCTCAAGGGCCTCAGCAACAAATATCGCCTCTACAATTACGTTTTGCCCGTTCCCCATATCCTGCTGACGCCTTTCGGTTTGTACGTGCTGCATTGCAAAAAGCAGGATGGCGAGGTGACCTACCGCGGCCAGGATAAATGGCGGCAAAAAGTTGATTTCAGGCGTAGGCTCAGGTTGTTTTTCGGCGGCGAGCAGCCGCTGGGCAACCCGTCCACCGAGCTCGCTGGCGAAATGGGCACGCTGACCACCGCGCTGAAACGGCTGCTGCCCGACGAAGACATACCCATCAGCGGCGTGGTCGTGTTCACTCATCAAGACGTCAACTTGACCGTGGAGGCGCGAGATGGCTTTCCCATCATCAAGGCAGCCGACATCAAGAAATTCCTTGTCGAAGAACAAAAGAACAGGGCGGCCTGGCCGGCTGATAAACTGAACAAGGTGGCCGCGGTCCTGGACGCGCAGACATGAACAGCAGGGATTGGTTGAACAGTGCACCCCATCCAAAACCCCGCTTGACAATTTCACATGATTGTGCTATAATTTTCTATAGATAATGGTTATCTATAGGTATTCTCTTGCGGAGGGTGAAGGGCCCAAACAACATGGCTGATCCCAAAATCAGGCTCGAAAAGATGATAAACAGTTTGAAAGAACAAGGGCATCGCTTAACTCCGCAACGTATCGCCGTGCTCAAGATATTGGCTGAGAGCCGCGGACATCCCAGCGTGGAAAGCATTTACGAGCAGGTCAAAGTCAATTTCCCGACGACCAGCCTGGCGACCATTTACAAGACGGTAGCGTTGTTGAAAGAGATGCACGAGGTGCTGGAACTGAGTTTTGAAGACCAACACAACCGGTATGACGGCAACAAGCCCTATCCTCACCCCCACTTGATTTGTGTCAAGTGCAATCAAATCATGGATTGCGAGGTCGGCAACCCACTTCATGCCCTTGAGGAGATGGCCCGCCGGGCTGGATTCCGGATTTTGGACTATCGGGTGGATTTGTTCGGCATCTGTTCTCAGTGCCAGGGGTGGAGGACGGATCAAACGTCTTGCTCTCCGAGCGAGGTGAGCCATTGTGAGTGAAGGTGTGAGATCCACAGCCGAGTATTTTTTTGACCACCTATGGAAAACCATTGTTTATAGAAACAAGACATCATTTTACAAACATGCAGCTTGACCGCCTTCCGGCGGGGTCGTCCTTGAGGAGGCGATAACTGGCAACGAGTACAGGTGTGTGGTGAAGCCCTGAGGGCTTTGGCAAAGAATTGACGCAACAAAACATTTTCATTAACTGAGGAAAGGAGCAACAAAAAATGGCTAAAGTAGCACGTGAAATGGTAGAAAAAGCAGGGGTCAATGTCGACCAGTTGGTGGAGCTCTTGGTCAAGAACGCCGCAGCGGAGCTGACCACCTTCTACTACTACACAATTCTGCGGGCGAACCTCATCGGCTTCGAAGGCGAGGGGCTGAAAGAAATTGCTGAAGCGGCTCGCATCGAGGACCGCAACCACTTTGAGGCGTTGGTGCCGCGCATCTACGAGCTGGGCGGCGAACTGCCCCGCGACATGAAGGATTTCCACGACATATCTGCCTGTCGGCCAGCCTACCTGCCAGACAACCCGAGGGATGTCAAAGCGGTACTGAATGTGCTCGTCGAGGCGGAACGGTGCGCCGTGCGCGGCTACACCCAGATCTGCCACATGACCGCCGGCAAAGACCACCGCACCTACGAACTGTCGCTCGCCATCCTGAACGAGGAAGTCGAGCACGAATCGTGGTTCTCCGAGTTCCTGGGCGAGGGGCCGTCAGGGCATTTCATGCGTCGTGGGCCAACTTCGCCGTTTGTGTCGAAGTTCATGCCAAGCCTGTAAGTGCTGCAATGCGTCTGGGGGAAGCGTTGGCTTCCCCCAGGTTCGATAGGGTCGTCTTTATTCAACTGTCACGCAGGAAAATATGCGAACAATTACCAGGAAAGACCTGGCCGCCGCGGACGGCCAGAATGGCGTGCGGATTTGGGTGGCCTGCCGTGGCCTGGTTTATGATCTGACCGACAGCTTCCTATGGAAAGGTGGCAAACACTGGGTGCTTCACCGCGCCGGCGAAGACCTGACTGCGGCCCTGGACGAAGCCCCTCATGGTGTGGATTTCCTCGAGCGATTTCCGGTCGTCGGCCGTCTGGCCGATTGACCAGGGTCGCGTTGGGGTGCCTCCGAGATTTTAGGAAGCAGATGTTTGCGGCGTTTTCCATAGCTACCGAACGGTGCTGGTCGCCATTCTGATAAAATTTAGGTTCGGCGCCCCCCATGAGTCGGTGAGCCACGCGACTCTCTGTTCACCACTCCGGCCGTTTGCGCCACTCTTTGATCTCGCTGCGCCGCTTCTTGCGGGCCAATCGGCTCTCACGGGCAGCGCGACTGGGGCGCGTCGGACGCCGCGGGCGACGTTCGGTCAGGGCTACAGTCAGCAGTGACCGAAGTCGTTCCATGAGCTCTTCGCGGTTGCGCAGTTGGCTGCGTGTGGATTGCGAGGTCAGATGCAACACGCCCTGCTTGTCGAGGTAGGGGCCAAGCCGGGCCAACACGAGACCGCGCTGTTCGTCGCTCAGGCTGGGCGAGCCGGCCGCATCAAACAACAGCTCCACGCGCGTGGCAGAACGGTTCACGTGCTGCCCGCCCGGACCGCTGCTGCGCGAGAAACGGAAGCGCAGCTCGCTCAGCGGAATCCGTAAATCAGGGCGGATGGTCAATATTTGCTCTGGTTCAGTCGCCGCTTCGAAATCATCCATAAGGTCACACCTCGCAAACTTCATCCTACCCGCGACCCGCGAAAAAGACAAGTCCTCTGCTTACGGGTTGTCAAGATCCGATTTTGTCCATTCCACCTGAAACGTGCTATACTGGACTAACAGCCATTTGGGGAGGATTCTCTATAATGGGGCAACGTTCCCAGCGCAACCGAATGGCCGCCTGGATTATACTGGCGGCCGCACTGATAGTGAGCGGGCCATTGGCGTGTAGTTCGCCCATCCCATCGCACTTCACGATACGCACCGGGCCTGAGGCAACGCCAACGTTCACGTTCACCCCCCTCCCCCCTACTGCCACCGCGACCGAGACTCCGGATTTGATTCCCACGCCGGCGGATTCGCCCAGCCCATCCTACACGCCGACGCTGACGCCCACACCCCAGCAGCCGCGTATGTATACGCGCACACCGACCCTGACGGCCACGCCGACACCGCGCCTGCCGCAAGGCGAGGTCTATTACGACGATGAGTTGGGGCTGGCCGTGGTGCTGCCGGAAGGCTGGACCGCCGGCAAGGATGGCAATATGACCTCCATGGCCATAAGCGAAGCGGTGTGGCAATCTGACGCGCCCAATGACCCGTTGATCATCCTGGTCGTCGGCTGGCTGGAGGAGATTTTCGACGGCGCGCTGGCTAAAGCCAAAACGCCGGAAGAGGTGCTGATGGTGGCCGGCGGCAGGTTAGGGCGACGCTGGGACGCCCGGGTAAAGGGCGTAACACAGACTACCTTCAAGGACTATCAGGCGGCCAGCGGGACGATTGAAGACGGCAATCCGGAACGACGCCCCCAGCTCGTCGGCCAGGCGATGTCTGTGCTGTTGGATGGCCGCCGCGCTGCGGTCATCTGGACGCTGGCCCCCACCGATCAGTGGGAGGAGTTCCAGCCAACGCTGAACGCCGTGCTGAATGCCATCACCTTCACCGAACCGACGCGCGGGCCGGTGACGCCAACGCCCACCCGAATGGCCAGGCCGACAC
Organism: Anaerolineae bacterium; assembly: GCA_034435095.1. Taxonomy (GTDB): domain Bacteria; phylum Chloroflexota; class Anaerolineae; order DAOTYC01; family DAOTYC01; genus DAOTYC01. The sequence continues at coordinate 11,161 of DAOTYC010000003.1, read as the reverse complement.
CGACCCCCCGGGCGACGCCTGCGCCTCCGACGACGCCCCAGGCTACCATCAAGCGGCCGCCAGCAGTGCCCAGCCCGACTTCTCCGCCGCGGACGGCGTTTGCGAAGCCAGAGGACCTCTACGTCAATGAGTGGGAGAACTATAGCATCTTAGTACCGAAGGGCTGGCGGGTCTACATTGAGGAAGGCACGTTTACCATCGCGCCTTCAGTTGATGACTTCAACCTGGAAGTGATTCGCTCGCCCATGGTAGAAGTGACCGTTGGCAGTCTGTCCACCCTGTGGGACGGTGCGGCAGCGGGATCAACTGACCCCGGCCCGTTGCTGGAAGTCGCCCTCAAAGTCCAGGCCGAACGCGGCATCCGCGTGGTGGGTTCGCCGCAGACTCTGCAGGTGGCCGGACACCCTGCCCGTTCGGTAGAGCTGGCCGGATCAGGGTTAGGGGGGCGATTGACCTCCATTTACCTGGGAGACAACCGCGCCGCCCTGCTCGGCGTCCTGGCGCCTGCCGACCAGTGGCCCAGCTTCGAGCCGATTTTCCAGGCCATGACCGAATCGCTGCAATTCAACGTGATGTAGCCATGCACCGCACACATTGGGGTATTGCCACTGTCCTGCTTATCTACACGCTCTTGGCCGTGAGCTACAGCCTGACCACGCCGCCGTTTGAGGCGCCGGACGAAATCCACCACTATGCTTTCATCCGCGACCTGGTCCGCGACCGCGGGCTGCCCATCCAGCACGAGGGTGACCCGCCTTCCCAAAAGCACCAGCCGCCGCTGTATTACGTGATCGGCGCATGGGCAACTTACTGGCTCGACGAAGCGGACGGGTCGCCCTACTCGCTGGCGCGCAGCAATCCCTACTGGGGCTACGCCTACGGTGAGGTGGGGCGCGACAACAAGAATCTCTACTTGCATGGGCGTTGGGACAGTTTCCCGTATCAGGGCACGGCCTTAGGCATTCATCTGGTGCGCCTGCTATCGGTGCTGATGGGGGCGTGCTCGGTTTATGTCACTTATCGCATTGGATTGGAGCTGTTCCCGAAGCAGCCCGACCTGGCGTTGGGCGGCGTCGTCTTGCTGGCGTTCAACCCGATGTTCTTATTCATCAGCGGAGCGGTCAACAACGACAACCTGCTGGTGTTGATCGTCGCTCTCATCTCGTGGCTGCTGATCCGCACAGTCAAGGCGGGCATTGACATCGGCCGCAGCCTGTGGATTGGCCTGTTGTGCGGCCTGGCGCTGCTCTCCAAGCTGACCGGGCTCTATATCTTGCCGGTGGTCGCCGTGGTCTATCTCGCAGTAGCCTGGCATCGGAGGCAATGGCGCGCTTTGGCCTATGGCGGCGCGTTGATGGCCTGGCTGACGCTTGTTCTCGCCGGTTGGTGGTTTGCACGCAACCTTGCCCTGTACGGCGAACTGACCAGCATTCGGTTGACACTACGCACCTGGCACGCCCGGCCGGAGGGCCTGGACTGGAGCACAGCTCTGTTTGAGCTGCCGAACGCTGAGACTTCGTTCTGGGGCCGATTTGGCTACGGCAATGTGCCCATCCCAAACGTCTGGTATCATTTCTTCGGCTTTGTCGCGCGGTTGGGAGCAGTAGGCTGTGTGGCGATGGCCTGCCGACAGGCGTTGAGCCTGCGCGGCAGGCTGCCGGCCTCCTGGCGTCAAAGCCACCAGCATCTCGCAGCATGGACAAAGGCGATTTGGACGCTGGCCGCGCTCGCCTGGGCCGGTGTCGTTTACAGCGTGGTGACCATCACTGCGCTCGACGGGACGCGCCGTTATATCGCTATGGGCCTGCTGGCGTTGGTCGCGCTGTCGTTGGCCCTGCGAGAGTGGCTCACCGGGCGACAGAAACAGGCAGATCACTCGGGTTTCCCCTCACGCCAACCATGGGCAGAAGGTTGGCCGCCGCTGAGCGCGCTCGGCACGCTGACGCTGATCGCCGCAGCGTATTTCGCGGCGATGTTCAGCTATATGCTGATGAGCACCACCGCGGCCAACGGCCGCTACATGTTCCCCGGCCTGCCCGCCATTTCCATCCTCGTGTTCAGTGGGCTGGCCTACATGGTCGGGGCGCCCTGGCGCAAGTGGCTGGCCGTGCTGTGGCTGGCGATGGCCGCCAGCATAGCCGGACTTGTGCTGGCCCTATACCTGCGGCCGGCCTATGCCCCGCCGCCGACGCTGCCGCCCGAAGCGGCCGAGACTGTCCCGCACAAACTGGAGATAGATTACGGCCATCGCATCCGGTTGCTGGGTGCTGAGATCGCGCCTGAGCGCGCGCGGCCCGGCGAGGCCATCCAGGTTACGCTGTACTGGCAGGGCACCGAGGCGTTGGACATGGACTACGCCGTCACCGTGCAGGTCTTCGGGCGGCAGGGGCAGCGCATCGGCCAGAGGGACAGTTTCACCGGACTGGGCAACTATCCCACCACCGAGTGGTCGCCCGGAACGATAGTGGTAGACTCTTATCGCGTGCCACTCGACCCGGCGGCAGAAGCCCCGGTTGAAGCAGTGGTCGAAGCCGGTTTGTACGACCCGGCCACGCTGGAGCGGTTGTCCGCCTTCGACGCCAGGGGAAAACCCGTCGGGCGAACTCTGGTCGGGAGCTTCAAGCTGGCTCCTCGCAAGAAGCCCCACTATGCCTGGCAACATCAGGCGGACTATCGCTTTGGCGACCAAATCGCCCTGCGCGGTTTTGACCTGCCAACCGAGGGCATCCGCCCGGGAGACACCTTGCCGCTGACTCTGTATTGGCAGGCACTGCGAGCCACCGATGACGATTACACCGTGTTCATTCACCTGATCGATGAGGGCGGAGCAGTCCGAGCCCAACAGGATGCGCCACCGTTGGGGGGCAGCTATCGCACCAGACTGTGGGAGAAAGACGAGGTCGTGCAGGACAGGCATGAGCTCACTCTGCCGGCGGATATGCCAGCGGGCCACTACCGGCTGGCGGTGGGCCTGTATTCGCTGGCTACCATGCAGCGATTGCCGGCCACCGAAGCGCAAGGAGCGCGCCTGCCGGACGACCGCGCCGTGCTATGGGAGGGCACCATAGGCGGCCCATAGCAGCAGCTATTCTACAACCTGGATCTGCCCGATGATCGCCCGGCCATCGGGGACGGGTTGACCGGACAGACGGACCGGCAGGCGAGAACCATCTTGCGGGCGATAGAGGCCGACAGCCAGCGAATATGCACCGGCAGGCAAATCAGGCGGCAAATTCAACGTATGCGCATCGGCGATGAACTCGCCAGCGGCCCAGATGCCGGTCGGGTAATTGCCGTTCTGCGGAGATGAGTCGTGCTGAGCCACGATTGCGCCATCGGCGCTCAGCAAATGGACAAAGACCGAGTAGTCGGAGCCGTCCGGCGACCTGGCCTGCCAATGCAAGACGAGGGTGAAGGGTTCGCCCGCCCGGACTGAAGGCGACGACAGGTCATAGCTGATGAGCGAAATCATCCCGCCAAAATCGGCCTCCACAGGCTGCGCCACCTCGGGCCGCTCGATCTTCTTGGGGGCGATTTTGAACGTCGCCAAATCCAGGTGATCGCCCATGGGCTGTCCGTCGGCGGCGAAGACCGCGACCCGCGCGCCCGGGTCGTCCCAGCGAAAGAAGCCAATTTGGACTCGGGCCAGGCTGGGTTTCGCTTTACCGGTGATGAACAGGTCGTACTCATCACGGAATTCCTGTCCTGGCTGCCACAGCAGCGTCGCAAACCGGCCCCGATAGGGGATGGTGTCCAGTTGAGTTAATCGCTCGCCGTCATAGCCCAGCACGTGGATGAACAGCTTGTAACTGGCATCCATAGCAGCCCGGCAGCGCCAATCCAGTGTGATATGGAGCACGTTGCCCGGCCTGATCTCCGACGGCGCGATGCGGTAGCCGATCAGCTCGATGCCGTCACCAAATCGGACCGGTAGCGCGGGGCCAGCTTGTTGAACCTGATCGGGGATTGCTGCGGCCAGTCGCTGGTCGGGCGGGGGCTGCGCATAGGCAGGGGCAATGTACCAAAACGGCGCGCCGGCAGACAGGAACAGCAGCCCTGCGCTGACCAGCGCTATGGGCACGGCAGCCAGATGGCGTGGGAAGAAGCCGGTCAGCCCCACCACGAGCAGGATAGAGAGAGCCGTCGCGGCCGGGAACATCAGCCGGCCCTGGTTCGTCGCGTCCACTACCTGCATGAAACGCAACAACGCCAGGTACACCAGCACAGACCACGCGGACAGGAATCCCAGTCCCAGCCAGGTCGCCGCATCGGCCGTGCGCCGAATGGCCTGCCTGGCCGCCCAGAGGATCAAACCCAACCCTGCCAGGCGCATGAGAAGTTCCAGCCCACGATAGACGGTAAAATCCATCAGCACGCCGTTGCCAAATACGCCCCAAAAAGACTTTTGCAGCCAGGCAGAATAAGCGAGGGCTTCTGCCAAAGGAATGGGTTCGGGGCGTATTGTCTCAGCCTCAATCGCGCGGATGCCGTTCCAGGCCAGCGGGTCGCCATATAGGGCCAGATTGCGCGCATACCACCAGCCGCTGAGCAGGGCCACGCCCAGCATCAGCGCAAACCAACCGCGCAGCAGGGTTCGCCAGGAGCGTCGTTGCCAGGCCAGCGTAGCAATCGCCAGCGCCACGGGCAGCGCGAAAGCCAGCCCGCTCGGCTTGGTGACCGCCGCCAACCCCACGGCTGCCCCCAGACCGATGGCCTCCCGCCAGGTCAAAAAGCCGGCAGTCCCGCCCAAACGTTCTGCGCGCCTGAGAGCCCGCAGGATCAGCCAGGTTCCCACTGCGCAGAAGGCTGCCGCTGCGATGTCGTTGTTGACCAACGCGCTGGTCGCCAGGAACTGTGGGTTAAAGGCAAGCACCGCCGCCGCGCCCAGGGCCAGAATCGGCTGCTCAGAGAAAATCGCACGAGTGGCCCCAAAAGTCGCCAGGATAGTTGCCAGCCCAAACAGCACGTTCAGAGCGCGCGTCAGATGTACTGCCAGCACGGTCCCCAGGTATGGGAAAGCCTCGCGCGGAGTGTGGTAATACAAGTTCACGCCGCCAGTTTCACCGCCGCGGTGCGGATTAGGCCACAGCAGCTCAGGTAAGTCACTACGATCAATCCAGCCGGTCAGTATAGCGGCCAGGGCGTAGTACAATGGTGGCTGTTGCAGGCCCTCCCACAACACGTCGCGCGAGCTATGGCCCAATGTGGGCAGGCCTTTTCCGGCGGCAATATGGTCAATGTAAAGGAAGTGCGCTGCTTCATCCGGGCCCTCGAAAAGCGGGACGACGACATTGTAAACGGCGGACAGGATTACGAACAGGACCAGAATGACAGCCAGGACAATGGAATATCCCTTCGCCAGAGGCGGCGCGACATCCTGCGCCCAATTGGAGGAAACAACGCTCAATAGCATTTACCTCATCGAAAATGACTTCATGAAATTATATCAACTCACCATAAAAGCGTCAAAGCAGTGCGTTTGCATTCCAAATGGCTTTTGACAAATTACCTTGACTGTGATACTATCCTTTACACTTGATATGACGAACTCGTAAGCTCTTATCGAGAGGGGTGGAGGGACCGGCCCAGTGAAACCCCGGCAACCAGAGCGACCGACGCAACGTCTGGCGTCCGAACTCTTGGTGCCAAGTCCGACAGACTCTCAGGGGAATATTATGATTGCCCTGTCAGCGTCTGGAAGATGAGAGTTACCCTGTCAGACGTGGGCGCTCTCATAAGGTAGAGTGCCTTTTTTTATCAAGGGAAGCGTGTGATGCGCAGTGTGTGGTGGGAAGATAATACGGTCAAAATGATCGACCAGCGCAAGCTGCCCGCCGAGTACCAGGTGGTGACCTGGTCAGATTATCACGGTGTTGCCCGCGGCATCAAAGAGATGTATGTGCGGGGCGCGCCGGCCATTGGAGCAGCCGGCGCCTTCGGCCTGGCATTGGCCGCGCTCAACAGCTCAGCGGGTTCGTATGTCGAGCTGCTGGGCGACCTGGAGCGGGCGTATGATGTGCTGCTGAACACCCGCCCCACGGCCGTCAACCTTCGGTGGGCGCTCGACCGCCTCATGGCGACCGCGCAGGAAGTGCCAGATGAAGACCCTGGCGTCGTCCGGGTGCGCCTGCTGGAAAAGGCGCAGGCCCTGGCCGACGAGGACATTGCCATCAATCGGCGGATGGGCCGCTGGGGCGCGGCTCTCCTGCGCAACGGCGACACGGTGCTCACCCATTGCAATACCGGCGCGCTGGCTACCGTCGGGTTTGGCACGGCTCTGGGCGTTGTTCGGGCGGCGATAGAAGAGGGTAAAAACATCCGCGTTCTGGCCGATGAAACACGCCCTCGTCTACAAGGGGCGCGGCTGACCACCTGGGAACTTATTCGCGATGGCATCCCCGTTACTCTCATTGTTGACAGCGCCGCCGGTCACTTCATGCGGCGGGGCGAGGTCAACATCGTTCTCGTGGGCGCAGACCGCATTGCAGCCAACGGCGATGTCGCCAACAAGATAGGAACCTACCAGGTCGCTGTCCTGGCACAGGAAAATGGTGTACCTTTCTACGTCGTCGCGCCGACCTCCACCATTGACCTGACTGCCCCTACAGGGGACGATATTCCCATCGAAGAACGTGAACCGGAAGAGATACTCTACATCGAAGATGTTCGGATTGCGCCGTCCAGCGTTAAAGCAGTGAACCCGGTATTCGATATCACGCCGAGTCGCTACATCACTGGGATTGTGACGGAAAACGGCATTGTCCATCCCCCGTTCGACGCTGGTTTGCGGCGGCTGTTCAGCAAAAGTGGGCCTGATTCATGAGGAGGACGTGCTTTGAGCCAATTCAGACCTGAACTGCGCCCGGTGGCCCCCTCTGCCCTGCCACTGACCGATCCTGAACGCGCCTGGTCGTTCGTTCTTCAGCACGCACCCGAATTGCCAGGTTGGCCGCGGCTGCCGCGCCGGTCATTTCTGGAGTCCCCGGCCATCCAGCTCTGTGAGGGCTTCCCAGGGGTTATCTTTGAGCGGGACCATATCTACATTGATGAAGTCTGGCAGCGCGACACGCTGCTCGACAAGCTCTACATTGCTTACCTGGCCGATGATTTCACTTACGGCGAGATCAGCCCGGAATATGCGGCCTGCCTGGGCCTGTTGGCTTCCAACATACAGAACGTTCACCCGACAAACGGGTCTCTGTGGTCTGCCATCGCGCCAGGAAACAAACTGCCAGCTCCGCTCGCGGTCAAAGGCCAGATCTTAGGCCCACTCAGTTGGGGGGCTGAAGTCTGTGAGCGACAAGGCAGGCCCATCCTGTACAATGAGGAGCTGATGGATATCGTCGCAAAGCATCTGCGGCTAAAGGCTGGGTGGCAAGAGAGAGTCCTGCGCCAGGTCGCACCTGCATCTCTGATGATTCTCGAAGAGCCGTTGCTTACCGTCAGCAGTGTTGACACCCTCCCATTTGATCGGGATCGGTGTGAGAGCCTGATGTGCGACGTGTTGAACGGCCTGACAGGGCTACGCGGCGTAGCGTGCACGTATCCCGTCGCCGACATCGTTCTGAATCTGCCCGCCGATGTGTTAAGCGTGGATGTCTCCAGTTTGCCCGAGCCAGACCCGCAGGGCCTGCAGGTCGTGTGGACGTTTGTGGAGCGCGGTGGTTTCGTGATTTGGGCCATTGTGCCGGCTGGCGGCGAATCGGCGGAGGCTGTGCCTGGCATCGCCGAGTTGACTGCGCGGTTGCTGGACTGGCTGGCAGCCGCGGCTCCGGATGAAGAGCAACGCGCCAGGCTGGCTGCCGCTTCGATGGTTACGGCTGGCGGCAACCTGGCGGGTGTAGAGGAACAGCAAGCCGCACAGGTTCTGGCTCTCACCGCCCAACTATCTCACGCTGCGCGGACGGCCTGTGGCTTCGAGAAATAGCCAGACTGGAGGAGGTACAGCCATTTGTCCATCGTCATAACTGGTTCGATTGCGTTCGATTACATCATGTCATTTCCGGGTCGGTTCCGCGAGCATATTTTGCCCGAAAAACTCGACTCCATCAGCCTGAGCTTCCTGGTTGATTCCATGCGCCGCGAGAGAGGGGGCGTTGCGCCCAACATTGCCTATAACCTCAGCCTGCTGGGTGAACGCCCACGTGTCATGGGCACGGTAGGACAGGATTTCGCCGAATATCGCGCCTGGCTGGAAGCACACAACATAGACACCAATCTGATTCTGACCATCAACGACGATTTCACTGCGTCGTTCTTTTGCAGCACCGACCTCAACAGCAATCAGATTGCCAACTTTTACACTGGCGCGATGTCCAAAGCCAGTCTGCTATCGTTCAAGGACACCGACACCAGCGACATTGAGCTGGTCGTCATCTCGCCCAATGACCCCGGGGCGATGGTCCAATATGTGCGCGAGTGCCATGAGTTGGGGCTGCCCTACATGTATGACCCAAGCCAACAGATCATCCGTTTGACCGCCCAGGACCTGCGCGAAGGGATCGCAGGGGCTCGTGTGCTCATCGTCAATGAATACGAATTTGGCATGATCGAACAGAAAACCGGTTTGAGCCTGGAGCAGGCGACCGCCTTGGCCGACACGGTCATCATTACGCAGGGCGAACGGGGCTCACTGATCGTCTCCGGCGCTGAACGGCACGAAATCCCGGCCGTGCGAGCACGGCGGGTGGCCGACCCGACCGGCGTGGGCGATGGCTATCGGGCTGGCATCCTGAAAGGCATGTTGCACGGTTATCCATGGCCGGTGGCTGGACGGCTGGGTAGCCTGGTGGCCGCTTATGTTGTGGAGCAATATGGCACACAGAATCATTTCTTCACTCTGCCAGAGTTTGTACAACGATTCAGGGACGAGTTCGGAGATGACCGCAGCTTCGAGCCGGTCATGCAACACATTCTAAACTTTGCTGCGAAGGAGACCACTTCAAGATGAATTATGACGTGAAAGACCTCAAGTTGGCCGCCGCGGGCGCGCGACGCATTGCCTGGGCCGCCCGCGATATGCCGGTGTTGCGTCTGATCCGCGACCGTTTTGAGGCAGAGAAGCCGCTGGCCGGCATCCGATTGTCGGCGTGCCTGCACATCACCACCGAAACGGCCAACCTGGCCCTGGCGCTCAAAGCCGGTGGGGCGGATGTCGTCCTGTGCGCCTCGAATCCCCTGTCCACGCAAGATGATGTCGCCGCCTGCCTGGTAGCCGAGCATGGCATTCCCACCTTCGCCATCAAGGGCGAAGATCACGCGACGTATTACCGGCACATCAACGCGGCCCTCGATCATCGCCCGCACGTGACAATGGACGACGGCGCCGACCTGGTCTCCACGCTGCACAAGGAGCGGCCCGCCCAGCTTGGTGACATCATCGGCGGGACGGAGGAAACGACGACCGGCGTGATCCGCCTGCGGGCGATGGAGAAATCGGGCGCGCTTCGCTTTCCGGTGCTCGCCGTGAACGACTCGATGACCAAGCACCTGTTCGACAACCGCTACGGCACCGGCCAATCCACCATAGACGGCATCATCCGTGCCACCAATCTGCTGTTGGCCGGGCGCACGTTCGTTGTAGCCGGCTACGGCTATTGCAGCCGGGGCATTGCCATGCGCGCACGCGGCATGGGCAGCAATGTCATTGTCACGGAGATTGACCCATTGCGGGCGTTGGAAGCAGTCATGGATGGTTATCGGGTGATGCCCATGCTGGAAGCGGCCAAAGTGGGCGACATATTCGTCACTTCGACCGGGGACTGTAATGTGTTGGACCGCGCCCACTTCGAGGTGATGAAAGACGGGGCAGTGCTGGCCAACTCCGGCCATTTCAACGTCGAGATCAACATCCCGGCATTGGCTCAGATGGCAGTGGAGAAGCGCGAGGCCCGGCCCTTCGTGGATGAATACGTCATGCCCGATGGGCGGCGCATTTTCCTGCTGGGCGAGGGTCGGCTGATCAACCTGGCCTCCGCCGAGGGACACCCGGCCAGCGTGATGGACATGTCTTTCGCCAATCAGGCGCTGGGCGCAGAATACATGGTCAAGCAGGGCAAATCGCTGCAACGCAAAGTCTACGTCATCCCGAAAGAAATTGATGAGGAAATCGCCCGACTGAAACTCAAGGCCATGGGTGTCGAAATTGATACCCTGACCGAAGAACAAATGAAATACCTCAACTCGTGGGAGGAAGGCACGTAGGAAACATCATTTATCGGCAGACCACTATGGGGTCAAGTTTGAGCTAAGCAAGGAGGTGTCAGATGGTTGAGGACAACGATACGCTCTCTCCCCAGGCTTCTTCGACTGAGACGTCTGGGAATGCGTCCTTGGCTGCCGAACCGGCCGGGCCGGGCAGCCGGCCGCGCCCGCAGGTTACGTTCATGGGCAACTCGTATGATCTGACCGCGGTCATCGCCGTGGCGACCGGGGGGACGGTTGCCTTCTCCTGTTTGACCTGCAACATGGGTTTCTACTGCCTGCCGATAGTGCCCATTGTACTCGGGCTGATTGGTTTGCTCTCGGCAGAGGAGTCGGCTGACCCGGATCGGACACGCATGTTGTCCTGGATAGGGATTGGCAGTGGCGGGCTGGTCTTCCTGCTGATGGTTCTGGCCATCGTGCTTTATGTGGCTTTCATTATAATCCTGGCCGCCATTGGAGTCGCGGCTGAAGCGCGATGAGGTCACCCGCTTGCGCACTTACGGATGAACTTAATGGGAAATTTGCCGCGGGATCGAAACGAGACGTTTTTTTGGATTTGTCTATTGGGCTTAACCGTCGGATACACCACTTGGCAGCTATCACACCTGGGAGGCTGGCGTTGGGACTGGGACGAAGGAGCTTATCTGCTCACTGCTCAGACCGTCGCCCGAGGATACCGGCTGTACAGCGATATTTTTTCAGTAGCCCCACCGCTGTTTATCGCTTCCCTGAACCTGGGATTCTGGCTCGGCGGCGAGACCGTAGCAGCGGGCCGGGCAGTCATCGTCCTGTACTCGGCGTTGGGGCTGCTGGGCGTCGGGCTGCTGGCCCGTGAGTGGGGCGGCCGACTGGCCGGGCCACTCGCTGTAGTCGTCCTGGCCGCCGCACCGCACTTTTACATTTTGTCGCGCACGGTCATCGCCGACCTGCCCTCAATGGGGCTGGCCTGCCTGGC
>DAOTYC010000002.1:0-28037 GCA_034435095.1 Anaerolineae bacterium | reverse complement strand
TAGGGCAGGACGGCAAAAACGCGCGCCGGGAACCCCGAACCGTTCTTGGGTTTGGGGACGACAGCGAATATGATCGCCCCGGTTTCGGGCACTTTGTCTAAATTGGACATCAGTTCAATCTGGTAGTGATTTGTGCCCAGGACATAGGTCTCGGCCGCAAGGCCGGTCTTCACTTGGGCCACGGCGGCATCAGTATCCAGGGTTTCGTGCCCGTTCCCGACGATCTGGCGCTCTTCGTACAAGAACTTCAGCGCATCCGTGGTCCAGCCCGGGTAGTGGGCCTGCCCATTGCCATCTTTGTTAAAGAAAGCCTCCACGTTGGGCCACCGCTTGCTCCAATCAGAACGCATAGCTACAAAGGCGCCGGGCGGTATCGGCCCGTATTTGGCTTCCCAGGCGTTGACATCATCTACCGTTAGCTCATAGTCCGGATTGGCCGCCACTTTGTCGGCGACGTTGATGACGACCAACGGCGCGATCATTTCTTTGAGTTCAATGTCGTCAACCGTTCGCAGCCCCTTGTGGAAATGGGCCGGTGGGTCCATGTGAGTGCCATACTGTCCCACATGGACGAACTCCTGAGCAAAAAAGCCGTCAGTATCGTAGTCGTAGATGGTCTTAAACTCGGCATCGGGGAAACCGGGCCAGCGCGGGATGCCCGGCCCGAAGGTGTGTGTCAGATCGACGAACTCGTGGGCTTCCAGTTCGGCAAGCAGTTCCCAAAGTGAACGCGTGCCGGGAGTGGTTGGAGTGCTCACTTTCTCTGGCTGGGGAGTTGCCAGAGGCTGTCCTTGGGCTGTCGGTGTGACACCGGTGGGAGGCGGGGCCAAGGTGGCGGTGGGGTTCTCTGGCGTTGCTGCGCCAACAACGCTTCCCAAAGGCGCATCGGGGACAAAGATTGACCCGGGCATCTGGCCCTGCCACTGAGCGAAAATCGAGGTTCGCAAAGAATTCGGGTCTACCTCTCCGATTTCTAAATAGGCGGACATGGGGCCGATGGTTTTCCTGGCTGGTAACTGAAGCACGATGAAAGACACGGCCTTGCCATCAAAACCTGTGGTGGCGTAGTCTAAAGCCTCAAAGCGATTGAACGTAGCACCCTCCGGCAGGCTGGCTGTCACGATGACGTCCAGCAGGTCAATGTTTGAGACGTTCACCAAAATTACATCGAGTCGAAACAACCCGGGCGTCTCTTGTGCAACCAACGCGGTCTGCACTTCCAAAGGGGGCCAGCCTTCTTGCGCCTGGCCGATTGCAGGCCCAAGAACGATGCCCAACACAGCCAGAACAGCAACAAAGCCTGACCACAGAAGCTTTCTGCCCATGCGGACTCTTCTCCTTTCGCGAGTGTATGTTTGTCAATGTCTTTAGTTGATTGGCGAGCTTATTATGACAGATTGGCGGAGGGCGTCAAATCTAGGAGTGGGGACTTACAATGGATGCGGGGAAGTGGCGGTCTGCTTATCTGCCCCCACCGGAGTTTAGGGGCTGATCGGGTTCAGCAGACCTGCATTCTGGGCAGAGACCTTCGAACTCCACGCGAAACGCTTTGATCTGAAATCCGGAGTCCTGTTCGGCCACTTGTGTGAAATCGCCGTCGGGAGGGATGCGCACATCGGCTATGCGGCCGCAGCGCAAACAAGTGACGTGACCATGGTGAGAGACATTCCCATCGTAACGGCTCAACTGATCCCCGTAGTTTAGTTCACGGGCCAGGCCAGCATCGCAGAGCACTTTAAGCGTCCTATAGATGGTACCCAGGCTGATATTGGGAATCTTTTGACGTACTGTCTCGTAAATCCAGTAAGCATCCGGATGGCGGTCGGTGCTGCGCAAAACCTCCAGAATGGCTCTGCGTTGTTTAGTCATCCGTCGCCCTTGGTTCTTGATTAAAGTCAAAGTTGTGTCTGATGACATCGTCCCTGCCTTGTGACCAACTCAATCGAGTATGGACAGATTTTACTATGTTTCTATGCCATGTCAAATCTGAACTGGGTGGGGAGCTCGTCCGAGATTTTAGATGAGCCGTCAGACAGGTTCCCAAACTGGCCGCCGTAGGTCAGGTAGGGAAACTCGACCTATGGCTGAGGGGGCGACGGTGCCGAAGCCTCACGCGCCGTCGCAAAGCAAGGGCGCAATTCAGTTGCGCCCCTAAAACCACCCGGTCATGGCACCTGGTGGTGTTTCTTCCCCGATGAGCGGCGCGCCCACGCGCCGTGGGGGAGCTCAGAACAACCTGGAGGCGGTGTCTCGGCTATGGAAAGCTGTCCTACGGGCTCGTTTCCAAGAATTTCGGATGTGTCCCTTTTTGCTTGCCGTTCCAGTAGAGCAAAGCAACTCCTGATACGACGAGCAGCGCGCCGATGATCTGGCCAGGCGTCAATCGCTCGCCCAGCAGAATGTAGGCGTATGTCGTGGCGAAGACAATTTCGCTCATCGCCAGGATGGTCGCCACGCTGGCCGGCAACCGCCCAAGCGCGAAAATGTAGAACGAAAAGCCAGCGAGTGTGGGCACTGCCACCAGACCAGCCAGCCACAGCAGCGATGAAGCGCGCACCGGCCACGGCTGAACGGTGAAGAACTGAAGCGGGAGCAGGGTCAACGCGCCGAATCCGAATCCATAGGTCAGGGTGGTCAGAGGGTTATAACCTTGCCGTACCCTTTTGCCGAATAGCGTCCAGGAGGAATAGGTCAGGGGGATGCCCAGGCCAATCAGCAGACCGATGGCCGAGAATCTGGCCTGGCCCGACACGCCCAATCCGGACACGAAGAACGTACCGATGAATGTAAGCACGATGGCTGCAATCTTTTCCCAGCCCAGTGACTCACGCCAGATCAGCCAGGCGACGACGGCGACAATGGCCGGCACCGCCGCCTGCTGAACGGTGGCGACAGCCGCGCCGTTGATCAGCACTCCCAGGTTCCAGACAACGTGAAGCGCGCCGAGGCTGGCGCCCATCCCCACTATCCAGGGCAGGTCGGCCCGGTCCACGCGTAGCCAGGCGGGCCGCAGGAGCCTGAGGCTGATGAACAGGGTCAGAAAAGTAGCCAGGTCGCGCCAGAAAGCGAGCGCCAGGGCCGTCACACCGCTGTCGGCAACGACAGATTTGACGAAGACGCCTGAAGTGCCCCAGCAGGCCGCCGCCAATAAGACTGCCAGATAACCGGTGAGGTCCAGCTTCTCCACGGCAGCCGACTGGCCTTCAATCGTTGTCTCGGACGTGATCACTTGCACCTCTTATAGTTGGCTTTGTTGAGCCAGAACATAGCGTTGGTTAAATGCACGCCATAGACCGGACTGCCCGGCCGTCGCAGATGGTGCGCAGGATGACTGCGTTATCCACCCGGGCCGGGCGGTCCAGTCAGACATGGACAGTGGTAAGGCGCGCTATTCTGGCCGCTTGGTCAGCGTGACCTCGACCTCTATCTCCTTGCCGTCACGCAGCAGGGTGAGCGCGATGGTCTGTCCAGGCTCGGCGCGACGTACAAAAGCGGTCAGCTCCTCAATGGCGGTAATGGGCTTGCCATCTATGGCGGTGATGATGTCGCCGCCGACCAGAATCCGTTCCTCGCCCAGCAGCATCGGCTTGTAGCTGCCGCGTATGCCGGCTTTGTCAGCCGGGCTCTCTTGCTGCACCTCCTGCACCAACACCCCTTGCTGACTAGAAGGCAGCCCCATTGCTTCGGCGACCTCCTGCGTGACCGTGACACCCACGATGCCCAGCCAGGCTCGCCCCAAGGCTTTGCCGGCGGTCACCTGCGGCTCAGTCTGGTCGGTGGGGCGAGAACCCAACTCGACCTCGACCTGTTCAGTTTTGCCCCTTCTGATGACGGTCAGCGTGATTTTCTGGCCGACTTCGGTGTGGCGTGCCAGATAGGTGACAATGTCGTCGAACTTGACCACCGGTTCGCCATCAATGGCGACGATGACGTCGCCGCCCATACGCCGCTTCTCGCCAGCAACCTCGACCTGGCGGTCGCTGCCACGGATGCCAGCCTTATCGGCCGGGCCATTCGGCACAACATCAACTACCAGCGCACCACGTTGGCCTTTGTCTAGACCCATCGCCGTGGCTACAGAAGGGGTCAGAGTGTAGCCACTGATGCCCAGCCAGGGGTGCGGATAGCGGCCCTTTTCGATGAGCACTGGCACCACTTTGCGTACAATGGCTGAAGGGATGGCGAAGCCGATGCCGGCCGAGGCACGCACTGGCGAGATAATGGCCGAAGTGACGCCGATGACCTCGCCCTGGTCATTGAGCAGCACGCCGCCCGAATTGCCCGGATTGATCGGCGCGTCGGTCTGAATGATGTCCGGAATGCTGAACGCGCCCATAAGCGGATCGGCGGTCACCTCGACCGGCAACATGCGCCCCAGCGCGCTGACAATGCCGGCCGTCATCGTGCTCTGCAGGCCAAAGGGGTTGCCGATAGCCACGACCAGCTCTCCCACTTTGATCTCGGTGGAGTCGCCCAGAGTGACCGGTTTGAGCTGTTCGGCGGGCATGTCCACCTTCACTACAGCCAGGTCGTTGTCCGGGTCGCTGCCGATGACCTCGCCGTCGGCCATCGTTCCATCGTGGAAGATGACGGAAATCTCATCGGCGTTCTGTACCACGTGATAGTTGGTGACGATGTGGCCCTGCGTATCCCACACAAAACCGGAGCCGGTGCCCCGCTGAGGCGGCAGCTCCAGTTCTTCCGGCGGCGTTGGCAGGCCTGGGATCTCCGGCCACTCGGGGATAGCAGGGTGGTCGCGGGGGAGCAGAGATGTAATGGACCCTCCCTTTTGGACAACCTGGATGTGCACAACTGAAGGGTTGACCTGTTCGTAAATTCTTTGCAGCACACCCTCGTAGGCGGCGATTAACTCGCTCCCCGATTGGGCGGCCAGCGGCTGCGCACAGCCCAGCACTACCAAAATACAAATCAAGATGGACCAGATCATATAGGCTTGACGTTTCATGGCTTTACTTACCTCCTTAATTCAAACGGATGCAGTAGAGTGCAACATCCCTTGGATGACGTGGGGCGCGGGTTACAGGCAAGATACCCGTGCCCCCAGCCAAAGCGAATAAATTGCTTCCAACTGAACGAAGTCGCCGGTGCTACAACATGGCCCGCAGTTTCTCCTCAGCCTGCGCCACCCGTTTGAGCACCGTTTCGCGGCCCAAGACGGCCAGCGTGCCAAACAAAGGCGGCGAGACGGTCTTGCCCGTGACCGCTACGCGCAAGATGCCAAACAGCACGCCCGCTTTCAAGTTCATTTCCTCCGCCAGCGCGTAAAGAGGGCCTTCCGTGGTCTCTTCGCGCACGTCTGGCAGCGATTCCAACACGGCTTTTATACGTTGCAGGGCAGCCAGCGATTCGGCCGCTGTCATCTTCTTGCCGACAAGCAGCTCGGCCGGGTAGTCAATCTCCGCTGCGAAAAAGAAGTCGGTCGCCTCTATCGCATCGGCAAGCGTCTTGATGCGCTCGCGGATCAACGGCGTGATTTGGCGCATCACACCGAACTCCGCCTGAGGCACGCCGTGCGCGCGCAGGTACTCAACCAGACGGCCGCTCAGGTCGTCTACGTCGAGTCGCCGGATGTGTTCGGCGTTGATCGCCTCCAATTTTTGGTACGAGAAGGCTGCCGGCGACTTGTTTACGTTCTCCAGAGAGAACTTCTCGATCAGGTCGTCCAGCGTAAAGAACTCGGTTTTGTCGTCGTATGACCAGCCGACCCGCGCCAGGTAATTCAGCATCCCTTCGGGAATATAGCCCTGGTCACGGAACTCGCGCACAGCAGTTGCGCCAAAGCGCTTGCTCATTTTGCCCTTGCCGTCGGGCGAGAGAATGATGGGCAGGTGTGCGTATACGGGGATCTCCCAACCGAAGGCCTGATACAACAACACATGGCGCGGCACCGAGGGCAACCACTCGTCGGCGCGCATGATGTGAGAGATGCGCATCAGATGGTCGTCAACCACGTTGGCGAGATGATAGGTCGGGTAGCCATCCGACTTCAGCAGCACCAGGTCGTCCAGTGTAGCGCATTCGACCGTTGACTCGCCGCGGATGACATCATAATAGGTGACCGAGCCGTCGAGAGGCACCGCCAGGCGAATTACTGGCGTGATGCCCTGCGCTTCATATTCAGCCCGCTGAGCCTGGGTCAAATAGCGGCAATGCCGGTCATAACCGACTGCCGGTTCTTTGTTTTTCCGTTGTTCCTCGCGCAGGGCCTGCAGCCGTTCTTCGCTGCAATAGCACGGATAGGCATGACCCTGGCGCACCAATTGGCGTGCATACTCCTGATAGATGGGCAGTCGCTCCGATTGAAAGTACGGCCCGTAATCACCGCCCACCTCCGGCCCTTCGTCCCAATCCAACTTGAGCCAGCGCAGGCTGGCCATGATGTCTTCCATCGCGTCCGCGCGGTAACGAGTGCGGTCGGTATCTTCGACTCGCAAGATGAACGTCCCACCATGATGGCGGGCGAAGAGCCAGTTGAATAGGGCGGTGCGCGCCCCACCGATGTGTA
Source organism: Anaerolineae bacterium (assembly GCA_034435095.1). GTDB lineage: Bacteria > Chloroflexota > Anaerolineae > DAOTYC01 > DAOTYC01 > DAOTYC01. The sequence goes on along the minus strand of DAOTYC010000002.1, from coordinate 21,511 downwards.
GGAAGCCGGTCGGGCTGGGCGCGAAACGCACCCGAACCGATGAGTGTGACATGATAGACAACGCCCTCCTGATCAATCTCAACCTGTACTATACTGTGCGGTTGGCGCGATGTCAAGTCGGCTGCGCCCTCATACGGTACCAGACGCACATTGACCGATTGGGACTCTTGCTTTATAATGTGATTATGCACAGGCGGTCGCGTACTGAAGGCCGTGTAAGTTGACAGCAGCCCCAGGGCCTGATGGGTTCCCGCCATTTCTGATACGCGGCTGCTTCACTCCATATTTTGGAGGTATCCTCTCCATAAATACCGTTCCTTTAAGGGTGTCTGACAAGGAGGTAGGCAGTGGCAAGACTGGAGATGATCAAAGGCATCAATGAGGCGTATGGCGATGTCTTGAGAGAGACCTGCGCGATCAACTCAGTAGCGGCTCTGCTTAAGGTGGGCGCTACGCCGGAAGGGTGTAAGTTCCTCGCTGCTACGCTTAACGTCCCACATACCGTCGTACTCGACTGGTTACACCAGGCCGATTTGTTCCGTGTGAAAGGAATTGGAAAAGAATACCTGGCCTTGCTCAACGCACTCGGCATCAAAACACTCGAGCAGCTCAGGCACCAAACAGCGGAGGTCCTGTGTGAAAGGATGAGACGAATCAACCGAAACCATCATCTTGTGCGTCGCCTGCCCACGCTGGAAATGGTCAGCGATTGGATCGAACAGGCAAACGAGTTGACCCCGATGGCCCCAGAATGAGCTTGCTTCACAGGAACTTTTTTCGATACACCGGCGTCTCAAAATTGTGAAAAGGTAGGATGAAACCCGATGGATCGGACAGCAATGGTCCCAATAAGGGGAATGCACCCCAAGGAGGATTGCCGTGAAACGACGCTGGATTGCCTGGTCATGTTTTTTGGTTATCTGTTTGGTTGTCCCTTCCCTGTCCGGATGGACCGAAGCCATGAGTGAGACGAGACCTCAGACAGGTGACGCCGCGCCCATCGTGGTGCAGCATACGCCCGGCGCCGGCGAACAGGCGCCGCTCGATCAGGCCATCGAAGTAACCTTCGACCGGCCTATGGACCGCAGCAAAACAGAGCAGGCCTTCCGCCTGTCTCCCTCTGTCGAGGGACGTTTCGAGTGGCCCGATGAACGTACCATCAGGTTCACGCCTGTTCAGCCACTGGAACGGGATGTCGAGTATACGGTCACGATTACGAGCGAAGCTGCTGACCGGGATGGTGTGACGTTGGCCGACGCTTTCACCTTCCGCTTCTGGTCAGCAGGCTACCTGCAAGTTACGCAAGTGATTCCGGCGCCGGACTCGACTGAAATTGAGGTGAACAGCACGGTTACGGTCATGTTCAACCGTCCGGTCGTGCCTCTCACCGCGCTGGCTCAGCAGGCCGACTTGCCCCAGCCGCTGACTTTCGACCCGCCGCTCAAAGGACAGGGGCAATGGCTCAGTACCTCAGTCTATATCTTTACGCCCGATAGCCCGCTGGCCGGCGGTGTGCCCTACCGCGTTGTGGTCGAAGCGGGCCTGGCCGACAGTATCGGCAACATCCTGGCCGAGGACTACACCTGGGGGTTTACCACGCAGCCGCCACAGGTCGTCTGGCTCTCGCCGGAGGACGGACGGGAACTGGTTGCCGTAGATACTGCCCTCTCGATAGGCTTCAATCAGGAGGTGGATTGTCGTTCGGCGGAAGAGGCGTTTGTGTTGGTCAAACACGGCCGTGACGCTCCGATTGAAGGCAAGGCGTCTTGCTCGGGCCAATATTTCAATTTTCAGCCGTTTCAGTGGCTCGAATTCGGCACCGTCTATGAAGCCCGGCTCAGGCCGGCGGTGACCGGCCGGGCGGGCGGACTGGGCATGCGCGAAGGGAGAGTTTGGCGGTTCAAGACGGTGCCGCTGCCACGCATTGTCAGCACCACTCCCGCCGATGGCGAGCGCAACGCTTCGCCCTACACTTCTTTTTCTATCAAATTCAATGCGCCCATTGATCCGGCCACGGTGATGGATAACCTGACGTTCACACCGGCCCTCGATGCGACGAAGGTCTACACCTACTTCAGCGAGTGGGACCTGAGTTTCTCCGTGGATTTCGGCGCGCAACCATCGTCCGATTACCGCGTGGATATCGGCCCGGACATCCGCGACCGCTATGGCAACAAGACCGGCCAGACGATGACCGTGCGCTTCAGGACTGCCGCCCTGGAGCCACAGGCGGAATTGGCTACGCCGGGACAGGTCAGCACAGCGGATGCCAATGAGCCGGTCTCGCTTTTCGTCCGGTATTTGAACACCCGGCGTTTGCAGTTCCGCCTTTATCGGCTCGACTTGCAGCAGATGAACGAAGCCCTCAGCAACTGGTGGGATTTCAGCCCACCGCGCGGCGGACTGGTGCGGAAATGGACGCTCGATGTAGAGGCGCCGGAAAACAAGTGGCAGAACCTGCCAGTCGCGCTTAACGAACCGGGCAAGCTGCTCGCGCCGGGCATCTACTGGGTCTCGATGGCGGCGCAGGGCGTTCAAGAGAACCGCTGGTATCAGAGCCATCTGATAGTGGTTTCGCCCATCAACCTGACGATCAAAAGCGATTGGGGCAAGGCCCTGGTCTGGGCGACCGACTTCGCCGGCCAGCCCGTCGAGGGGCTCCGCCTCAGGCTGATGAATTACGACCTGAAGCTTGGCGGCCAGGCCCGCACTCAGGCCGATGGACTGGCTTCTTTTGACCTGACGAACGTTGACCGCTCGGATTTCTACGTGGTGAGCGACGACCCATTCGCGCTGGGCAGCATGAGTTGGAGCCAAGGCATTCAGGCCAGCGCGTTCGGCTATAGCCGCTATTACGCCTACCCAGACGCGCGTGTGCATATCTATACCGACCGCCCCATCTATCGCGCCGGGCAGACCGTGTATTTCAAAGGCGTCATCAGGCAAGAGCAAGATGTCAATTATGAATTGCCCGTCTCGCGCCAGGTGTTTATTAGAGCCTGGGACCCGGCCGGGCAGGAAGTGCTGAAGCAAGATGTCGCTTTGGACGAGTTCGGCGCATTTCATGGCGAACTGACGCTCAAGCCGGATGCTGCGCTCGGCTACTATAACCTGCAGGCCCGATTCGAAAACCGCAACTATTCGACCGCATTCCAGGTCGCTGCCTACCGGCCGCCGGAGTTTCAGGTCGAAGTGAAGCCGGCAGTCGCCGAGATCGTCGCCGGCGAACGCAGCTCAGCGACGGTGAACGTCAGCTACTTCTTCGGCGGGCCGGTGAGCGATGCGCCTGTCAAATGGAACATCCTGGCGCGGCGCTTCCGCTATCAATCGAAGCAGTTCAGCCGTTACTCGTTCAGCGACCCGGACGACCCGTGGACATGCTTCGACTGCTGGTGGCGTCCGCCTCAGCCGCCGACGCCCGTGCTGAGTGGCGAGGGCCGAACCGACAACAAAGGCGAGCTGCTGATCGAGATACCCGGCAACATCAACCAACTGGCCGCCGGTGAGTTGATCGCTACGCCGGAACAGATTGTCGGCAGCCGGGAGCTGACCATCGAGGCAAGCGTCAGCGGGCCCGACGGCAGCGTTATCTCTGGCCGGGATACGATGATTGTCCATCAGGGCGCGTTCTACATCGGCCTGGCCCCACGCCAGGTCGTCGGCCGCGCCGGCAAAGAGATGGTTATTGACCTGGTCACTGTGGACTGGCACGACAATCGAGTTGCGAACCAGCCGCTCAACGTGGAAATCTATCGTCGGGAATGGGTCAATAAGTTTGTGGAGGATGAAGGCGGCGGGCATTGGGAATGGGAAACCAAGGATGAGTTTGTCGGTTCTAGCCAGGTGACCACCGACGAGAAGGCCCAGGCAGCCATAGCGTTCACGCCGGACAAAGGCGGCAGCTACCGCATCGTGGTCAACGGGCGGGATGAGACAGAACGGCTGGTTCAGAGCAGCATCTTTGTCTGGGTCAGCAGCCCTGAAACCGTCTCGTGGCGCCGTGAGAATCACGACCGCATTGACCTCATCGCCGACAAGACCACCTATCAGGTCGGGGATGTCGCTGAAATCCTCATCCCCTCGCCATTTGAGGGCGAACAATGGGCACTCATCACAGTTGAACGCGGTGGTATCCTTTCCCATGAAGTGGTCGAGATGCCCAACAACAGCTATATCTACCGGCTGCCTATCACCGCCGAACATATACCCAATATCTATGTCTCGGCGGTGATTATCAAGGGCAAGGACGCGGACAACAAGACCATCGGCTACAAAGTCGGCTACACGGCACTGGACGTGGATATCGCGCCGGTGAAGCTCAATATCACGGTCACCCCCAAAGTGGAACTGGCTGAACCCGGCTCTACGGTGGACTTGGAGGTGCGGGTGACCGACGACACGGGCGAGCCGGTCGAAACCGAACTGTCGCTCGACGTGGTGGACAAGGCAGTGCTCAGCCTCTCGCCGCGCGAGCCTGACGCCATTGTCAAAGCATTCTACGACAGACGTGGCCTGGGGGTGCAGACCGCATCAGGGCTCACCATCTCGCTCAACCGCCTGTTGTTAGAACAAATCGAAGAGTACGCCAAGGACGTGGGCCGACAGGCAGAGTTGATGGCTGGCCTGGGCGAGGGCGACATGCACATGATGCGCATCCCCAGCGCTCCCATGCCAGCGATGGCGCCGGATATGAAGGCCGCTGCACCTGAGGCCGCACCTCCGCCCGGCGTGCCCATACGTGAAGAGTTCGCCGACACGGCCTACTGGAACCCGGCGGTTGTCACCGGCGCTGACGGTCGTGCGGCACTGTCGGTCAAAGTCCCCGACAACCTGACGACCTGGGCCATCCGTGGCGTCGGCCTGACCAAAGACACGAAAGTGGGCGAAGGGCTGGCCGAACTGTTGGTGACCAAGCCCTTGCTCGTCCGTCCCGTCGCCCCGCGCTTCTTCGTGGTGGGTGACAAGGCTCGCCTGGCCGCTCTGGTCAGCAACAACACATCGGAGGCGCGGGATGTAGAGGTGACCTTAAGCGCCGCTGGCCTGGAGTTGGCTGACCCCGCCCGGCAACGTGTCCGAATCGAGGTCAAAAGCGAGGCAGAGGTCGCCTGGAACGTGTCCGTGACCGATGCGCCCAACGTAGAGGTGATTTTCAGCGCGGTCAGCGGCGACTACGCCGATGCAGCCAGGCCCCGCCTGACCACCGGCCCGGATGGAACGCTGCTGGTCCATCGCTACACCGCGCCCGACATTGTTGGGACTGGCGGGCAGCTCGACGCGGCTGGCAGCCGAACCGAAGTGGTCGCTCTGCCGCCCCGCTATGATGACCGCAAGGGCACGTTGGATGTGCGGCTCGACCCATCGCTGGCGGCCGGGATGCAGGACGGTCTGCGCTACCTGAAACACTTCCCGTATGAGTGCAGCGAACAAATCGTCTCCAAGTTCCTGCCCAATGTCTTGACTTACCGTGCCTTGAGCCAGTTAGGCATCCGCGACGAGGAGCTGGAAGCGGAACTGCCCGACCTGGTGAAAGAGGCTCTGGACAAACTCTACGTTCGTCAGCACGAAGATGGCGGCTGGGGCTGGTGGAGCACGGGCGAAAGCAACCCACAGGTCAGCGCGTATGTGGTGTTCGCCATGAACAAGGCTATCGAAAGCGGCTTCAAGGTGAACGGCGAATCCTTTGAGCGCGGCTTGAAATACCTGCGCAGCCAGTTGATGCCTGCCGAGAGCATCAAGTCCTACCGTGAGGCCAACTTGCAGGCGTTCATCCTCTACGTGCTGACCGATACACCCGGCAACGCCGGCAAGTTCACCGAGCAAGCCGATGACCTGTTCGCAAACCGAGAAAAGCTGTCCCACTTCGGTAAGGCTTTCCTGGCGATGACGATAGGTCGCCTGAGCCCACAGGACGCGATGGTCAAGACACTGTTGAGCGACTTGCAGAACAGCGCCATACTGAGCGCAACCGGCGCCCATTGGGAAGAGCAGAATCACGATTACTGGGCCATGAACACCGACACTCGCTCGACGGCCATCATCCTGAACGCCCTGACCAAACTCGACCCCAACAACGCGCTCAACCCCAACGTGGTGCGCTGGCTGATGGTCGCCCGCAAGGACGGTATCTGGGAATCCACTCAGGAAACGGCCTGGGCGTTGATAGCGTTGACCGACTGGATGGTGATGACAGGTGAACTGAAGGGCGAGTACGATTACCGGGTCAGCCTCAACGGGCAGGAACGACTGTCCGGCGCGGTGGATCATTCCAACATTCGCGAGCAGGCCCGGCTGACCGTCCAGGTCGCCGAACTGCTGAAGGATCAGGGCAACCGCCTGACCATCAGCCGGGGCGAAGGGCCAGGCCGCCTGTACTATACCGCGCATCTGAAGGTCTACCTGCCCGTGGCAGAGATTGAGCCGGTTGACCGTGGCATTTCTGTGTTCCGCGAATATACGCTGCCCGGCTGCGGTTTCGGCGACAAATGCGCCGAGGTCAACGAAGCGCAGGTGGGCGATGTCGTGCAGGTGCGCCTGACCATCACCGCACCCCACGACCGCTACTACGTCGTCGTGGAAGACCCGTTGCCTGCCGGCGCAGAAGCAATCGACACCGGCCTGAGCACGACCAGCCTGCTGGAGCGAGACCCTACGCTGACCCGCCTGACGGACAAAGGTGACCCGTGGAGCTGGTTCTACCGCTGGTGGTGGAACTGGTACAGCCGCAGTGAGATGCGCGACGATAAGGTGGTGCTCTTCGCCGACTATCTGCCGGCGGGGACCTACCAATATGTCTACACCTTCCGCGCTTATATCCCTGGCGAGTACCAGGTCATTCCGACCGTCGCCAGCGAGATGTATTTCCCCGAAGTCTTCGGTCGGTCTGACGGGCGATTGTTCACCGTGAGGTGAACGCGGAGACAGAGACCCGATGGGTGGAGATGCGCATGTCGCATCTCCACCCATCTTTCTTTTTTGCGTTTTGTGCCTGAAACGACTATAATTAGAGCAAATGGTGCCAGAGACGTTTGTAGCACACTGTTCCTGATTCTTCTCTCAGTATTGTCACAGACGCATCTTCGATGTAGAGCCCTCTCCAACGAAAGACTGGCGGAAATTTCTGTCTTTTGGTGGGAGTCGAAGCCGCCCTTGGGGCGTGAGAATGAAAGCGTGCAAGCGAATCGGAAACCTGTCTGAGTGATGGGATGAGGTCCCAGGAGGATGTAAGAAAGAATGAAAGTTTTGTTAATTTATCCGGAGTTTCCCGACACTTTTTGGAGTTTCAAGCACGCTTTGAAGTTCGTTTCCAAGAAGTCTGCCAGCCCGCCGTTGGGGCTGATTACCGTGGCAGCCATGTTGCCGGGCGACTGGGAGCTTCGCCTGGTCGACCTGGCGGTGAGGCCTCTGACCGACGAAGACCTGGCCTGGGCCGATTATGCTTTCATCAGTGCGATGATCATCCAGCGGGATTCGGCCAGAGAAGTGGCGGCCCGCTGCAAGGCAGCCGGAGTCAAGACGGTGGCCGGAGGTCCTTTGTTTACATACGAATATGAGGACTTCCCAGAGATAGACCATTTTGTGCTGAACGAAGCCGAAGTTACGTTGCCGCCTTTTCTGGCCGACCTGGCCAATGGTCAGCCCAAGAGGCTGTATACCTCTACCGAGTTCGCCGACCTGAGCCTGACCCCTACTCCGCGGTGGGACTTACTGGACCTGAAGCAGTATTCCTCAGCAAACATCCAGTACTCGCGTGGGTGTCCGTTCAACTGTGATTTCTGCAACGTCACTGCGCTGTTTGGACACATCCCTCGCACCAAGAGCGCGGAACAGGTCATCAATGAGCTGCAAGCGATCTATGATGCTGGCTGGCGCAGTGGGACGATCTTTTTCGTAGACGACAACTTCATCGGCAACAAGAAGAAACTGAAACGCGAGATTCTGCCGGCCATCATCGAGTGGCGTAAGGACAAAAAGAGCCTGTCGCTCATGACAGAGGTCTCGATCAACATCGCCGACGACGAAGAGCTGTTGGATTTGATGGTCAAGGCGGGCTTTAATTCCATCTTCGTGGGCATCGAAACACCGAACGAAGAGAGTCTGGCGGAATGCGGCAAAGGACAGAACCGGGGGCGAAACCTGATCGAAAATATCAGGCGTCTGCATCAGAAGGGCCTGCAGGTCGCGGGTGGCTTCATTGTCGGGTTCGACAGCGACCCCCTCTCGATTTTCGAGCAGCAAATCCAGTTCATTCAGAAGAGTGGCATCGTCACCGCCATGGTCGGTCTGTTGCAGGCTCCGCCGGGCACGCAGCTTTACGAGAGGCTAAAGCGCGAAGGACGGTTGCTGGGCACGATCACCGGCGATAACTGCGATAGCAGCATCAATTTCATCCCGAAAATGAACTGGGAGACCTTGTCCGAGGGCTACCGGCGGGTGTTAGGCGAGATTTACTCGCCGCGCGGATACTACGAACGGGTGAAAACTATGCTGAAGGACATCACCCCATCGCCTTATGTCAGAACCCCGATTTCATTTGAGCACATCGTAGCGTTGTTCAGGTCTATTTACCTGATCGGGATTAAGAGTGCGGAACGCTTCCATTACTGGCGGCTTTTCTTTTGGACGCTGTTCCGCCGCCCGAAGCTCTTCGCGCTGGCTATTACCATGTCGGTGTACGGCTACCATTTCCGTCGCATCTATGAGGCGAATGTCTTGAAGCGACAACAACAAACGGCCAAATCGTGAAGTACGCGACACGACGAATTCTGGTTGTCAAAATCACCCATCAGGGTTGATACTATTATCTCTTTAGGGGAGGAGCAAGAAGCATGGCTGCAAAAGTCAAGGTGGGCATCATCGGCGCCGGTCGGATCGGCAAACTTCATGCCGAGAACCTCTGTTTTCGTGTGCCAGAAGTAGAAGTGGTGGCTATTGCCGATATTTTTGAGGAGGCGGCCCGAAAGTGCGCGGAGTCCTGCAATATTCCGGCTTACTATACCGACCCTCGAAAGATCATCGAGGACAAAAACATTGAAGCGGTGGTCATTTGCTCCAGCACCGATACGCACTCTCAGTTCATCGAAGAGTCGGCGGCGGCAGGCAAGCACATCTTCTGTGAGAAGCCTATTGATTTCAGCCTGGAGCGGATCGATAAGGCATTGAGCGCAGTTGAAAAAGCCGGGGTGAAACTGCAAATTGGGTTTAATCGCCGGTTCGATCCCTCGATGAAGCGCGTGCATGACCTGGTGGCGAGCGGCAAGCTGGGCACGCCTCATATACTGCGCATCAGCAGCCGCGACCCTCAGCCCCCGCCGCTCAGCTATATCAAGGTCTCCGGTGGCATGTTTCTGGACATGACCATCCATGATTTTGACATGGCCCGTTATCTGATGGGCGATGAGGTTGATGAAATCTACGCGGCCGCGGGCGTCATGGTCGATCCGGCCATCGGCGAGGCGGGCGACGTTGATACGGCGGTAATCACGCTGCGTTTCAGAAACGGCTCAATCGGTACAATTGACAACAGCCGTCAGGCAGTCTACGGCTATGACCAGCGCGTCGAAGTCTTTGGCTCGAAAGGGGCAGCGTTGGTCCACAACAACAAGCCGGACTCGGTGGAAATCAGCACAGCCGAGGCAGTCTGTACCTCCTTGCCCTTGTTCTTCTTTGTGGAGCGCTACACCGAGGCTTATATTGCCGAAATCAAAGATTTCGTCGTGGCCATCACCGAAGATAAGCCGGTGCCAGTCACCGGCTGGGACGGACGTGTGCCGGTGGTGATGGGCTATGCGGCAATGAAATCCTACCGCGAAAACCGGCCGGTCAAGCTAAGTGAAATCGACCCGGGCTGGAAATAGCTGGCTTGCGTCAAGGCCAGAGCTTCGTTCTGCCAGGGCGATCGTGAAGCGACCACGACGCGCTGAAACGTTTGCCAAAGCCCGTTCTCAAACCGATTGGTTTGCGCTTCAGCGTGTCGCAGTGTCCCGTTCGGGTTTGAAAGCCTGAACGCGGACAGTTCATCAGGCAGGTCTGCTGACCAACAGGGTATAGCTCTTATGGATATTCCAGAAAAACTGGCGAAATTGGCTCTGTTGAAAGCCATTTGCCCTACCGACCGTGTCCTCTTGCTGCCCCATTGTCTGCGTCGCAGCGAGCACTGCCAGGCTACTTACGAACGTGAGGTCGGGTTGAAATGCAAGAAATGCGACTCGCTCTGCCCGATTAACCGAATTGTGTCTACGGCGGAAAAACTGGGGCTGGGCGGGATTTGCGTGGCGCCCGGCGGGTCCATCGCGGTAGAATATCTCAAACGACATAAACCCAAAGGCATTGTGGCTGTCGCTTGCCCGAAGGAACTGGTCATGGGTGTAGAGGCAGTCCAAAGCCTGAGTGACAATGGGTGGGAGCCCGTGGTCATCACCATTGATCTGCTCAAAGATGGCTGTGTCGACACAGAAGTCGATGTGGATCTGGTGGAAGAGTTTTTGTGTGTCTAACATGGAAGTCTGAGGCCATACAAGAATTGCTTCGTTCCCTGTGCTTAACCGTGGACATTGTGCGGTTGAGGCATCGTAGAGACGTTTATGGTCAATAGCAGCCCTTCAGCTATACAACTTGTGCCTCTAGGCACGAACGGCTTTATTCCGTCGTTGGGCAGACACACGATGAGTTTCCTGCTGCTCGCCGGCAAAGAAGCCATTCTCATGGACGCTGGCACCGGCGTGGCCCGCCTTTTGGAACCACAAATCATTGATTTGCTGGGACCTTTTGATTGCCTGAATGTGATTCTGTCGCATTATCACCTGGATCATGTCATCGGCTTATCCTATCTGCCGGGCGTATGGACACGAGGGGTTGTGCGAATATACGCGCCGGCGCACCCTCTGGTACAAGCGGAGCCCGATGACGCCTTTGGCAAGCTCTTCAGCCCTCCATTGTTCTCCTTGAAGCTGGGTGACTTTCCCGCCCGAATCGAAGTTGTGCGGGCTACGAGTCAGAACCTTACGGTTGGTGGCCTGCCGCTCCGGTTACGCGCCCAACAGCATCCTGGTGGGTCGGTGGGCATTCGCGTGGCCGATGTGCTGGCTTATGTTACCGACACGGTTGTGGACGACGCCACCGCAGAATTTGTGCAAGGCGTCAGACTCCTGTTGCACGAAGTATGGCTGACCGATGCCGAAGCGCAGAACGACGAGGTGGAGCGCTCGAGGCACTCATACTCGAGCGGCGTCGCGCGGACCGCGAAACAGGCGGCAGTTCATGAACTCATGCCGGTCCATCAGCACCCCAGACGAACCCCCGCCGATATCCGCAGATTGGCCGACGAGATTGAGGCCCTGGCGGGCGTCCGGGTGATAATCCCGCAAGAGGGACAGGTCTATCCAATCGAGCTGTCGTAGCCGCTGTCTACCCCGGCGCGCGCCAGTTGCATGGCCGCCAGGCGGGCAAACTGCACGAATGTCAGTTGGAAGCGTGGATAGAGAAACCACACGGCGGCCAAGCCGGCCAGTATGCCCGTCACCAATCGCAACGTCCAGTTGCTCTCATAAGGCATGAAGAGCTGCAGTGAGCCGTCAATCACCGCGGGCAGCACCAATAGCGCCGCTCCCCACCAAGACAGCGGTCGCCATGTCCGCCCGCTGAGTGCATAGCACAGGCCAGCAAGGAACACACCCCCATAAATAGCTACGTCGCGTTGGCAGAAGGCCATCTGGTAGCCGAGAACGAAAAATGACCTGGCCGGCTGCTGGTGGCACAGATAACTGTAGATGAAATAGATGGCGCGGGCCGGTTCAGCGGCGCCCGAGGCCGCCAACACTGGCGCCAGCAACGGCAGGCCAACATAGATGCCGGCCAGCGTGTTGAAAAGCGACAGCCAATGCCTGCCCAGCCAGATGATGGCGCGGTCCAGAAAGATAACCACAGCCCGCACGCGCCCGCTTACTGGTTTCCGCCTGCTTCTTTGCATCACCTGTCACCTACGCCAATGTCGCGGATGCCATCGCCATCCACGTCCGCCGTCCAGATAGCGCGGTAGTCTCCTGGAATGCTGCGCCAGACCACGCCGAACCCACCGTCGCGCCATTCCCAAACCTGTACGAATTCGCCCCAGGCTGGAGCGGTCTCCTCGTTTTGCTGGGCGCGTGTCACCAGCTCGGCCAGCCCATCGCCGTCTACGTCTTCCAGCAAGGCAGAGCCGACCTGCCACTGCGGCGAGGTGCACCAATCGGCGCTTCCACGCGAGAGCCTGACGCACAGGCCATAGTCCTCGAAGGCCAACGTTTCCATCACGTGGTCGCCGTCAGCGTCTGCTAACGATGGCGATGATCGGACAGGCTGCTCTGAATCGAGCGACCAGGTGAGCTGAAAGTCGCGCTGCCCGTCGGGCAAGGTGGCGACGCAGAAGGCCCGGAGTGGTGAATGTGTCTCGTCTCGTGGCATAAGCCGTAACAAGACCTGCTCCCCCGCCCACGAGTTGACTGGCCGAACCTGGCCGCGCCGGATGTGCAGAGGGATCAGGCGGGCAGACGAGATTCCCTGCGCGGAAACTTCACACCACAACAGTGCACTTTCCGAAGTCTTGGCGGAAAACTCCTGGTCGAAGATGAAATTGCCGAGGCTATACGCCACCAGGGTGGGGCGGTCGCGCCCCGGCGACTCAACCCACGCGATCGGCTGAACGACATGGGGATGATGCCCTACCACAATGTCCGCGCCGGCCCTGGCCAGGGCGCGAGCGTAGTTTTGCTGCTGCATGTTGGGCAGGTCGTGGTACTCCTGCCCCCAATGAATGGATACGACGACCAAATCGGCCGCTTCTCGTGCCTGAGCGATGTCGGCCATCACCTGGTTATCTGGCTGGACGCTGCCGGCGCGATCTTCTGTGGCCGGGATGCTGCCCCAGGTGCTGTCATAGGCCAGATAGGCTATCTTGAGCGAGCCGACTTCCGCGACCCAGGCACGGCGTGCATCGGCCAGATTGGCCCCGGCGCCGACGTGACCGATGCCTGCCTCCTCCAACGTCCTGATCGTCTCGTGGATGCCCTCAGGTCCATGATCGGTTACGTGGTTGTTGGCCAGGGCCATTACATCGAAGCCGGCTTGCAACAGGCTGGCGATGCGGGCTGGTCGGGCGATGAGATTGTAACCTGTGCGCTGGTACGGCGCCGTCGTCAGCGGCGATTCCAGGTTACCATGGGCAAGGGTCGCGCGGCGCAGCAAGGGCGAAACCGGGCCGAGCGCGTAGTCATCCCCGTATCGCTCAATCTGCTCCCCAATCCAGCGGCCCAACATCACATCCCCGACGAAGGCCAGGCTTATGCTTGCCGAGGGATCGGCAGCCCAAACCATGCTGCCAGCCATTATCCATACCAACAGCACGCCTGATACTATATTGGCCCAAAATCGGCTGTGCGGCAAAATGCTCAACATACCCTTTCCTTACTGCCCGGCAGGTTTCGGTTGCGACAAACCTGTGGTATAATGGGTCAACTCAGCCACAACTCTTCCTGGCCCTCACCCCGCGCTCTATCAATATGCCTGTCTTTGAGGGAAAGGAGCAACCAGTTCGGTGAAAGCACTCATCGAAGGCGCACGGTCAATCGGCCTGACGCTTTCCCCAAAAGAGATAGAGGCCTTTCGCATCTACCAGCGCGAGCTGGCAGAGTGGAATGCCCGTTTCAACCTGACGGCCATCCACGGCGAAGACCAGGTTCAGATTCGACATTTCCTGGACTCTCTGTCATGTCTCCTGGCCATGGGCTTGGATAAAGATGTCTCCGCCGTGCCCCACGGCGACGTTGGGAAACGCATTCCCAAGTCCGTGCGAGCCCTCAATTTGAAAGCCATTGATATTGGAAGCGGGCCGGGTTTTCCGGGAATTCCGCTGAAAATCGTCTGCCCCCACTTGAAGCTCACCTTGCTGGAAGCGACGGCCAAGAAGGTGACCTTCCTGCAGCATATCGTTGCGTTGCTTGGACTCAAGGATGTACAGGTCATCCACGACCGCGCCGAAGTAGTGGGCCACCATCCTGAGCATCGGGAACAGTACGACCTGGCGTTGGCCCGCGCGGTGGCCGAACTGCCTGTCCTGGCTGAATATGCTCTGCCGTTGTGCTGTCTAGGAGGGCGTGTCATCGCCCAAAAAGGACACGACGTCCAACTAGAGGTGATGAACGCGCAACGCGCCATCCAATTGCTCGGCGGCGTGTTGCGTTACCTGCTTGACGTCGAACTTCCTGGCCTGGCTGAGCCGCGCAGCCTGGTTGTCATCAACAAGGTTGCCCGAACGCCAGAGATGTACCCCCGCCGACCTGGCATACCCAAGAAGAAGCCGCTCTAAAAGCGGCTACTGCTTGGCCTCCCGCCCTTCCACGAACGCCTGGTAGCTGGCCGGCTCGTTCTTGAGCCCATGAAACTCCAGATCGAAGGGTGCACTGGCACCCGGCTGGAGGTCGCCGTCCAATTTGGGCGTGGCGCTTCCAACATCGATCACGGCGCCGTTCGCATCGTAAGCTATCGCTACGATTTTGATCCAGTTGGCTGCGGCATCTCCGTCATTCACCACCTGGCCGCTGATCTTGTAGCCACCCCAGCTAGATTCCGGCACTGCCCCAGACAGGCCCAACAGTTTGAGGCCGCCGTGCGGCTTGAAATAGGTGGCCGCCGGGTCATAGGGCTGGGCCTGGATGTGAATCTCCACCTGCTTCCAATCCTTTGCTTCATCGCCGAACTGGAACCCAAAGGGATACTGTCCGCCCGGCGGCACCAGCTCCAGGCCGTTCCAATTTGACGTGCTGACCGCGAGTACATCGCCGTTTTCGTCCAGCATCGCTGCCACAATCTTGATCGCCGTCGCTACAACAGTGCCGTCGTTGATCGCTTCGCCGACGATATTCAGCCGGCCAAGACTGTCCGAGTAATGCGCGTAGTTTTTGACATGGAAGGGCGTCTGGGCCTGTTTGGCCGGCAGATTGGTTTCCTCACGACCTTGCACGATGAACTCATAGGCGAATGGGGTTTCGGCAAGCCCGTACAAGCTGATGTCAAACGGTATAGCTTCATTCGGCAGGATGACGTCCATCGGCAGCATGATGGAATTGGTGTCAATCACCTGCTCACGGGCATCGTAGGCAATCACCGCCACTCTCACTGAGGCCGCCGCCACATCGCCGACGTTTTTCACTTTGCCGGTCAGCGAGAAGGAATCGTATTCGTCCAGGGCATCGTGAGCGACCGTGTTGAGGACCAGGAATGCTTCGTGCACTTTGAAGTAGGATTTCTCTCGGTCGTAAGGTTCTGCTTTCACCTCGAAATCCAGGTTTTTCCAACCCTGGATGGCCTGATCAATCGAGAATCTAAACGGGTATTTATCGCCAACCGGAACGATGTCGAGATAAATCATGTTATAGCCTCCGTCGCCCACTTTATTCCCCTGCTCATCCAGAAGAGACAAGGTGATCTCTGGAGACCGCAGGGGGACTGAGCCGACGTTGGCCGCTTCGCCCACCACAAATACGTACCCGTATGTATCCGTATAGATGCTGTAGCTGGTGACCTCCAACCCAACGCCGGGTTTTGGTGGCGCCTTTGTGGGCGGCGCCAACGGTGTGCTAAGAAGCGTGGCAGGCGGCATCTCAGTGGTGAAGCCAAAGCCGCCGCCCGCTGAGATCGCCGTAGGCGCGGAAGGAGGTGTCACGGTCGGCGTTTCCTCCTCAGTCGGCAGGGTGAAGCCAAAGCCGCCGCCCGCTGAGATCGCCGTAGGCGCGGAAGGAGGTGTCACGGTCGGCGTTTCCTCCTCAGTCGGCAGGGTGAAGCCAAAGCCACCGCCTGCTGGCGTGATCACAGGCGTCGGGCTGACCATTGGCGGGAGGGGAGTTTCCGTTGCAAGGGGAACGGCCGTTGTGATCCTTGTTTTGATGCGCAAGGAGGCAGCCATGTCTTCAACCAGCTTACGGCCTGCCAGCCGTTGCGCCTCAGGCACGGCGACGACAAGGATCATCGCCCGCTCGTCGGGGGTGAAGGCAACCAGGTACATCCTGCCTTTCTGATCTCCCACGGCCAGTTCGGCCAAAGAGCCTTCCAGCTCGGCGGTTTTGAACGGCTGGATTGTACCTGCCTGCGTTAGCTTGACATCTGAGGCGGCAGCCGAGTCGCTCAACATAACAGTGAAACTCTCAAGAACTGCGGAGCTGGGGACATGACCCGTAGCGTCGGGAGTTGGCACCTCTTCTGGCAAATCAGTGGCCAGCCCACCCACGACCATGAAGACAGCCTCCGTGATCTCGCCCGGAAAATCACCGCCACTGAACATGGTCAAGGCCTCTACCGATCCACCACCATAGACACCGAGGAAGGACTCGTCCGATTGGTCTTCGATGTTCCAGCCTTCGGGGTAAAGGAAGGTAATCCCCCAATCGCTGTTTTCGAACAGCGCCGTGACCGGCGGGATGGCGGCTGGCTCTACCGGCAGAGTGGCCGCCGTGGGTGGCACAGTGGACGTCGCTGTCGGCAGCGGGGTGGACGTATTGGTTGGCGATGGAGTGAACGTCGCCGTCGGCAGCGGGGTAGGCGTGCTGGTCGGCAATGGAGTGAAGGTCGCCGTCGGCAGCGGCGCAAGCGTTGGAAGTTCGGTAGCCATTTGCACAGGGGTCTGCCTGACCAGCCCCCCACTAAAGCCCAGGTCTTCGGGCTCAGGCGTGGCCGTTTCAACAGGCAACGCAATGGTCGTTTCCATCACCTGTTCAGTTGGCGTGGCAGTCGGCGGCCGTCTTGTTGGGGTGGGTGGAGCGGTGTTGTTAATGGTCAGATTTGGCACCCAGAACTCCTGATAGTTGCCATCTAGTTGAACGACCCGTAGGCGCAATGAGTATCGGCCATCGCCAAGCGCGGTCGTATCCCAGACAGCAAGCTGGCCTTTCAGCACCTGGTCGTGGAGTAGAGGGGTTATCAGGGCCATCTGATCGTCGGTTGGGTTATCGCCCGGCCCAGCTTCGAGTTTGTAGTAATCGAACGCAGGATGGACAGCCGAGCCGATGATCGGCACCTGGCCGGCTATAGTTGCCCCGGATTTCGGCGCCGTGATCTCGGCCACAGGCTCCTGGATTGTTTTTACCTGAATGCGGACATAGAAAGGATCTCCAAACCGCTTGCCGGTATCATCCTGCATCTGCCAGTGGCTGGTGTAGACGCCTGGCTGCGCTGGCGCACGCATCACTACCCCAATGTCGGCGGTCTCGCCAACAGCGATGGTGCGTCCCAACACCTGAGGCGACTCCGCGCTCAACGGGTCGCCTCCAACGAAAACAACGCCGTAGTTGTCATTCCATTCGCAAGTCCCGGAATTGCGCAGTTTCCAGATTTTCTGAAACGGCGAACCCGGCTGATACACCGTATCGTCTGGGACAGTTACATCAGCAACAAAACTGACACCGGGCCGACAGGTTTGAGCATTCGCAGGGTGCATGGCCAACAAGAAGCCCAACAATAGTGCGACGAGCGAAATAATCAAGGTTTTCATTATCTTGGTATCTTGGTTCCTCTCTTTCTCGGCTGTCCGGCTCGACGAAGCAAGGCCATTGTGATCGTCGTATGTGAACGGCCCAGTAATTTTTGTCACTACAGGATTATACCACAGCCTCTCATCAACACCAGAATCATAAGTGACAGAAGGGTGCGTCCGGAATTTTAGGCGAGTTAGTAGAAGCCTCGGCTGCGTCATGCTGAGCCGAAGGCGAAGCATCTCATTCCACGATGTACAACGAGATTCTTCGCTTCGTTCAGAATGACGGCCAGCCCGGTTCGGCGGCTATCGAAAACGGCGTAAGCATCTGCTCTTTCAAATTTCGGGTGCCCCTGCTGGCGAATCGTTCAGTGCTCGCGCAAAGAGAGCCGACACACCATTGCTCCACCAATGACCAGAACGCAAGCGACCCACAACGTAACGCCCGGCGTCAGGCGCAAGAACATCGCGCTGATGCCAGTGGACAGGATGGGTATGAGATAGGACAGGGAGGCCAGCAGCACAATCTTCCCGGTACGCATGGCATAGTCCCAAAAGGCGTAGGCTAAAGTGACCGGGAAAATGCTGTTATAGGCCAGCAGCAGAAGCGTTTCTGTGGTCCAGCGTGAGTTTTCGTGGGCCATGCTACGCAACAACAACAAAACCGCAGCGGTCGCCAGGACGAAAACGGGTTGCGCGCCGACGCCGTCGGTCGGACCAAACCTTCGGCTGAGGTTCGAATACAGCGCCCAGGCCAACGCGCCACACACGGCGAGCACATACGGCAGCGGCGCGGTCACAAGATTGCGCTGCCAACTGGCCCACGACAGGTCGCCCTGTTGGGCCAGTGCCAGTACTGCGCCAGTTATTGCCAGGAGGATGCCGATCCACAGCCCAGGTCGTGGTTTGAATCCCTGGAGGGGAATGGAGAAGACCAACACCGACGCGGGCCACAAATAATTGAGCACTCCGACTTCGAGCACCTGCTGGCGATTGGTTGCCAGGCCAATCGCGCCGTACAGGCAGATGATGTACGCGACGAACAGGCCCCCGCTGCCGAAAAGATAGGTCGGGCGGTGGCGGAGCAAAGCCCGGGGTGTCCCATATCGTGCGCTCCAGAACACGCAACTGATCATGCCACCCATCATGAACGCCGCTGAAGTCGCCGTCCAGACGCCTATTTCTTCGGTCAGTCGCCGCCCGAAAGCGATGGTCGTGCTCCAGAACACAATGGCCAGGATACCGAGCATCGTCCCCAGCCATTCACGAGAGCCAGCGGGGCGCGCCAAATCCGACGGAGGACCTCCTTCTCGTCTTTTATGCCACATTGTTTGGACATTATAACACGGGGCCCTGATCTGGGCCAAAGTGGTATTGCACCATTTTCGGTGGAAATTTCCGGACGCCCCCGCGCACTGCACATGTGGACACACACGCCGGTCTGGAGTACAATGACAACGCACGAACCTGCAAGGTGCTCGTCAGACGATTTGGCAGGCATAGAAAGGAGTTGCATTATGCCACGCAAAGCGATCGGTATTTTGACTTCAGGGGGAGACTGCCCAGGCCTGAACGCGGCCATCCGCGCAGTGGGTAAGGCGGCCAGAGATTATTACAACATGGAAGTGATCGGCTTTCAGGATGGCTTCCGTGGGCTGGTGGAAAATCGGACCGTGCGGCTGGAGGGTGAGGCATTGTCTGGCATCATTGCGCTGGGCGGGACCATTCTTGGCACCAGTCGGGACAAACCACACCGGATGCCTGTCGGTTCGGGCGGATACATGGATATGGTCAGCGTTGCCGTTGACAATTATAAACGGCACCATCTGGACGCACTTGTCTGTCTGGGCGGTGGAGGCACACAGAAGAATGCCTATCGCTTGATGCAAGCAGGCGTGAACGTGATCACCCTGCCCAAAACCATTGACAATGATGTGGCTGAAACAGACGTCACCTTTGGCTTCGATACGGCGATGAGCATCGCTGCCGAAGCCATCGACCGACTGCATACCACCGCCGACAGTCACCATCGCGTCATGGTCGTGGAAATCATGGGACACAACGCTGGGTGGTTGGCTTTAGGCGCTGGAGTGGCTGGCGGAGCCGACGTCATACTCATCCCGGAGATCCCATACCATCTGGATTCCATCTGTGAGGCGCTGGTAAACAGAAACCGCCGCGGGAAACGCTTCAGCATTGTAGCCATTGCCGAAGGCGCCATTGACCACGAAACCGCCTTGCTTAACACCCTGGCGGGAACCGATGAGAAGGCGAACAGAGCCAAGAAGGAGAAGAAGGACAAACACCCACCGCCTGATGCACCCTACCCGATGCAGAGCGTCAGCGTGCAACTGGCTATGCGGTTGCAGGAGGTATCTGGTTTGGAGACTCGTGTGACGGCGTTGGGCCACCTGCAACGTGGCGGGACGCCTTCGCCGACAGACCGCCTGCTGGCGACCCAGCTCGGCGTCA
The DNA here is from genome assembly GCA_034435095.1 of Anaerolineae bacterium. Lineage (GTDB taxonomy): Bacteria > Chloroflexota > Anaerolineae > DAOTYC01 > DAOTYC01 > DAOTYC01. The sequence goes on along the minus strand of DAOTYC010000002.1, from coordinate 1,542 downwards.
AAGCTGCGGAACTGGCGAACGAAGGCGTCTTTGGCGTTATGGTTGCGGTCAAGGGCAGGGATTGTACACCTGTGCCTTTGGAGCAAGTGGCTGGCAAAGTGCGCACGGTCCCGCTTGACCATCCCTGGATTCGCAGCGCGCGTATGGTGGGCACGAACCTGGGCGATTATCACCCGATTGGAATCTGACACCCCAGGGGGACACTGGCAGACAAAAACTTGTGTTCATCTGTGCCCATCGAGGCTAATCAGCCATTTCACAAGAGGCCCGCGGCGTGTCGCTTGCCGAGTTTGTCCAACATGTCTACCGTCATCGCTGCCAGGTCATAGCTGGGTTGCCAGCCCCACTCTTCGCGGGCGGCGCTGTCGTCGAGCGAGCGTGGCCAGGAGTCGGCGATGGCCTGCCGGAAGTCGGGCTGGTAATCCACGACCAGCTCGGGAATGTGTTTCTTGATCTCCGCTGCCAACTCACCCGCACTGAAACTCATGGCCGCGACGTTGAAATCGGCGTGATGTTTGAGCCGGCTGAAGTCCGCTTCCATCAGGTCAATAGAGGCTTTGATACAGTCAGGCATATACATCATGGGCAGCACCGTATCTTCACGGACAAAACACGTGTATTTCTTCTCCTTGATGGCGGCGTAGTAGATGGCGACCGCGTAGTCTGTTGTCCCGCCGCCGGGCGGCGTTTCAGCGCTGATGATACCCGGATAACGCACCCCGCGCACATCGAGGCCATATTTCTTTACATAGTAATTGCACAGGAGCTCCCCGGCGACTTTGGTAATGCCATACATGGTTTTGGGCAGAAGGATGGTCTCTTGAGGAGTGTTGTCGCGCGGCGCCTCGGGGCCGAAAACCGCGATGGAGCTGGGACAGAAGACTCGCGTGAGGTTTCGTTCTCTGGCAATTTCGAGGATGTTGTGCAGGCCATTGATGTTCACCTGCCAGCAGAGCTGGGGCTTTTGTTCGCCAACAGCGGAGAGAATAGCTGAGAGATGATAAATGGTGTCAATGTTGTACTTCTTGACCACATGCTCGATGGTCTCGCGGCAAGCAACGTCAATGTACTCGAACGGTCCTGAGCTGAGCAACTTCTCGCTGGGCTTTGTGGTGTGGCCGGTCGCCAATACATTCTCGGCTCCGTAGCGTTCCCGCAAAGCCAAAGTCAGCTCCGAGCCAATCTGGCCTGCCGCGCCGGTCACCATGATTCGTCTCATTTCACCCATCATGTCACCTCCATTGGTCTGAAAAAGAGTCGTCACTGATATATCAACATTATATCACAACTCCTTGGTGGAGGCAAGTTTTTGCGCTCATTTGGGCTGCGACTACAAGGTATGTTATACTGATAGAAACCAACTGACAGGTCGAGGCAGAGTGTCTCAGAGCGAGACGTTCGGGTCTCAGGATGGCAGGGTTTCAACGAGGAGAAAACGATGATTGTTAAGAAGTCCCGCCAACGTGGTAATTTGGTTTGCGTTGCGACAACGGCCGGCCAGATGCCGGCGCAGGTGCTCAAGTCCAAGCTCGAAGCAGCCGG
>DAOTYC010000001.1:0-8104 GCA_034435095.1 Anaerolineae bacterium | reverse complement strand
GTTGACGCGGTGTTGGTGGGGCCGGTTGGGCCGGACGCTGAGGCGCAGATAGCCGAGTTGGAGAGTCTGGTGGAGGCGGGCGTTGATGGTCTGGCGATTTCGTCGGTGAGCACGGGAGCGTTGGCGCCGGTGATTGACCGCTTCATCGAGCAGGGGATTCCGGTGGTGACGTTCAACACGGACAATCCGGACAGCAAGCGACTGGCGTTTGCCGGGCAGGACCTGGTGCAATCGGGGTACAATGCGGCGAAGGCGTTGGCGGAGCTGATTGGTGGTGAGGGGGATGTGATCATCACCACGCTGGATGCGGCGGCGCAGTGGTCAATAGACCGGGAGACGGGCGCGCGGAAGGCTTTTGCGGAGTATCCGGGCATCAAGGTATTGCAGACGGTGAACACGGGGACGGAGCCGCAGGAGATATACGCGGCGATAGAGAATGCGATGCAGGCGAACCCGACGGTGAAGGGGGTGTTGTCGCTGGAGTGTTGTTCGGTATCGCCGGCGGGCGAATATGTGAAGCGGAACAATCTGGGTGGCCAGGTGACGGTGGTTGGGTTTGACGAAGTGCCGACGACGCTGGAGTTGATCAAGGAAGGGTACGTGCAGGCGAGCTTCAGCCAGGACCCGCCGCGGCAGACGTATGAGGCGGTGCGGATGCTGGTTGACTTCCTGAACGGCAAGCCGATTTCGAGCGTGGACACCGGCATCGCCCGCATTGACAAGACCAACTGGGAAGAGTACATGCCTAAGAAGTGAGCCAATTTCCCTGAGACCTGCCAGGTCCGCCGGGCCTGGCAGGTCGAGGGCTTCTGCTTATTACAGACGTTGTAGGTGCAGGCGGGTGCATTTCCAGCGGGCGAGAGATGTACCGATCTCATGATATGGCAATGGATTTGAGAGAAAGACAGGGTTGACAGGATGGACACAACGGTTTCGCCCATAGTTCAGTTGGAAAACATCAGCAAGCGATTTCCGGGCGTCCAGGCGTTGTCGGATGTCAGCCTGGAGGTTTACCCAGGCGAGATTCACGCCGTCGTCGGTGAGAACGGCGCGGGCAAGACCACGCTCATGAACATCCTGGCCGGTGAGCTCCAGCCAGATGGTGGCCGGCTCATATACGAAGGCAGGGAAGTTCACATTCCCAATCCGCACGTGTCGCAGCAGATGGGTATCAGCGTGGTCTACCAGGAGTTGGCTCTGTGCCCGAACCTCAGCGTGGCCGAGAACATCTCGCTGCACGTGGCCAGCGTCAGGCCGGCCATGAGCTTTGTGCGACGGAGCGAATTTGAGCAGACCGCGCGACAAGTTTTGAACCAGCTTGGCATGGCGCATATTGATCTGTCGCGGCCAGCCGGACAGTTGACGATTGCCCAGCAGCAATTGGTCGAAATCGCCAAGGCCATTTCGATCAACGCCAAAATCCTGATTTTGGACGAGCCGAACTCTGCGCTTACCCAGGAAGAGACGGAGCATCTCTTCTCGATTCTTCAGCAGCTGCGGGAGAAAAATGTTGCCATCCTCTATGTCTCCCACCGCCTGGAAGAAGTATTGAGAATCGCCGACCGCCTCACCGTGCTGCGCGATGGCAAGCTGATCGACACTCTGCCCGCGGCCGGGGCCACGGTCCGACAGATCATCACCAAAATGGTCGGGCGGTCGATAGATGAGGCCTTTCGGCGCTCTGGTGGGGCTGCTGAGCCGGGCGACGTGAAGTTCGAAGTGCGCGACCTGCACAGCGGCAAAGCCCTGCGCGGGGTATCGTTCTGCGTGCGGGCCGGCGAAATCGTTGGCATTGCCGGCCTGCCTGATTCGGGCAAGGATGAGCTGGTTGACTGTTGTTTCGGGCTGCGCCGATACACGGGCGAAATTCTGATTAACGGTGAGGTGGTGGCGATTTCATCGCCCGACAAAGCCATCCGCGAGGGCGTGACCCTGATCCCGGCGGACCGTCGCGGCAAAGGCGCGTTGCTGTTGATGAGCGTCCAGGACAATGTGACGGCCTCTGATCTGACCAGCGTCAGCCGGGCCGGTTTTCTCGACCGTGGCGCCATTCGGACACGCGCCGAGGAATACGTAAAGTCGCTGGATATCCGCATCGGGTCGCTGACGCAGAAAATGATGACGCTCAGCGGAGGCAATCAGCAAAAGACGATCATCGCTCGCGCCCTGGCCACTCACCCCGCCGTGCTCCTGCTGCACGAACCGACGCGCGGCATTGACGTGGGGGCCAAGGCCGAGATTTACAACATTCTGCATAACCTGGCTGCAGAGGGCGTCGCTATTCTCATTGTGTCATCGGAGTTACCTGAATTGCTGACCCAATGCGACCGCATCCTGGCGATGCACAATGGCCGGCTCACCGGCGATTTCTTGCAGTGCGATGCTACGGAAGAGGACATCCTGGCCTGCGCCATGGGACAGGAAATTCATTTGTACGAGGGGGAAAACCAGCAGTGAACAGACCGGTCATTACCGTTGTGGGGAGTTTTGCGGTGGGCATGACCATACGCACCTCGCGAATGCCTGTCTTTGGTGAGACGCTGTTCGGCTCGGACTTCGATATGGGGCCGGGCGGCAAGGGCTCCAATCAGGCGGTGGGCGTGGCCCGACTGGGGGCGGAGTCGTATTTCGCCGCCATCATTGGCGAAGACAGGCTGGGCGATATTGCCGTTGACCTGTATCGCCGCGAGGGGGTCAATACCCGGTACCTGCAGAGGACACCAGCCCGGGCGACCGGCGTCGGGTTCATCATCCTGAACCACAAAGGCGAAAATGGCATCATCCTCGATATGGGCGCCAACAACCTGATGGACGCAGCGTGGGTTGATGGCATCGAGCCGCAGATTGCCCGCAGCTCGATCGTGATGTCTGTGCTGGAGATCCCGGTCGCAGCGGCGGCCCGCGCCATGTCGCTGGGGAAGAAACATGGCGTTCGCACCATTCTCAATCCGGCGCCGGCGTCGAGGCTCGACGACGATGTCCTTCGCCAGATTGATTACCTGACCCCCAATGAGACCGAGCTGCGTATCTTGATGGGGTTGGCCCCGGACGACCCGACGCCCACAGCCGACCTGGCCCGCGAGCTGCGTCAGCGCAGCTCTGGTGTGCTGATTGTCACCAGGGGAGAGCACGGGGCGTTGGTCCTGACCGCTGACGAGATGGTAGAAGTGCCGGGCGTGAGCGTTGATGTGTGCGACACCACCGGCGCCGGCGATGCGTTCAACGCCGGCCTGGCCGTGGCCCTGGCCGAAGGCATGCCCCTCCTTGAGGCCGTGAAATATGCCACGTGCGCCGGAGCGATTGCCTGCACCCGTTTGGGCGTCATCCCGTCGTTGGGCAGCCGTGAAGCAGTAGACCGACTGTATGCAGAGCGATACCTGTAGGCGTTTGCCTTAGACATAAATCTTGAGGAGATGAACAATGAAGAAGGGGAAAATTCTGAATTCTGAGCTGAGCTACGCCATCGCTTCGATGGGGCATGGCGACCTGATGATCGTGTGTGACGCCGGGTTCCCCATCCCGACCGACGCCTGGCGCATTGACCTGGCCCTGGTGCAGGATGTGCCAGACCTGGAGACCGTCCTGGCCGCCGTGGCGCAGGAGCTGATAGTGGAGAAGGTCTCTTACGCCGCCGAGATGGTGGAGAACAATCCGCCTTTATACGAAAAAGTGAAACGGCTCTTCGCCACCAGCGAGCACGTGCCGATCCCGCACGCCCAGATCCTCAGCGAATCGGCGGCCGAGGCGAAGGTCATCGTGCGCACGGGCGCCTTTGACCCGTGGGGCAACATCTTGCTGTATTCTGGCGTTGACGCGCCGGTCTGGTTTGCCAGGCCCGGCCTGAATGTGCCGGAGGCCTATCGTAGACGTATCGCGCAGATGAAGGGCTCTTGACCGGAAAGGATGCCGCCCGTGGACCTCAAAATCACGCCTCGAGAGCGGGTCAAGATAGCTCTCAGGCACGAAACCCCTGACCGTGTGCCGGCCGACTTCCTGGCGACGCCGGAAATCTGGGGCAAACTGGTTGACCACTTCCGGCCGGTCCTTAATTCGACCGGTCACTCCGAATACTTTGACCCGCTGTGGGAGGGGGTGATGCGTGCTCTGGCCATTGACATGCGCACGCTGTCCTACGACCAGTTCTGCGCCCCACCAGAATCCATCCTGAAACGCGGCGCGCGGGTCAGTTGGTGGGATGCGCTGAGCCGGTCGCTGCCCAACCGCATGTGGCGACAATATACGCCCGATGGCGATGTCTTTGACGTGTGGGGCCGTCACTTCCGCCACGAACACGTTCCCACGGGCGCGTATGAAGCGCTGGCCGGTTGGCCGCTGGAGGGGGCCACGCTCGAAAGCGTGCGGTCGTATCCCTGGCCAGAACCCGATTGGTGGGACCTGCATCCTCTGCCGGAGGTCATCCGGCAGCTCGACGAGCATGAGGAATATCATCTGCGCTTTCGGATTGGGTCGGTCTTCGAGGTGGCCTGGCAACTCTATGGCCTGGAAAAGTTCCTGATGGACCTGGCCATGGACCCGGACGTGCCGCTCTACATCATGGACCGGCTGACCGATGTCTATGTGGAACTGACCCGACGGGCCATCGAGCTGGCGGGCGACCGCCTGGACATGGTCTATTTCTATGACGATGTGGCGACGCAGGAGTCGCTGTTGGTCTCCAAGCGGATGTGGAGCCGCTACATTCGTCCGCGCCACGAGCGGCTGATCGAAGTGGCTCGATCGTATGGTAAGCCGGTGATGTATCATTGCGACGGCGCGGTCTATCCCTTGATTCCTGACCTCATTGACATGGGCGTCGAAGTGCTGAACCCCATTCAGGTCAGCGCCAGTGGCATGGACCCGGCGCAACTGAAACGGGAGTTCGGCGACCGGCTGAGCTTCCACGGCGGCATTGACATCATCGAGACCTTGCCCCATGGCACGCCGGACGATGTGCGCGCTGAGGTCCGCGCGCGGGTCAGGGTGTTGGGCGAACGGGGCGGCTACATCCTGGCCAGCTCGCACCACATCCAGCCCGACACGCCGTTGGAAAACGTGCTGGCGATGTATGAGCTCGAGCTGCGATATCCGTGAGGGGCGCGCCTTTCGTAACTGGAGGTACTGGGCGGCGGCTGGTTCCTATCCATCCGAGAGCAAACGATCATAATCTTCGTGAGACCCGATCCAAAACCAGATCATCTCGCTATCCTTGCGGATGCCGACAGCGCGGTAACCAATGCCGATACGCACAGAATAGACCGGTAGCGAGGAATGAACCCTCTTGAAATGTAGACTTGGATGGAATGGGTCTTGCTCAAACTTTCGGTAAGCTTCCCTGGCGCGACGTCGGACCTGTTCGGGAAGCCGTTTGAACATCTCCCGAAACTGCCCAGTCGTGTGGGACTTCACAGCCTGTCGGGGTCCAGGGGCTCGGTCTGCCCCGCTTCGTATTCTGCCAGAGCTTCGCGGGCCAGCCTGGCTAGTGCCTCCTGTGAACCACCGAACTGTATCTCCCACCGCCGCTCGCTGGCGATCTCCTCAAATATCCAATTGGCAAGCGCGTCCTGTTCTTCTTCTGGCAGTTTGGACGCTTCGTGGAAGGCCTTTTCCAAAAGTCGAGTCATACTCCTGTCTCCGTGAACGTTCAGATTCCCAATGAACCACGTAGGGCCATTGGACAATTGCATGGTGATTTTACCACATTGGCGGCCTGGATGCCAAGAATTGTGTTTTCCAGGATGACAGGATTTACACGATGCTGCAAGTCCTGCCTGGCTACGCATTCATGAACTCGCCGCCGGAGACGATGAGATGTTCGCCGGTGATGTGGCTGGCCATATCCGAGGCCAGGAAGACGGCGGCGTTGGCCTGATCGCGCGGCTGCCCCAGCTTGCCCAGCACCGTCCGCCCGATGAGCACTTCGCGTATGCCCGGCACTTCGTCGAACACCTTGCGCAGCATGTCGGTCTCGGTGGCGCCGGGCAGGATAGCGTTGGCGCGGATGCCGTATGGCCCCAGTTCCAGCGCGAGGATGCGCGTGAAGCAGACGATGGCCGCCTTTGACGAAGAATAGGCGGCGTGTTTGGGGTCGGCCTTGCGCGCCGAAGCCGAAGCAATGTTAATGATGCAGCCTCCCTGTCCCTGGGCGATCATCTGGCGTGCGGCGGCCTGTGAGCACAGAAACGTCCCCTCCATGTTCACGCGGAAGATAGCTCGCCATTCTTCCAGCGGGCAGTCAACGATGTAGTTCGCCCGCAAGATGGCGGCATTGTTGACCAGGATGTCGAGGCGACCGAATTCGGCAACCGTGGCCGCCATGGCCCGCTCCACATCCTGTGGCTCGCTGACGTCCATGGCCACGGCGATGGCTCTCGGCCAGCCGGCGGCATTGATGGCGTCGGCGACCGCCTGCGCTTTAGGGCCATCTATATCGGCCACGACCACGTGCGCGCCGTGTTCGGCGTAAGCCTGGGCGATGGCCTGTCCGATGCCCTGCGCCGCCCCGGTGATCAGGCTAATTTTGTTTGCCAGCAATTGCATGTTCAACCTCCGTCTGTCATGAAACCACTGATGGACACCGGCGCACACGGGTTCAGGTTTATCAATGTCCGTCTGCGTCTATTGGTGATTTCAGTCGCGGCGGGTCCCTCGCCCCAGACGCACGATCAGGCCGGTGCCGAGCAAAATGACGAGGCCCTGAGCCACGAGCTGATCGTAGAACGGGAAGCCCAACAGGTTCAGGCCGTTGGTCAGTGTGGTGAGCAGCAGCACGCCTAAGGCCGTGCGCCACATCGAACCCTCGCCGCCGAACAGGCTTGTGCCGCCGACGATAACGCCGCCGATGATGGTCAGCAGGATGGTGTCGCCCACGCCGGGCAGGCCCACGGCCAGGTTAGCCAACGAAAGCGCGCCGGCCAGCCCGCCCAGAAAACCGGTGATCACGTAGACCGAGGCCTTGATCAGTTCACAGCGGACGCCTGCATAGCGGGCCGCTGCTTCATTGCTGCCCAATAAGTAGACATAACGTCCCCAAGTCGTTTGGTCGGCCAAAAAGCCAAACAAGACGAGGACCGCTATGGCGATGAGGGCGATGACCGGGATGCCCAGCACGTCCGTCCGGCCGAGGTCGCCCAGGGCTGGCGGGGCGCGCAGAGCGATGCCTTGCGACACGGTGAAGGCGATGCCCCGTGCCACCAGGTGAGTACCGAGCGTGAGCACGAAGGGCGTCAGCCGCAGCCAGCCGACGGCCAAGCCGTTGACCAGGCCGAAAGCCAGGCCAATCAACAGGCAGATGGCTACGGCCATCATAGGGTCGCCTGTTGGCCCGGTCAGCGCCGCGGCCACCACCGCGCTACAACTCACCACTGTCGCCACCGACAGGTCAATCCCGCCGGTGAACAACACCAGTGTCTCGCCGGTCGCTGCTGCGGTCACCACCGCAGACACGGCCAGGATGGCGCGGATGTTGCGTGGCGTGGCGAAGGATGGCGAAAGGACGGCAAAGAAAATGCACAGCGGGACCAGAATCGGAATGATCGAAGTCTTGCTGAGCGCGTGGGCGGCTTGCCGCGCCGCTGACTGAAAGCGATGCGCGGCAAGCCCAGATGTTGAGTGTTGTTGTGGTGTGCCCTTCAGTGCTTTACTCAAGCGGCGCCACTCCCCAGACCTTGTCCTTGTTGGCTTCGATGTTCTCCCAGGTGTAGAGCGTGCCGGGGAAACGCTGATCGGTGATCTCCAGCTTCTGTCCCTTCGCTACCTTGATGGCGGCCTCCAGCGCGCCGCGGCCCACGTCGAACAGCGGCAGGACGGCCAGGGCGTCGTTGTAGCCGTCTTTGGTGGCCAGGTAGCCCGGTTCTGAGCCGTCAATGGCGCAGGTGACGACATGGCCCGGCTCACCGACCTTGAAGTAGCGGTTGGCACCTTTGAGGGCGGTCATGACCGCTTCGAGTGAGCCGTCGTGGGGCATCTGCACCGCCCAGATGTTCGGGTCGGCGAGAAGGCGTCCTCGGTGGCGGCCAGGGCCTGGTCGGCGTTCCAGTTCATGGGCGCCTGGATGATCTTGAGGTTGTCGGCCTTGGCGTCCTTGAGGGCCTGCTCGAAGCCGTCG